>NZ_CP022222.1:7895390-8196385 GCF_009930815.1 Bradyrhizobium sp. CCBAU 051011 | reverse complement strand
CTGTGTTTCCCGTGCGACGCTAAGATTTCGTCGCTAGAATCAAGCGTATTCAGCCGCAGCGTTTTTTTGACGCGCAACGCTCCTTTGAACCTCTTGCCACCGGTTGCCCACGGGTTGCCCAGAATCCGTCGCCATCATTGTCTTTGGGTTCAGCATTTCGATGGCTGTCCGGAGCGTGGACGGCGCCACATGGGCGTATCTCATAGTTGTCGTTATGGTGGAATGTCCCATTAATTCTTTGATGGCCGGGAGTGGCACTCCGCGCATTGCGAGGTGAGAAGCAAACGTATGGCGAAGCGTGTGCCAGCCGATGGTTCTAAACCCAACCTTCCTACAGAGTTTGCGGATTGCGTAGTGCATTCGGTAGTTAGTGAACGGGCGACCCTCCGAGCCTCGGAACACGTACCCGGTATCCTTCTTACGCCGGTAAAGCATCGTGTACACATCAATGTCGAGCGGTATATGCCGCGTGCGGTTATTCTTTGGCGTGACGAGCGTCTTCCCACGATCATCGTATGAATGTCTCACCGCAACGGTGCGCGTGAGCCAATCGAGAGATGACCACTGAAGGCCCCTGAGCTCTCCTTGCCGCATACCTGTCCGCAGCGCCGTCAGAACCAGTTCGCGCACTAGGCCATTCGCCTGGGAAAGGAGTGACTCACACTCTTCGGGCGAAAGATAATCAATTTCGGGCAGTGCCCTTTTTGGCCATTTGATCTTCGGTGGCGCTTCCTCAAGCTCCAGCCACTCATATGCGGTGAGCAAGCACTTGTTGAGCACCGTCAGGCGATTCGTGATCGTCTTGTTGGTGTACCCTTGCCGGACCTGCTGAGCTTTATAACGTTCGATGTCATGCCCTTTAATTTGTCCCACCGGCTTGCGACCAAAGAATGGGAGCAGAGACGAAGATAGAATGTACTTCTTCGACAGTTGCTCAGAATACTTGTTGTTCGGTCTTACATAGTCCTCAAACCACTTCACCGCGAACTCGGCAAAGGTCAGGTCCTTCGACCGTAGCGCTCCGATATCTATCGAATCGCCACGTGCTAGCTTTTGTCGCAAGGTAGCTTCGTACGCCTGCGCACCGGCCTTTGTGTTCTCAGGACTACGTTTTCTATATCGTGTGGAGTTGACCGTGAAATCGACCCACCACGAGTTTTTTATCATTCGTACTGTCATATCCGTTATTTATCGATTGTTTCGGTCCGCTGCCTCGCCAAATACGAAATGACGTCGTGCTTGGCGAAACGAATGCTGCCGCCCACTTTGAGGAAGGAGATGCGTCGCCGCTGTTGCAGGCGTCGCACGCTAGAAGTGGAAATTCTCAGTAGTTCGGCCACTTCAGCGGTGGTCAATAACTCAGCATCGGCTCCGAAACAGTCGGGAATTTTCAAAGAACCATACGGCGTCGGCGAATTATCATCGCCGGCTGGCATCTCGACTCTACCATTGTTGGGAGGTTTGTGCATGTGCACATGTTGCGCGCCGACTGGAACGATGGCCAGGCGCGGAGCCGTGACCACAGGAGACGCCCGTGAAATCTGGGACGGACTTCCGCTGCCAAGCGGAAAGCTGTCGCCCATCTCGTGGACGTCTACGGAATGGACGAAGGGCGGGCGTGTAAAGCCATCGGCTATTGCCGCATGACGATGATATACAAGGCGGCCCGCGCGGATGATGCCGGCCTTCGCCAGCGCATGAGGGCAGTCGCCGAGGTGCGTCGCCGTTTCGGCTGCGGTATCATCTTACGCAACCGTGGCACTAAATGTCATAAATCCGCAATCAAAGCGTGTTGTGAACGTCGGTCCGACAAAGTGCTGCTGGTGGGGTGAGGAAGAGCGCAATAGTTTTGTTTAGTGATTCGACGGGATAGATATTCGGACATGCCCTACGACAATGCTACGGTGCAGATGCTCCGCAACGTTCTCGATGAAGTACTTGCTAGCTCCACGTTCATCGAGCAGAGGCAACGCTCTGCGCTGGAGATCGCGGAGCGCATCCTTTGGCTTGCCTCACAGGGGGAGCGTGAGGCCGCAAGGATCAAACAGCACTTGCTGAACGAGTTTTTTGGCGAGAGGTAACTATAGCGTAAGAGCCGAGAAGGCCATCTCGATGGTAAGCAAAGCTCCGCGTTTGTGTTCGGACATACGATACCCGGGATCCTAGTAACGCCGGTCGGAATCGCGCGCGCTAGACAAATGCGCCTCGGAGTCATGTTATCTGAACGCAACCAATGCTAGGGCAGCGTACTTACCACCATTCAGGATCCATAAAAAGCCCTCGCCGTGGCGAGGGCTGGACAAGCAGTGTCCGAGGCAAATCCGCACTGATCGCGCGCTTAACCCTGAGGGTTCGGCAGGCCTTCCGATGTTCCCCGCAACGGTGCTCGTCCTGCTGGAGCATTCTTCCGCAGCGTCTGGACGGGAGGCGGTCATTTCTTGTTCTGTTCAGTACTCGCTTGCCAGCATCAGCGTGAGGACACGCAATGTCCTTTCCGAGTCGCTTGGATCTTCGGAGCCGTGCTGCATCTTCCTGTCGTAGTAGTCGATCTTCCAGAAGAACTTTCGACCCACCAGGTCGAAGCTTCCGAAGTCGTGCTCGCCATGAGGATCGTTCTCCTCTGTAAACCCGGAGAAATCCGCCACCTGACGGAGCGCCTCGGCCTTTACGCAGTCGGGTAGCTCGGCGACTCCGATTGTCATCATTACCTTGCCGCCACAGAAGGTGTGCCGGAAGGCATCGTTGAGAAGGGCGATACTATTCATCATCGCGCTCCTCCGCGTCCTTGCTCCTATAGGGCATGTGGCGAGCGCCGCAGTATGGACGGTCATCGTCACATTGTGCGGACCACACGTCTCTCCACTCGCGGTTTAATTCCGCGCGGTGATAGTAGTTACGAACCAACATCGTCGGCCTCCTGGATCAGGCCGGCCAGCACAAGTGCTGAGATGATCGTCTTGCCACCACATGCTTCGCAGAAGCCCTGGTCCTGGTCGGGCTCCATGTCGGCGGTGTTGTTGCACCCCTCCGTCATGCAGATCGCCGGGCTCGCATCTTTCAGGAGAGCTGCCAACAGAAGATCGTCCAGGTCTTGGAAGCCCCTCTGATCGCAAAGCGTCACCAGCTTTTGAACTCTCTGGGCAAGAGAAATGTTAGACATCGTGTCCTCCTCGCTACGAGCACCCGACCCATTCGGGTGCTCGTTCGCGAGGCGGAGCGAGCGTCCACTACTGAGCGAAATTAGAAGAAATGCTCAATCGATCGTATGGACGCTCGTCGCGATGCCTCCGCCTCGCCACCGAAACCCGGACACGCATGCAGGTTCCGGATCGCAGGGCGGAAAGTGAAAGATCAAATCTGCAACGATTGTCGTGGCTAACGCCAATTGAGTGGAGAGGCGAAATCGTGCTCGTGGGTCACGAGCCCGACGTGACCTGGGAAGGCGTTACACCCTCTCTGTAAGTGCACGCGGAGCGCGAAAATATGTGGCGCATGTCACCCGGAGTAACACGCTTCGCTCGCACCGATTACCGCAACGACGATTGCACCTTTGGGATCAAGGACGAAGACCGCTTCTCGCACATCTACATCATCGGTAAGACGGGTACCGGAAAGTCGACGTTAATCGAGTCCATGGCGCTGCAGAACATTGATCGGGGCTGTGGACTTGCTCTTATCGATCCTCACGGCGACTTGGTGGAGCGTGTCGCGGCTCAAGTTCCGACGAGACGTGCGTCAGACGTGATCTACTTAAATGCGTGCGATCCGTCCCAGCCGTATGGGTACAATCCCCTGCGGCATGTCCGTGAAGATCGGATCGCACTCGCCGCTTCTGGCTTCATCGAAGTATTCAAAAAAATGTGGCCGGATGCATGGGGCGTGCGCATGGAGCACATTTTGCGCAATGTTTTGATGGCGCTGCTGGAGCAACCGCACGCCACGATGCACGACGTGCTGCGCATCCTGTCGGACCGGAAGTTCCGCGCCGAGATTGCGCGACACTTGAAGAATGAGACGGTCAGGACGTTCTTCATAAAAGAGTTTGAGCGGTTCTCGTTCGGCTACCGTGCCGACAGCACGGCGCCGATCCAGAACAAAGTGGGCGCCTTCCTTTCAGATCCAATACTCAACAAACTTCTAACCGCTCCGCAGCATGATCTCCACGTGCGGCAAATCATGGATCGGGGCAAAGTACTATTGGTGAACCTGGCTAAAGGGCAAATCGGTGAGGACAGCTCGTCGCTCCTGGGCGGATTACTCGTCACTACGCTCGGGCTTGCAGCGTTTAGTCGCGCCGACCTGCCAGAGTATGAACGGCGTCCCTTCTTTGTCTACGTTGACGAGTTTCAAAACTTTACGACGCTCGCCGTGGCGAATATGTTCTCCGAGCTTCGCAAGTATCGGCTCGGCTTTACCGTCGCCCACCAGTACCTTCATCAGCTTAAACCAGACGTGCGCCACGCGGTGCTGGGAAATGCGGGAACGATTATTTCGTTCAGAGTTGGCTCGGAGGATGCGCCATATCTTGCTCGGGAGTTTCAGGGGCGATTTGATGAGATTGATCTATTGCAGCTACCGAATTATTGCATCTACCTGAAGCTTATGATCGATGGAGTCCCCTCGGCGGCTTTCAGCGCGACCACGCTGGCTTCGATGAGGCGGTGAGCCTCAGAGGACGGCGACGAGCTAGCTCGTAGACGGTCGTGTTGGAAATGGCCCGGAGGAAGGAAGATGTAAAGCCTTGGCATCGCAGTTAATTCGGCGCTTTATCCCCTGGATCACTGGCATGGACACGGCGTCAGGGGGTGTCTCCAGGGGCGTCTAAGGGCTTGCCGAGGCAGCGAATGCTGGCGCCTCAGTGGCGGTCTACCAACCAGTTCGGCATTGCCGATCGCTTCAACTTCGCTGGTATCGCCGGGGAGTGTTCGGTGCACTGCCAGCTTGATGAGATTGTCGCATGGGCGCACCTCCTTGCACTGTGTCGCGTGGATTCCGTGGCAGGAATAGATATGGCTATGGAAGTTATTGCGAGCAGGCCGAACGCCGCGTGTTGAAAGAAAGCGGGCAACTAACCCCCGCGACCATTCGAGCAAAAGGCGGACGTTTCACAGCCACTCCAAGAGAAAGCCAAAAGCTAGCCGCCATAACTGAGCGTCTCAACCTCCTGATACAGCCTTCGAAGATGATCGTCGGACATGTCGATGATGGGCTCATACATGAACGAGTTCAAATGGATGTTCTCCGGGGTCATCAACATCACTCGTTCAATGATCGCAATGTTGGCGATTTCCGTCTCGAACTGCTTTTTGTACTCTCTGAGCAGCTTAGGGGTTTGGGCCGAAGTTATGCCAGCGAGCAGCTTCTCATCCTTTATTCGTTCGGCCATGAATTTTTCCGCAGCAATTCGCGTGGCTATCGACAAGACGACTTTATTCTCGAAGTTCATACCTTCCGTCGCGTCGAGGCATTCCTTGGCGGCAGTGAAGACGTCCGACAATACAGAGCCGCCACCATCGGGCAGCGTTATGGTTGAATGGAACACGCGATTGTAGACCTCGGCTAGGTGGTGTGGACTCTAAGGATTCCCTTTTAGGAGCAAATCAGATTCAAGGCTGCTTTTTGGGAGGCAGTCTTGGGTGTGATGGACCGGTTGGTTTTAAGCGACGCGGCGTGGGAGCGGATGGCGCCGCTGATCATAGGTCGGCCTGACCAGAAGGGTTCGACCGGACGTGACAACCGGATGTTCGTGGAAGGTGTGCTGTGGATCGTGCGGACGGGCTCTCCCTGGCGTGATCTTCCGGAGGCGTTCGGGGATTGGAACAGCGTGTTTCGGCGTTTCAGTCGATGGAGCATCAAGGGTGTTTGGTGGCGGATCTTCGAGGCGATGTCCGATGATCCGGACTTCGAGTATCTGATCGTCGATTCCACCATCGTCCGGGCGCATCAGCACGCCGCTGGGGCGAAAAAAGGGGGTCTGAAGATCAAGCGCTCGGCCGCTCGCGCGGGGGCCTGAGTACCAAGATACATATGGCCGTTCGCGGCTTGGGATGTCCGGTGCGGTTCACGCTTACCGCAGGTCAGAAGGGCGATGCCCCACAAGCCGCCGCATTGATCGAGGGATTACCCGCCGAGGTCGTCATGGCCGATACCGCCTATGACGCCGATCACCTGCGCCAGGCCATCGCCGCCAAGGGGGCGCTTGCCGTCATCCCCAACAACCCGTCACGGGCGCTCAAATATCCGCTCGACAAGCATCTCTATGCCCAGCGCCATCTCGTCGAATGCTGCTTCTCGAAACTCAAGCAGTTTCGCCGCGTCGCAATCCGCTTCGAAAAGACCGCTCGAAATTACCGTGCCGTCGTCACTCTCGCTGCCATCGTCCTATGGATGCGATAAGTGTCCACACCACCTAGAGCTCCTCGGCGTACTTTAATCCGCTTTCGGTGAAATACTCCACCTTGGTCTTGCCTCCGCCCGTCCCAAGCGCAACCATGGCGAAGCCGTGTTCGTAGGCGCCGTCGCTCACATTCAACTGTGTCCCTGCAACAAGCGCGGGCGGGTCGGCGATGCCCTTGAGCACATCGTATGGTTTCTCTTCTTCGAAGATCGGAATCGCGCCGTGGCCAATGCACCTCCCGCGCTCCAAGCCGAGATAGCCCTGGTAAACGCAGAGATTGTGTTCATGGCCCCAGAGCCATGCGGCGATTTTGCCTCTAGCCTTTAGACGTTCGAAGAGCGCGAGCAGGTTCGGATTATAGGGCAGAAGGGTCCCATCGCCTCTTGGCTTGCCGATCTGGGAAAATGCCGAGAACAACTGATGATGCGATACCAGAATGGTCTCTCCGGGAAATTCCGCGACACGCTGCTCTAGCCATTGCTGCTCGTCTTCCTCGACGAACGTGAGCGCGTCTGTCACAGAAATCGGACTATAGTCGTGCAGGCCGGTATCCATAGCCAGTATTTGCCACGCGGCGTCCGCGGACCGCAGGCAGAAGAAGCTTGCTTTCTGCGCCTGCTCGCCCGCGTTAAGCGTCCTGGCGAGATCGTAATAACCTAGCCCACCACTATACATGTCGTGATTGCCCGCCAGAGTGAAGGTCGGAATAGCAGGATCAAACGTCGATCGGATCAGATTGACGAAGTTCGCTTGGCATTCCGCAGGAGTGCCGGAATAGTAGATGTCTCCGAGGTGAAGCAGCACATCGGGTTTTTGCTCTCTGATCCTTGTCAATATTCGGCGTGCCGGCTGCGCGCCAGTGCCCCAGTCGCCGAAGACGGCGATGCGCGCACCCGCTGCAATCGGGATCGTGTGCGCACCGACTTCTGCCGCGCGGACATACGGGATCTTGCCTCTACTGCCATTGGCGCCGAAGAATTCTGCGTATTCGGAGAGCGTCGAGGCCCATTTCAGGTCGCATGTGCCGCCAGTCATCTGCTCTTGAATACGTGCAGCGCGCGCGTCGTCACCGCTGACCAGCGCTTCCAGGTATCTCAGTCCCAGGCTGGCACAGATCCTCGGGATATCGGCGATCCCTTCCTCGGTGTCAGGAATCTCGCTTGCGTTTTTTGATCTCAGCTCTGCAATCTCGTTTACCGCCTCCATCAGCGGATCGTCCGCTTCGACTGCGCCTTCTGTTGTCGTCTCTTTGGCCTTCTGCGACACATAGTCGGCCGCAGCGGACTGATACAGAGACAGGAAGTGGTCCCGGAAGGTTCGTATGTCGCCCATCGAGCTTACCTAAAGACGTTGACGGATCAGGATGGCCACCATGACTGCCCCGCGAAGGTGCGCAGGGCAAGCCACAGCTGAAAATTACCTGTCAGTATGGCGAGGAACCACTGTGGGAGCTTGGATAGCATCTTAAGCACCTTGGCTACGCCATCGGCATCAACGGCGGCCGCCTCTGTGCTTCGAGCCGCTTTCACTGAGGCTGCCAGCGCCTGAACCGCCAATGCCACCAACATAACGGTGCCGGCGAGAACCATGAAAGCTCCCGAGATGGTCAGAATGGCCACCAACAGAGTATTCATTAAGCACCTTAGGAGCGTTTTGACCTTCGCTTTCGTTTGGTGCCGCTGCGCAACGCCACATTGCCCCCGCGGGTCGTGGCATACTGATCATTTTCTAAGATGATCGATGGAAATCTGACGCCGGCCATCTCCGAGATGTCGGAGATTGGATACATGAACGGCACCAACTCGTCTGCGGGGGTGAACTCCCACTCGACGTCCGACAGATCCTGTTCCAGGATGAAACCGAACGCTGCGCAACCCTCGTCGGTTCGGACGACGACGACCTTCCAGAATTTCTCCGGAATGCGCGCCTTTAACACCGTTCCTCGATCTCCTGCGCCGGTGAAGACCCGATCGTCGTCGGTCAGCACGGGCCCGGCAAACACCGACAGCCGCTCGCTCGCCGCTTCCGACAGGACATTGTTTTCAAGGTCGCCCCAATTTGCGTCTCCGAGCGTTGATCTATTGAATTCTTTCACTTGGGGCGAGCAGTTCGTGACGTGATATGTGTCACCATTCGCGCGGCGGAGCTCGTCGTACGTCTTGCCCCACGCGACGTCCTCCCGCCGCACGATATGTCCTTTGTCGAAGGCCTGACGGTCCTTGTTATAGAAGACGTCTGGAAGTTGAAACCGCGCATTGATGCGAGGATCTGAAAACCATTTTTCCTGATCGTTCGGACCAAGCCCGCTCAATCCGCGTCTTGTATAGTCCTTTCCGGGCTCCGGCTTCTTCAGCTCGGGTGTGGCGGCGACATTGGAAGCCGTGAACAGTGCGATCCGTCGCTTCTCGTGCATCGCAATCGAGAAGTGCTCATATTTGAGAATGTTCTCGCCGATATCGCTCTTGGCAAGAACCGTCGGGTCGGCGGCGCCGGGTAGCGGAATCTGCAGAGGGATTTCGCCTGCGATGTTTTCGTTGAGAAAGCTTGCAGAATATCCGGTCCGGCTGTCATAGCTCGTGTCCCTGAACGGCTCGCGCATCGCTTCGGTGAAGTCTGCGACCGCCTCGGTTTGCGGGGGCGCCGCTTCCACCCGCGTTCCCTCGCCCGGGCGCCCAAGAGAGACGGTAATGATCAAAGGTACCTCAATCCTCACCGAGCCATCCGTCACGCCCGTCTGCGGACCCTGGCCCGCCGCGACCGGGGCGGCGGGCTTTTGAACCGGTGCACCTGCAGTCGGCTTGGACGGCTCAGCTGTTGTTTCAGTCTGATCAGCTCTTGCCCACCAGCTTGCCCAGTCACCGGTTCCTCCACGGGCACCGTCTCCAAAGAACTTCACGCCAGCGTCCACGATGCGGGTGTCTCTCGAGAGTTCGAACGAGGGGACCGCATAGTTCTTCTGATGATACTGGCCGCCGAAGTGAAGACCCAACACCTGCCCGGTGCCGAGATCAAACATGGCGCTTCCGGAATTTCCGCCCAGCGTGGAACAGTCGTGAGCTGCGGCGGGGACCGTCTTTCCGAAGCTTGCCGCGCCCACTCTTCCATGCAGTGCGCCAGGTTGCAGCCGTTTGACGCCATAGTTTCCGTCAAACAGCTCCTGTTGCTCGTCCGAGGGATTTCGCGGGTCGAAGGCAGGATATCCGATCACAAAGATCTCGTGTCCCTCAGGCAGTTGCCGCGCATCCTGAAGCGAAAGCTCGAGTTTTGGGTGATCGTGGTCCAGTCCATCGACCTTGAGGATCGCCATATCCCAATACGGATGGATCATTATTGTTTTCTCGACCGCCAGCGTTTTGGGATTCGGCGGACCGTTCAGTTCGCGGAGAAAATCCACGTCGGCTTTGGCGTTAGGGAGAAATTCGATCAGCCGGCTGCCCAAGCCGCGGGAGAAAATTTCCGCAACGTGCCGATTTGTCATCAGAAGACCATTGCCGACGACGAATCCCGTACCAGCGTAAGGATATCTCCTGTTTCCGGGCAGTCCGATGCGGCCAACAGACGGGATGACTCTCTCGATCCGCATCTTGATGGTCTGATCTTGTGACAGCTTGGTCCATAGGGGATGTGTCGAGGTGAACGTCCCATTGATGATGTCGATCGCGGGCCGAATGTCGGCATCGATTATCGCCTCAAGCCCAAAGGCTTGCTCGGATGAAAGATCAGCGCCACGATCGACCTGGCGAACGGCTTCCTCCGCATGGACTGTCGGATCGACCCCCTCAAGACCCGATGCGCTTTCACGACGCCTTTCGGCAGCCTCCTGGACGTGCGGCTGGAGATCGCCATGGGCTCGTTTGAGCAAGGAAACGTAATCTCTCAACCTGTCCTGTTTGATATCGGGCATGCGGATATCCCCCAACTTTCCAATCCTAGGGTTCCATAATACTCAATTATGGGTTGAACACAGATGACGTCGCGGTAGTCGCACGCAGTGAGCGAGTCGTGATAGCGATGAGACATTTCGCATGCTGCCATGCGCGAGCATATTTCCTCGATGCATGCGTCGATCCTGGCTCGCTTGTTCGCCACTCGACCGGTGCGAGGTCACAGATGGGCGAACATGCGCAGAGCTGCATCGATGCATCGATCCCAGCTGCAATGTCAGATGCCGCATGTGACGACTCCAGAAGTTTTGCTATTCAAGATGCCTGGCGCCCGGGTCGTGGCGGTGGCAGATGCCTATCGCTGCGAGGAGGGATGCTTCCCTGCCGCGGTGTTTGAAAGAGCCGTTCATGAGCTTGTATCCCTGCGTCGAGCGGTAGCCGTGGCGGGGGATGGTGGCCGATGTGATCCATGAAAGTAAGCTGGGGAAAGGCCGAGGTCCCAATGCGCTTTTGCGATGGCCGGAAGTGCCTTCGCACAAAAAGCAGGAGTAACGGCGATGAAACCGCATCCAGTCGACGTGGCCTCCGGCGGCAGCGCAGGTTCGAGCTGGCGGTTGTGCGCTCGAGCGCCAGATAGATCACGGGCGTCCAGAATCCGAAAAACGGAGGATGGAGCCTTCCGAAGGCGCGAACTCGCGGGACGGCTGGGTGTCACGTTCAGTAGCTCCAGAAATATGAGACAGGTAAAAACAGGGTGGCTGCAGCAGGCTGGCTGACATCGTAAAGTCCCTCGAGACTCCGATCGCCTGCTTCTTCTTCAGTTCCGCTCGTCCCGACCGCGGCAGCGGCGCTGAAACTGATCGGCTGGTCACCGCGTTTTCTGAAGATTGTCAATCGGAAAGCCCGGCGGGAAGTGATCGACCTGATCGAAAGCTTCGCTTGGGGACCTGGTCGGAAGCGATAGGACTTAGACCATCTCGTTGATCCACAGGAGGAAGAGGACGAAAGCCGATAGCCCCAGTTTTGGCCTGTGATCCGCCCGCTCGGCCAAGAGCAATGCAAACACGGTGGCCATCGCGACCGGCCCCAACTTGGAGGTGGACACCGGCAGCATGGTCAGCAGGCAAGATGATACGCAATATCTGCCGTGCAGCCATCCGTTGCGCATCGCGTCGCGGTCGGCAGCCCGTCCAAGCGCACGTGCCGGTGCGATATGGTGGCATCTGTTGAGGGCGCGTTTCTTGAATTCTGTTAGCTGCCACGTTGCCGCGGCCAGATAGAGCACCGATACGCTCATACGATTGGAGGATTGCGGCCATCCGATCAGATCGCTGGCTGCAGCGATCCCGACACCAACGCAGATCCACCGCAGCAGGAAACCGAAGAGGAATAGCGACACCGAACGGCTGCGTCGAACTGTCGGGCTTCTCGCTGCCAGAATCTTTATCTGGGGCGCGGCGAGCGGCACCATCATTGCGGTCACCATCAGGATCCAAAGCAATTGCGGGACCAGATAGCGGGACACCAGATCCTGGCCGATCGGCCGAGCCGTGCAGACGTCGATTGGTCCGACGAAGAAGGGGAGAGCGAGAATAATGGCCCAAGCCGACGCTGCGGGCAGCATCGCGAAGCGCGCGACGTCCGATGCAAGGAGTCCGCCTCGCAAGAATGCTAGCGGACGATCGATGCCAATGGAAAGGTTTTCCCCCATTAGAGCATGACCCGGAAAAGTGTGAGGCGGTTTTCGGAAAAGATTATGCTCAAACAACAATCTAAAGCGCGATGACGATTCATTCCCAATCTCATCGCGCTTTAGTCATAAAACAGTGAAATCTTTCCGACTGTGACGTTCGCAGGCTTGCGCTGAACGGCGGCGTAGTCGGCGAGTTCGGCGGGAGCGTCTGCATCGGCCTTTGCAACACCCTCTCGCACGAACGTGACCTTCAGGCGGGAAACATTGGCTTCCGACAGCTTCAGCTGACTGGCCAATTCGGTAATCTCAAACACTTGGCTAAGTCCGCTGCCGCCGTGGCTAAGCGACTTGTCGCTCGCCCGTTCGAGTCCGAAGGTTGTCATCACGCCGATGAATGAAGCCGTTGGCCGATCGTCGTCTGGCACGTCGATATAGACGAGATAGTCGCCTGGGATTCCGGCTCCGGTGATGTTCTCCAGATTGAGATAGACATGACGTGGCTGCGCCGTGGCAGCCTCCAAGCCTGACGGCGGCACCAGGACAACGTCAGCTTTGGTTGTGGGTCCCGTCAAAACGACTGGTCCTTCGCTTTCCCCGCCGAATTCCGGCCTCGCTCCGCTAGCCACTGCCATCTCCACCGACTCGAGCTCCGGTTCCTGCGCGACAGGTACCGCCTCGTAAGTATAGCCGTGGAGCACCTTGGTCGGCATGTCGGCACAACGGAATGTGATCGGCCGACCGTCTCCGTCGTGCATCTGGAATACCACCGAAGTCAGCCATCGTTCGTCACTTGGGTCTTGAAACTGAGGCCCCTGATTGCGCCAAACCTCCCACAACCGGTCGATATTGGCATGGTGCAGCCAGAAAATCGGATCAAGTGCTGCGGTGGATGGGTCTGACATAAAGCCGGAATCGCCGCCGATCTTGACGTGGATACGGTTGTGCGGAACGCTTTCGATGCCGCCATTATCGCCGCCGCCGGGATTGAAGCCCGTCTCTGGCCCTCCGAAGCCGGACGGAACTCCCGGCCTTGAGTTTGTGAAATTGGTGAAGCGCAGGGCCCCGGTCGAAACGGCGGTGTCGTCGAGCTCGAAATTTCCACCGAAAGCTCGCGCTCGTCGCGACCAGAGTGGATTGGGACTACCGTCTCCAAGGGTCCGCTCGACGAAGGCGCTCGGCAGCAATCTCGCATTGCGCTCGGTGGACAGGCTTTCGCTATAATCCCAGAAAGGGAGCGCCCAATCAGCGGGGCCGCCCAGATCCTTGACCGTTTTGGCGATGGTCGCTTCGAAGCTTGCCAGATATCCGCGGTGCCATGGGAGAAAGAACCAGCTCTGGTGCTGGCATTGATCCCAGTAACCGCGCGCGGAGGCTGGGGTGGCCATACCTTGTGGGGTGCCGTGAACGGCGGCGAGATATCGCCACGAGGACGGATCCTCAATGGGGCGCCTGATGAGAGCTGCGACGGCCTGAGCATACCAGGCTAGGGTCGCGTCGCTGCGGTCGAGCTTCCAAACATTCCTGCGGATCCTTGCAGCCATGTCGCACCTCGTGTCTTGCAAGCCTGAGAGTCCTCGCGCTCACGCGGGAGAAGCGAAACTAGGAGAATCCCTAGGCGCTGGCGAATACGAGACCTAAGCCGCCCGGCACCAGGACCAGATACCGTTTTGACGAACACTGGGGAAAACCCCAGTTCTCCCGATACTTGGACTCGGTGATTGTCGGCCAAGAACCGGCAAGTTGGCAAATGCCCTGCGAAGGTCCGTCACTAGGGTGATCTGATCCGTACCATGACTTCCCAGCTTCATCGATTGTCCGCCATCCGCGCCGTGCTGGCCGGCTCCGTTCCGTCCGGGCACGAAAGCAGCGCCCCGGCGACAGACGAGGCAGTCGCGCTCGAGGCGGATTCCATCCTGCAGCGCGTGTCGACCTCATTGGACCTTGAAGCCGAACGTCGCGGTGCCGTTGCTGGATCTGAGTTTGCGAAGGCCAGGTCGCTCTTGATCGGGCATGGGACGCAAGCCCTGCGAAAGCTGTCGGCCGGCGACGGACCGGAGAATTTCTCTGACGACGAGGTCGGTTCTCTCGAAGCCGTTGTGCAGTTCGACGGCTCAAGACCGGCTCTAGTCCTCCGCGAGGGCGCCGTCGACTCGCATCATCCCTTTCTGGGCAGATGGGCAAACGATATCGGCGGCGGTGTACAATCAATCCGTCAGTGCGCGAGCTCGGTCGGTCGGCTCGAACCAAGTGGCGGGGGTCCGCTCGATTTCTTCGGGACAGGGTTCATCTTCGATTGCAAGGCCATGCTCATCATCACCGCCGGCCACGTGTTGGACCAGATCGTGAAGCGCGTTGGCCGCAACGGGTCGAAGTCAGGTGACGTCCTTAAGCTCGGCGATGAAGTCCGGATCGACTTCGATGGCGAGGCTGACAGCGCTGCAAAGCGTCTCTTGAAGGTCGAAGCCGGGGTTCGCGTCGGCAAGTCGGCAGACATGGCGCTGCTCGCAGCGCGTCCGCTGAGCGAAAAGGAGGACCCAGATCACGCAGACGCCGAAGTGCCGGCGTCGATCGACACTCGCCTGGTCGTGCCTCCGGGGGGAAAGCCGGTCCCCGGATCACTCTGCGTGATCGGATTCCCAGCCCGCTTTGCGCCACCGCGGTCTCAGCCGGACGGCCATCAGGTCGATTGGGAGTGGGTGAGACATCACCTGACTGGCGCAGCGCAGGGAGTAAAACGACTGGCGCCGGGACTTCCATTGCGGCAGCCAGATCCGAATTCCGACGGCCGCACCTTCGGTCATGATGCCACGACCGCCGGCGGAAACTCCGGCTCACCGGTGATCGCCTGGAAAGATCAGCATCAGCCCGCGATCGGAGTGCACGTGTCTGGCATGACGTTCGAGACGAACGAGGCCGAATTCCTCGCCTCGAACGGAGAGGATCTAAATTGTGCCATGCAAGCGCTGCGGAAGTGGCGCGCATGACGCTGTCGGCGGACGATATCGCCTCAGCGGCGCAGTTGATTCACGATCACCGCGGGATGACGGTAGAGGTGTTCGGGCGATCTTTCGACACGGTAGGGCGGGAAAGCAAAAGCCGTGTCTTTGCCACCGTCTACGCGTTAAGCGACAAGGATTTCCTGCTCGCCATCAAGGAGTGTCTTCGCATCGCCGCCGACAATGGCTTCGTCGAGAAGCTGCTGGCGGAAATCAGTTTCAATCTTCCCAATCAGGACGATCTCAGAACGGTCGTGCCAACCGACATCATCTTGAAGGCGGAAAAGGGTCTGCATCAGACCGTCTTTCCGGACAGTGGCGGCCTCCAAAGCGTCGAGATCGTCAACGTGGTCGGAAAGGTGCAGCCAAAGATCGGAGTCATCCGAGATAAGAGATGCAATCAGGAATACATTGGGACGTGCTTCCTCGTGGGAGCCGACCTGATCATGACAGCGGCCCACGTCATCTGGGGCATGATCGATTTCGAAAAAAATCCGCCACAGGAGATCCCCGGGGCCACCGATGGAGTTCAGGTCGAATTCTGGAATCTCGGGGGCCGTTTTGCTCCCAATCAGCCCCGAGTGGCCAAATTCGCCCGCAAGTGGTTAGTGGCCGCCAGTGAACCGTGCGGCACCCCGCCTCGTGACCTCGATTGCACAAATCTAGAGCTCGCCGCCAAAAATCACGATTTCGCGCTCGTGCGCATTGATGAGAAGATCGGGGATAAAATCGGCATTCTGGACATTCATGACCCCGCCGATGCTCAAATGAACACCCTATTGGTCGTCGTCGGTCATGCCGGTGGCACAGATTGCTGGTTTCATAGTGAAACGCTGCTGGAACATCGCAGACGCACCGGACGGTTGCATCATAAGGCGAATACCGCTGACGGAATGTCAGGTGGCGCTTGCCTCGACAAATTGGCGCGTGTGGTTGGCATTCATGAAGGTACTGTTCAATCCAACGGGAGCCGCTACAACCGGTCGGTGCACATGCTGCCCATCAGGCGCAAGATCAAGCAGCTGACCGAAGATCCCTTATCGCCCCGGTCGCGGCGATTGCGCTGGCTACCTGCGTCACAAGCCACCGACTCCTGGAAGAGTCTTGGCTTTCCAGATGTGAGGTCGGATCATCCAATTGTGGGGCGAACCGCGTTCCAAGATTGGGTCAGGCGCGCCGCAATGGCGGCAGCACCGAGCGGCTAGCGCTGGTTTCGGGGGCCCAGGGCTCGGGCAAGACGTTCACAGGAGCCTTGATGCGCGCCAAACTTTCGGATGCGCCCGACATACTTGTCCAGATCGCGCCAGAGGTGGCGCGGCTGACAACGATTCCGAACCTTTTCGAGCGCCTGGCAGTTGCCGCGGGCATTTCCGAGGATGATCCTTTTCGGGCAGCCACCCGTCCCGACATCGGCCTCTTGCGCCATGATCTTATCCCGCAAGGCCTGGAGACCCTCGACCGTCTGCTGACGAAGAGTGAGGGCACGAAGAGCCGCCTCTGGCTGATTGTCGACTTCGGTCGAGATGAAGGCTGGTTGACCGGGCGCCAGGAGGATTGGATGGCCTTCATGAGTCAGGCTCTACAGCGGGATTGGATGAGGGTGGTGGTCGCCGGAATTTCGGAAGGGCGCCAGGCCGAATTTCATGCGATCCTCTCCAACAAATCCGTTCCGTTCCCAGAGACGATCGCAGAGCTCGGATGGGCCGAGGTGCAGGAGTTCGTTGAAGCGAACCTCGGAGGCGTCGAAAACCAAGCGGCGGATGTGTCGGCAGCCCAGGAATTCTGGGAGGGCGCCGTCGCCGGTACATCGGGACGGGCCCGCTTCGCCAAGACGTTGAGTTTTCTGAAGGTTATGAACATCGTAGGGAAGTCGTCATGACCTCGACCGCCTTCCAGCGCGCCCTCCAGGACGGATCCTTCGAGCGCCTGATGGAGAGCGCCTTCGCTCCGGCTGACCCGACGATCTCGTCCTCGCTCTTCCCCGATGCAGACCGCTTGCGCTTTGCACTGGCGCTGCGGGGCAGATGCGACCCCGCGCTGTTGCTTTCAGAGCTTAAGATCGAAAGGACACGTTGGGGCGAGGTGCTCGATGTGGTCGCAGAAGAATGCGACGCGGGCGCCGGCAACGAACAGGGGCTGTGGCTCCTCTCGGATGCCGCCAGGCGCGCGCAACTCGCAAGCCACGGGCCCGACATCGTTGCATCTGCGCTTAAGACAATTAGCGAACCCGACGAGATGACCAAAGCCCTCGCCAGGGTCTTCGGCGGGCCTTTCTCGCTCGATCTCCTGACCTCGGACGAGCTTCGTGCGCTGATCGCGATCGAGCCGGCAGTGGTCGACCTGACCACGAGCATTCCGACAGGAGCGGAGATAAGGCGTCACCTCGCATTGCGGACACGCATTGAGGAGTTTGACCGCTTCGTCAACGAGGGGTTTATCGGACGCGACGCGGAGCTCACAAGCTTGCTTCAATTCATCACGTCGGACCACCGCAAGTACAAGGCTTCCACCGCCTTGCTGTGGGGCACCGGTGGCATCGGCAAATCTACTTTGATTGCGGCGCTCCTGTCGCGTGTCATGCGCGAGCGCGATTCGCGCATTGTGCCGGGGCACCTGGACTTCGATCGTGGCGATCTGTCAGTGGTAGATACGCTGACGCTGACAATGGAGCTCCTGCGTCAGGTCGGCACCATTGATCAGGAAATGGATGCCGACCTCAAGTCCAAGCGGGAGGAGTTGCGAGGCCTACTTCATAGACGTCTGGTTGATCCTGCCTACGGTTCACACGAGAGGAGTTCTCGGGACGGAATGCTGCTTCTCGCCAAGTCTCTGGCGAGACTGAAGATGGAGCGGCGCGTTCTTCTCATCGTTCTCGATACTTTCGAAAATGTGGAAGCTGCCGGCGATGCGACGCTGCGCGGGCTGCGGCATTGGGTGGATCGATTGATCAGCATTGCCGGCGCTTACGCCGTGCGCCTGGTGGTCGCCGGGCGAAGTGATCCGAGGTCGCGCAATCTCGACAAGATCTTAGGTTGGCGCAGACCAATGGTCATGTATCTTGACGAGTTATCAGAAGCAGACGCCTGCAAAATGCTCGCGGTGGCCGGTATTCCAACGCACGTCGCGCTTTCGTTGCACAAGGCGCTTGGGGGAAACCCTCTAGTGCTCTCGCTGATCCGCAAGCTCGTCAAGATGGGGGAGGGCATCGGCGAGGTGCAAGCCATCGCCGAAGACGTCAAGTCGAACGTGATACCTCAGGAGCTTCTGCAAGGAGTGCTCTACGACCGCTTCTTGAAGCACTTGAAGTCTGAGGACGCTCGATCGTACGCCCACCCGGGCCTGGTATTGCCGCAACTCACGCCTGTGCTGATCCGGCGAGTGCTCGGACCGCTCAAGGGCGAGGCGCGCATGTCGGAGAAAAGGGCAAGAAAGATATTTGACGAACTCGCTTCCGCGTCCTGGTTGGTGCACCTTGAAAAAGGAGCCCTGGTGCAGAGACCCGACGTCAGACGGTTGATGCTAAGATTGATGTCGGCCGATCGGGAGCGGGGAGCCGAAATCAAGCGCGTTCGCCTGGCGGCGATGCTTCATCATGCAAAGTCAAGAATGGTCGCCGACAGGGCGGAGCTGGCCTACCATCTCCTTATGCGCGTCGATACCAAGGAGGATCTAGCGCTTCTGGACGGATATAATTTCTCCGGAACGGGACCTTTTTTGCGACGGCATCTCAATGACTATCCGGATATCGCGCGCACCTTCGTTGCCGTGCTCGATTTCGAAAGCGGCACAAGGCGCGGCAGGAAGGCCGTGATCCGCAACTCGATCTCGACCGAACAGGCGTTGAAAGAACTGCCGGACGATCTTTGGGAAAGCTTCATCGCCGGCGATCCCGGTCGCCCAGGTGAAGGATACCGGCTCACGGAAACCGGCGATCCGGCCGTCGTCTTTAGGTCTTTGGCGAAGAAGGCGGGTCGGCTCCCCCGGGCGGCCCCCCACGTTTGTTCTCAGGGCGTTGGCCGAAAGCGCGGAATGGAACGCAGGTGAGGCCGACATTCAATCAATCGCGCACGAGTTGAACTCGGCCGTGCCTCAGGAAGGAGCAAGAGACATCCGCTCCACTGAATTAGACCGGCGCATTTACTGGACCACGGCGCTTGCGTTGATGTCCCACCCCGATGGATTCGTCGGTGCGAAGCCCGCCTTCGGCAATTTGATAAGAGTGCTGCGCAGAATTCACACAACGAACTCTAGATCCAGCCCATACGACGATCTGGTCTCCCTGACTGCCATCGTCGAGGGCCTGTCCGAAAGCGAGATCCTGCCTCGCGCCGTGTTCACGACGTCCTCATCCTTCGCCTCCATCACTCGCCTCCATCTCCAACGCGGGCGTTGGGGATCGCGGCTGTTGGAGTGGACCGTCGACCTAGCATCGCTTGTGACGCTTCAGCGCGATTTCGCCGAACGGATCGGTGCGGCCAATCAGGATATCATACGCATCGGCGCCCAAACCGTATTCCGCTCTCAGTCACATGCCCCGACCTCCAGCGCTCTCAAATCTGTTCAGATGTCGATAGACCGGCTCGATGGTCGCGGAAGCGACGAATTTCTGAAACTCTCGTTCGGCAGCACCAGAGCCACGGTCCGCGTTGGAAAGCACGCCTCTTCCGATCCGAACCTCGAAGCTCTCCTGTTGCGTGGTCAAACACCCGAACTGCACCGGCCGGCGCGGGAAGCACTCGTTGAAGCGCTTGGTGCCGGGCCAGCAGGCCACAGCGATCAGAACTACGTGGATCGGGTGAGGACATACATGGGTAACATCCAAAGCTTGTTCTCGGTCAAACCCAGGGAATTCGCTCCGAACTGGTTCGCTTCGCAGGCAGCCCAGGATCCCAAAAGTGCGTTTCTGTTTCTGGTCGAATTCGCGGATAAGGCGCGCGTCCTAATGGGAATACTGAGTGCTGCGGTGCCCGACGCCGTGAACCTGCAGAAGCTCACGCGCGTAAGGTCCGCACTGGCGTCATGGGACAGGGCGCTCGCGGGAGAAGGCGAATGCTGCTGGTGGCCGCAGGGGCCCGGGGGCGAACCGCCGTCGAGAAAGCCGAAAAATCAATCTTCCAGATGAACGGACTTCCTGGCGGAGTCGTCCTCCCAGCGTTGAATGCGCTGCACCTGCTGTGCGGCTCGTCCGCTGAGCTTGGGTGGCTTGACCGGCGTGCTGTCGAATGCGGAGGTATTGGAATCGCGCGACTGGCCCGATTTAATGCTCTTGAAAGTCATGATTCGCTCCGAATACGCGACTTTAACCGCTCGAATCGCAAAGGGACAGCCCGTCCAAGGCAGGCCGCACCGAAATAAACGCGGCCGCAGCCCGGCGCAACCTGTCCGCCGAGGCCAATATCCTGCACATTACAGTGAAGGATCAGTGTTAGTAAATGGTTAACCTGTTTGTTTTTCTTGCATTTTTGGGGGCTTGGGGTGGAATGGCGAAGCGATGGGTGAAAAGGACGACGCCAACGGCAAGGATCGAGGGGGAATTCTCGTTCTATTTCGATGTCGTGCACCGCTATTGGGCCGGAGGGGCGAGCGAGCAGCGGGCCGCGCCTCTCAACCGCATCTGCACGTTGGCACGGAAAATGGGTGTTGCGGCGGTACTCATCGAGGACGCGCTCGAACGCGACGAGGTCCGCCGAGAGATCGATGCACTCAGGAAGAAGCTTTCGACTGGCGGCGTCGTCACTGCCGCCTCAATCTCGTTCTTGCGCGCCTTGCCCTCAGCAGGTCAGATGGAGGGCCCACCCGATCACATGGTCGGTCAGGTCGTCGTCCTCACCTATCCTTCGGCCTCGGGGCCAAAGAGCTATGTCTTCGATGCGATTATGCGCGTGCCGGCTCGTTGGCAGGACGGACACGAAATCCCGCTGGTGAACCGTTGCGTGCCCAAGGCGCAGACCTTTTATCGGCGCGCCGGAGGTTGCCGCTACGCGGTCGCCAGGGCCTATTACTGCCAAGAGAACGATGTGAGCCGAGGCAATGTGCAGGCGGCCTTGAGGATCGCGATCCGATCGATTGAGGGCATCAGCTCCGTCGATGACGACAAGCTGTCAAAGGCTGCGCATCCCAAGGGAATCGTCGACGTCATCGTCAAGACGCTCAAGAACCGCGGTTACGGATATAATTTGTATGAGATCGACGGTGTCACGAGCGCCGACGAAGTCTGGACCGCGATCTGTTCGTTCATTGAGTCTGGAAACCCGCCATTGCTTGTCGTTTCCGGCAAACGAAACCAAAGCCGGATCATTCCTGTTCTTGGCTATACCCTCAACACAGACGAATGGCATCCGGACGGCTCAATGTCGCATCCCAAGCGGCAATCCGGATGGTTCTCGAGCAGTCAGTGGATCGATCACGTCGTCATTCACGATACCGTATTGGGTCCGTATTTCTGCATGTCCCGCGCCTGGCTTGCGGAACAACTCTCTCGCGCCGCCAATGCAGGTATGAAGCCGCGGCTGGTCATCGCTCCAATCTGGACACCGCAGGTGAAGGTTTCTCCTGTCTACGCTGAGCAATTGGCAGGCCAGTATCTCGACATCTGGGTCAGGCGCGTCGCTGAAGTCAACGCTGGCACCGGACGCTGGTGGGATTATCTCTGCCAGAACGGAAGCAACGTCGTTCTTAGGACGACTTTCATCTCGTCGCAGGATTATCAGGTCCATCTGCAAAAGCTCGACGACAAGATTCAATCGAGGGGCGAATCGGTCGCGACCTGGATATCTCCCGGCGGCGGAGAACCGCTCTCGTTCAGGAGCTTCATGAATAGCCTGCCCGCAAACTTCTGGATATGCGAGATTTCCATGCCTCAGTTGTATGGGGGGAATCGGAAAAAGCTAGGAGAGATATTGATCGACTCGCGAAAGCGAGATCTTTCCGGCGGCATTCTGGCCATTCGTTTGCCATCACGAGCGGTCTGGCGAAATGGTGCAGGCTACCTGCTCGCGCCGACAGGAATGGATTCGCAGACTCCTTGAAGCGAGTTCGCTAACTGTCTCGTGACGACGAGAGCCGCTCCTCTCTTGCCCATCCTTGAGCCGACAGAACTGTAGTCGCAACTCCGCCGCACAGCTGACCTTCGCGATCAGGAAACTTGGTTTCGGCGGCCGCAGTCGCTAGCAACTGAGCACTTGTGCGCATCGACGCTAGATTTGACCGGCGCCGGCCTGCCTGAGCAAACTTCGCCGTTGGAGTAAACGGCCGAATGCTTGCAGCACCAACGCAACCAGTTCATGTTCGCTCTGAACCAAGCAGTCGATGATGTCGAGTTCAGGCGTCCGAACGCCCATGCGCGCTCGAGGGTTGCGCTCAAGCGTTGCGAGCGGGACCGTCCACGCCCTTTGCTGGTTCTTCAAAGCCCGATCAGGCCGCACTTTATACCGGCTATCACCGCCGAAATCCGGTTACCGGCGCCGAGCTTCCTCATTGCATTACCCAGATGAAACTCGACGGTCTTCTCTGAAATCGACAGTATCTCTCCGATCTCCCAATTGGTCTTTCCCGCCTTGCACCATTCAAGACATTGAGTTTCCTGGACGTCAGTCCGTAGGGTCGGGATTGGTGAAATTCCAAGACAATCGTCATGCTATGCCTCTGCACGAAATTATTGCTGGAGTACGCTTCCAAAATTGAAGTCCAAAATGGCTCTGTGCAACTGACAAGTCTAGTCCGGCGAAAATGCGCTCTCAGGATGATTAACCCAATCGCGCCCTTGTTACAACTGAATCGTCCAATTGGATGGCTGGGACAACGCTGTTAGCATCCGCAAAGTGAACCTGCTGGTTCACTCCAGCGGCGTAGAGCGCCCCCCGAACTGGTTCTTTCCCTTAGCCGCGCACTACGCTCTTCGCGTGCAATGCCGCACTTCAGCGCTCTGCGCGGCCATCTTTTGCTCCGGCACATTCCGCAAATGCCTTCAGCTTTCACGCTAATCCCATCGCAAAGATACCTACATATTCGATGATCGAAGCCGAGTTTCTGCTGATCTGGCACGGCCTGCGCAGAAAAACGGCTTCTTGTTTTCGAGAGCGTGCGATTCGTACGATCGGGAACGAAACTTCACTGCACGCCAATGGCCTCTTCTAATTGCAGACCGCGTCTTAACCGAAGCACCATTGCCGAGGCGGTCGCTCTTCTCGCAAGTGGACACGCGAGCCGGCAAAAGTGCTGCGGGTGCTCTTCGATCTCCAGCCCCAGCGGGAGCCCACATGCCATCGAATCCCGCTTCTTCTGCGAGAACCGCCGACAGCAGGCCATGGCGGCCATGATGTGAACAAGGCCGGTCTCGGCCATACGGGGGCGGAGGCTTGGCGGGTGAAGCAGTGACTATGTCACGTTCTCGTCCATGAGACTGGAACCGGGCAGATGGTTTCTGTATTCCAGCTCAATCTCTTGCCAGGTCTGCGTCCCAAAACGGGGCACGAAACTGCGGAAGCCGAAATCGAGAAGGCAAGACGTATTGGCATTCGACCACCCATCCGAACGGAAGCTTCTTGACCTTCTTCAGTCGATGCGCCTCGGGGCCATTCATGTCCGGATCGAATTGACTGCTCAAGGCGCATGAAAACATCAAACATCGCCAGTCCGTCGGCTCCGCTGATACCGAGCCGGACAGGGCCAAGTGATTGCCGCAAGCGCACCGCGTCGGCGCGTCATCGTCGAGTGCTGTGCTCCCTATGATGAAGTCCTCAGATCATGGCGCCGCTCAACATCGAACCCGCACAGACATTATAATGGGATAATGGGGCGCCGCTTAGGAGAGCCCGCTCGTCATGGACTGGCCGTGATCTGCTCGAAATTCGCATGGAGCGGGTAGGCCTTGACGAGCGCGTTCGCGCGCCGCGTCTCACCAAGTGCGGTGACGAACGTCTCCCCGTAACGGTCGGTTAGGCGCTGCCCAAAGGCGCGTGAATCTGCGTCACCGCATATTCGTCCCAACACGCCTTAATGATCTCCCATCAGGTATTGCGCATGTGCATTCGGGTGCTTGCTCTGCAGGAGGCAGGCTCGGAGGGCCGTATTGAAGCGTTCTGTCACTTCGACATGGCGCATTCATTAGCCAGGGTGTGGAGTGCTTGCTCGTAGAACTCGTTCTCGTCTTCGAGCAGAAGCAGGACGCCGGCATAAAGAGCATGTTGCTCTGTGACGTCGCGCATGACGGTCGGGTCATGGCGACGCCCATACGATGCCTTCGGACGGGGTGAGCTTGTGCTTGGTCTCGTAGCCGCGGTTGAGCTGAAGGAGCGCTAGCGCGTAGTCGGGGGCGATGGCGATGCCGTCAAGCTCGGCCAAGTCGATATAGCGGCTGAAAGTGTGTACATACGTCGTGGCTAGGTTGCCAAATGCGCGCGCATGTTCCTCGGTGTCGAACCCGCGAAGGCTGTCGAAATATTCGCGCGCGGTCGGCCGCGGCATTTCACCCGCCGCGCTAGGCTGGGTCTCCGTGGGCGTGGCAATGTCATCGGCAGTCAACGCAGGCGAATGACCGCGATTTGTGCTTTAACTGTCCGCCACAAGACATTGGTTTTACAGGCAAAATTTGCCATATTATCTTTCCTGATGAAGAGTCATTGTATCCTGATTTCATGAATCAAAATCAGGTCATAGGCTGATGAAAGATCGAGGAAATCGGTTTGTAAGATGAGAAACGACGTCAAGACTCTCGCCCGCAGCGGTTGGATGAACGACTAGACGGGCTCAAACCAGCCGAGCGGTTCCGCATGCCGCCAAAAGTTGGATCCGGGCCATACGCGAGGCCTTGGGCATGACCGGCGTGCAATTCGCCGGCCAGCTCCAAATGGGCTTCCTAAGCGTCGAGGCGCTCGACCGCTCGGAGGCAACCGACGCAATTCACTTCAAAACGCTGCGCCGCGCCGCCCGCGGCGCTCGACTGCACGCTCGTCCGTGCCCTCGTACCGAACAGCTTCCTGCAGCATGCCGTGCGCACGCGCAAAATCGCCGTGCGGGACCTTGGCCGTGTCGCTCACATCATGAAGCTGGAAGCCCAGGCGACCAGCGATGCAAATCTTGAAGCGCGCATCGAGGCGTATATCCGCGATCAGATCAAGGAGCGCGGCCTATGCAACGAGCCGTGAGCGATCTCCTCGAAGAGCCCGACTGCCACGCCGCGCGGGCCGGGAGAACGCGATGCGCTGTTGCAGACCTGGATCACGGATCGCCACGATCTCAATGAGGCGGAGCAGGAAAACATCGTTAAGGGCGCGGCCTGGGCAGGCAGGCGGCGGGGCAACCCGCCGATCCGCTGAATGAGGATTTCGCAAAGACGCTCGGCCATCCGTCGCGCATGGAGGGCATCGAGGCCGTAGCGAACTTTTTCCGGCGCTGAGCCCTTCGCCCGCATCCGCGGTATCATCTCGAACCAAACCAAACGGGACCATGGGATTGCCCTCCTCAACATCAGTGCCGAGATGCTCAAGCGGCGCATCGTCGACATCGCGCAGTGGACGCCGTTTTCCGAACTGCATGTTATCTTCGAGGTCTGCGGCCGCGCGGACGAACTGATTGAGCAAAGCGTTCGCCGATTTCCGGATCGAGGGAGACGGACGGCCGATCCCCGTCGAATGCAATTTCATTCCCAAGCCCGTGCACGATCCGGCTCTGGAAGTTGCAGATTTTGTGCTGCACGCGGTTGCAGCCCTCGCTCCATGCTACTGATGAAGGCGCAGTCGACGCCCATACGACCTGCAACGGCTTCCTGGCTTAGGCCTAGGGCCAAGCGAAATCGACGCGGATCTGCTCCAAAGACCCTGCGGATGTCCATCCGCAGGATAGGAAGCAATCGCGTATATTGGCGCTACGTGGTACATTAGGCGGGAAGGTCGACAAGCGACGTACGCAGCTCGTCCAATAGCTACTCGTTCTAAGTAACGTTATGCTCGACCTGATAACAATATGGCGGTTGTGTGCACATACCCTATACGCGGGACGCGCGCTCGAAGAGCGGGCAAGTAATTTCCGAATTCCGAAGGAAATGGGGCGTCTGCTTTCGCTCATGAGCGCGTTCCAACCTCGGCAACGTAAATGAAAGAAGCCGCTAACTGAGGAGCCCTTGTTGTCGTGAAGTCGCAAGCGCAGCTCGTTTGAATTCAGAGTGGCTGGCGACCGTCGCTGATGTTGCCAGCAACGACAACCCGCTAAAAAAGCTACGAAGTACCTGAAAATGGCAACCACTTACGACAGGCCGAGACGCAACTCTCTCACCGCGGCCGTGGTCCCACTAAAGAAAGCCGGGATAGTCAATGTGCCCTTATCGGGGCTCTACAAGCTTTTCGGAAACCCTGGTCGATCGCAGCACGGGCGTCGGTGATGATCATCTCTTTCGCGGGTCCCAGCGGTGCTGGTGTCTGTCACGCGCCGCCTTGGCCTCGAGCAACTCGTTTAATTTGCTACAGTACGCCTCCTGTAGCTTGGCAAGCGCGCTGCATTTACGGGCATACACTACTGCCATCTGTCGAAGCTCCGCCTCGATTTGTGAAACCTTGTCCATGAGTTGCCTATTATCATCTTTAGGTTGATGCGCTGGAATACCAACGTAATCGTCATCGACAGGTGCGGCGCCTTATGCCGCTCGTTGCGAGCAGCATTCGAAAGCAAAGCGAGCTCCGCCACCACATATCAAGCTTTCGCGCGATGCCGCGTCATGACGCCCGCGCTTGCGGGATGATCCGCATCCTGAACTCCAGCGTCAGGTTGCAAATATTAGGGATCAGGGTCAACTATCACGCGAGCGCACGCGAAGCGCTCCTTGGCGAGGGCAAGAGCCTCAGCACCTGAAACGGCCGCAGGCATACTCATCGATGGTGCGCCTCATGCTTCGCGATATAGTCGAGAATTCGCGCCCTTGCCAAAAGAGGATCCTCATCGAGCGATGCGTGCATCGCGCCTCGAACGCATGGGAAAATCGAGCTCTCAGTATCGATCATGTGCCGAAAGCTCTGACATACACGATCGATTCTCGCGATCGAATCGCCTGCCGTGATTATTCGCTGTTCAGACACGGTGATCCTCCTTCTCGTCGTCAGTAGGTTGGGATTGGCATTCCTGCGTTCTTGGCGAGCCGAACGGGATCGTGTGAACGTTTGTTCAGCGCTCGAACATCATCGCGGCGCGCATCGACGTAACGCCGGATCCCGTTGCAATTATCGATGGGATCGCGAGATGTCTACCTGAGAAGCCGCAGATCTTCTTGAGGATTGCGCAGTGTTGCTTAATCTGGATGGCTTGCCGACGCCGACCGTTAACGCTCTTCGGCGCCGGCGATGAGCAGATGCTATGAGGCGGGACCCGTCTTCTTCGCGTTTCTGCGCATTGACGCGCTTTAGTTGGTCGGGAACAGAGTCGCTGAGCAGGTAACGTCCATTCCGCTCTCGCTTGAAGCAGCGGACGAGCTTGATTAAGCCCGGCTGTTCTGTCTCTTGCGATGCCTGCAGAGTCTCTCGACGAAACGTCGCCATTTGTATCTACGCCCATTTAGCTTCAACTCCGTGGTTGAGGTGCAAATGCGGCCGAAGAGTGCCACGTCTAAAACATTCAGACGATGAGTTGCGTGAGGCTCGCGCGCGATTTGATCCGACGCCAAAACGCGCAATGTATGTGAGAGCCGCCGATACTGAGCGCTAGGCAAATAAAGGCGCCAGTGTCAGTGGTACAGCCGCGTCCACATGAGCTTGCAAAGTTCCCGCTCTGCTCGCGTGAAGTTGCCAACGTTGAAGTGAGTGCGCCGATACGCAGCAGCGCGTTCCGCTCGCGACCCCATGACGCGGGGTCTCTCGCGCTTGTACATTTCGTCGCGTGCTTGGCTGAGTGCGCCGCGCACGGCATGTCGGAGTTCCCCTTTGGTTCGAGGGAATGTGGTTTCGGTGGGCCGAAAGCTAGTAAGCAGTTGCAGCGCGCGAGCCTTGATCTCCTCGAAATACGGACTAACGCGCACTTACGGTTCTCCTTCAGCGAATGATGATGCTGCATTATGTTCCTGATAGCCCGGTTAATGGCATCGATATGGCAATCAGACTCTGTGGATGAAAAGGCAGCTGCGCTGGCAGCTTGCCCAGCACGCATGCTGCGCAGCGCAGCTCAGGGTGCTCGTAGGTCACAAGCAGTTCGTTAGAGTGATTACGGGACCGATATGTCGAGTTGGCAGCCGATGGAATATCGCCAGCGGAGGCTCTAAGAAATCAACGCTGTTTCACCAGATTCCACTTCTTGATGACCGCTTCGCTCATCTGCTCAGCGTCGGCACAGGCGATTTCATCGACCTTCACCGAGATCCTCTTGCCGACTAGTGGCTTTAGCTGATTGGCTTGCGCCTCGCCAGTTGTAAGGAGGTGAAACATTACCGGTCCAGTCTCTAGCTTGCACAGCCCGTCCGGCTCAGGCAGCCGGCGCGGCGTGGAGATGATCTGGTAGGCGACCTTTTTGCCGTGCTTGGCACCGCGTATGCGCAACGCGTAGAGCTCGCCTGACAACACGTCGCCGACGTTGATCGGCACGCCCCCGTTCAGCCCCGCGTACGTAGGCTCCTCCGCGCCGGCGGCTCCAGGAAAGCTCGCCATCAGAATGAATGCAAGGGCAAAGCCCATGGCGAATCGGTCTTTCGTCATTAGTCAGTCCTCGTAGGTATGGTTAGAAAAACGTGAGTCTGCTGGATCGCTGCAACAGCGCACTTCGTTGACCCACGGACGTCGTGGTGAGCAAGTAGGAGCCGCTGATCGTGAGCGCATGCTGCCCGCCAACGGTACGGGAGGGGGCACAGCGCTGCCACAACGCTTGATCTTTAAAGCCGGACGGGAAAATCATTGTCGGCCAAGTCCAGCCATGATTTCGGATTGGATTGCGGTTGCGGTGCACAGGGAAGCATCTAATGGCAGATTGCCAAATGCGAGTTGACAAAGAAGGTAATTGGCACCTGCCTCTTCCAGCTGATTTAGAAGAATTTGTCGCACAGAAGCTGGCGTTCCGACGACGCACAATTCGCGCTCGATTGCCGCATCGAAGGTCAGCGGCAGGTGTGGTGGTGTAGGGATGGCATTGAGCTCATAAAGGAACTTAAAGCTCTCGAGCCATCGTTCGTAAGCAGATGCCGCGAGCGAATAGGCATCTGTGTCCGAACGCCCAATGACGACCATGCGAAGCAATCCAAGAAATGGCATTTGATCGTTAGCCCGGCCGTTGGGCTCTCGATGAGCACGGAAGGCGTCAGTAACTTTGCGTACAGCAGAGGAGGGGCCTACGCACGCTAGATTTGCGCTATTGGCAGCGGCCCAAGCTGCGGACTCGGGTCGATTGGTGGCAATCCATGTCGGCGGCCTTGGACGTTGATAAGTTCTTACCGTCAACGGAACGCTGTTTAGCTCAAAATGTTTGCCTTGATAGGATAGCGTCCCGCCTTTCATAGCACTGATGAGAATTTCGCTGGCTTCTTCATAACGGCTTGGAGCCGCGTCAGCTCTGATGCCGTAGTACCCCAATTCAAGCGGAAGAGAACCGCGTCCGATACCCACCTCAAGCCGGCCACCGCTCAAGTGATCAAGCATACAGATCTCTTCAAACGCACGCAGCGGATGATAGAGGTTAAGCAGCATCACCAATGGCCCGATGCGAAGTTGCCGCGTGCGCTGTGCGACGCTCGACAAGAACAAATTTGGCGATGGACCTCTGCCATGCGGCGTACAGTGGTGCTCTGCAACATGATATGCAAAGAAGCCCAGTCGGTCGTACGCCTCTGCCAGGACGAGACGATCTGCGTATTGTCGGGCGATGTCGCGGCCGTCCTCGTCTAAGTGATCGAAGATGCCGAACGCTATTTTTGAAGAAGAAAAGACGTCTTTCACTGGATTGTCTCCAATTTTAGGTGTGAAGGCAGGAAGTTCGCTTGTTTTCGGCATCTGAGCGGCTCAAAGACGCCGACACCTCCTATTCTGGCCACACATTTTGCTCTCCTGTGCTTTTGTCTTCATCGCTGATCACGAGACGATTGTTCGTCCCTCTTGGACGCCTAAGCATCCGATGCCAAGGAGGATAGTTCCGTTGTCACCGTTCGCGCTCACTCACAGCAGATCTTCGCCATTGGCAGTAGCCGCTCTTATCTACCGCCGTGATACGTTCGCCTGGGTAACGCAGAAGCAGACTTAGCGCGGCTCAACTGGCCGATCTTCCTTGCTTTAAGCTGTCAGAAATGTCTGTGACGGCTCCCAGAAACGCATCCATTTGCGCTTTTGTCCCGATGCTCACGCGGATGCAATTTTCAAGACCGTCATCGGAAACGAAGGCAACTAGTATTCTTTGCCTTTCCAAAGCGGCCTGCCACCATCTACCGTCGTGTCCCGCAGGCACGCGCGCTAACAAGAAGTTTGCGTGGGAGGGCGTTAGAGAGAATCCAAGTTGCGACAGTGCGGTCGCAACCCGCTGTCGTTCATGCCTGATGTGCATATGGTTTTCTTCATAGACGGCGCGATGCGCAAGAATGCTGATGCCGACCGCGTGCCCAATTACATTCATGTTGAAGACGTTCTGGATGTTACGAAGCCGTCCAATAAGCTGCGGGTGGCCGAACCCGAAGCCGACTCGAACGCCAGCGGCGGCATAGCTTTTCGAAAGTGTTCTTAAGAGCAGAAGATTCGGATAATGGCTGAGGAGCCGCAGGCCATTATCAGGCGCAAAATCGACATATGCTTCGTCCAACACGACGAGGCGGTCCGATTGCGCCAGGAGGCATTCGATATCGGCGATAGGGATGAACGTTCCTGTCGGGTTGTTCGGATTAGCCAACAGAATGAACTTGGCATCGTTTGCTGGTCCAAAGAGCAATTGCTCTATCGGCAACGACTGAGGTTCGTTACATCTGATTTCAAGCAGTTGAGCACCCTGCAACATAGCAAGTTTGCGATTGAATGAAAAACCCGGAGACAGCATTGCGACCCTGTCGCCGGGGGCAAGAAATGCTCTGTAGATGAGCCCGAGGAGCTCAGATGATCCATTGCCGGCAATCACATGATCGATGGCGACGCCGTAGGTGTTAGCCGCTGCTTCCCTCAGGCTAATGTTGTCATCTTCCGGGTACAGATACTGCCGCTCAAGCGCCGCAATTGCACTTTGCCGTACGATCGTTGGCAACGGAAATGGGTTCTCATTCGTGTTTAGTTTGACGTAATTTGCCGCCGGCGCAGGCCGGCCGGACGGCAGAGCATCTAACTGTCGCGCTTCCTGCGTAAGAGAAGAGAGCACATTTTGCAATTTGGCATCGGACATAGGTTTCTCCCGTTGAACCGCCGAGCGCGCTTGCGGTTGTCAGCATGCCGGTCGGTCAGTCCCGTAGATGGCCGGAGACAGAGTTCGAGTGTTTGTGGGGACAGCGAGGACGGCCGCCAGCAAAGTTTGCCTACGGCAGTTCGGAATGCCCAATTTTTTAAGCTGGGATGAACCTGTCGCTCCACGCCACCCGAGAGAATAATCGTCGAGCGGATCAAGTGTCGTGCAGCAATCAGTCGCCTCGATCACGGAGTGGCATTGCTGTCATTTTTGCGTTGGCCGCAATATCACTCTGCGTTCGTCCAGGTACCAAGTATTGGTCCTTAACGATTCGTCCTGAAATCGCACACTGGAAGTGCGGCAAAGAGCTAAACAGAGGTTACGCAGCGACATCGGCCGAGCTGTTCCACTGGGCATAAACTCATCCGCGGGTGCGTCGGCATCATTGGCTAGCTGCACGATCAGTACCGCGAGCGCGAAAAACGACGCGAGTACCGCGAGCGCGAGGACGGACCCGAGTAGCACGTCATATCCGGAATTACGTTTCATCATTTCCATTACTTCGCTGAATGCCTAGGCCCGTGTGCGGTCGCAACGATGAGTTTTACTCGACGGCTTCGACAATGTTGTCATGCCACCGGTAGACGACGAAGCCGGGAGCGGCATTGTCTCCTTTGGTATTGAACCGGACCGGCCCGATTACTGTTTGGATTGGCTGCGAACGAAGCGCAGCTGCTACTTGCGGACCATCGAAGGTCCCGGCGCGCTTGACCGCGTCCGCCCACGCTTGAACGGCGGCGTAGGCGTAGAGCGTGTAGCCTCCCGCTGACATGTTGGAAGACTTGAGCCTAGCTACGGCGTCCGCCGCTTGAGCATTCTTGGTGGGGTCGGGCATAAAGGTGAACAGTGTGCCGTTTGCTGCTTCGCCGGCTATCGCCGAAAAGTCGCTGGCCATCAACGGATCGTTCGCCATCACAGTGAGACCTGCGCCCGCTTCTGCGGCCTGACGCACAATCAAGCCGATCTCGTTGTAATAGCCGCCGATATAGGCGATCTGGATTCCGTCTCGTTTCATTCTTGAGACCAGGGCCGTGTAGTCCTTTTCACCGGCCACATAGCTTTGTCGAATGACCTTTTCGCCTGCTTCCTGAAGGCGTGACGCAACGACATCGGCAATGCCCTTGCCGGCAGTGCTCTTGTCGTCAAGCACGGCAATTCTTTTGGTCGGATAATGTCGCAAGATGTACTCGGCGGCCACGAGGCCTTGTTGATCATCGCGGCCGCAGATCCGAAACACCGTCTTGAGACCACGCTCCGTTAGCTGAGGATTCGTTGAGCCAGGTGAGATCTGAATAAGGTTCGCTTCGGCGTAAACGTCGGAAGCGGGGATAGAGGAAGACGAGCAAAAGTGGCCAACGACCAACTTCGGCTGATCCATCGTCAGCCGATTGGCAACTGCGACGGCCTGCTTGGGATCGCACGCGTCATCGGCGACGCTCAATATGACCTTGATACCGGGAAGTAGGCCCGAAGCGTTTAACGCATCGACAGCCGCAGTAGCACCATCGCGCATTTGTACGCCAAGCGCAGCAGTACTTCCGGTCATCGGACCGACCACGGCGATACTGACGTCGGCAGCGGGCGCGGCCGAAGCCAAAGCACAAGAGAGGATTGCTGCACTTGCAGCTGAAGTGATTCGGGAAATTGACACTTAGAGCTCCGGATGTTCGCTTGAGTTTGCTATCAGCCTCGCCGTTCCTGCGCATGTGAGGGCGCCGCTTGGTTATGAGATAGCGCCAGCTTCGGGTCCCTCAAGGCAGCGCATATGCCGCGGCCGGCCGACCCTCCGGTGCTGCCGTGCGAGAGCGAAACAACTATTGGTTCGCCTTCGAAAGGCGCGGCGATAAGCGGAATTCCAACATGTCCGACGCGCTCCTGACGCTGCAATCGATCGAACACTGCAAACGCTTCGCATGTCCATCCCCGCCGCGGCGTCACGATGTGGAGTCTGCGGGTTCGTCGCCTGCATTCCATACTTTGTGAGGACCGGCGCCTGTGACGTCACATGCCGAACTCGGACCGAGCTTCTGTTCGTGTCCGGCAACGGCGACGTGAATACATCCCGCCCTGATCTCTAGTTGGTCGTCCTGTTTTAGCTGCAAGTATGCCGACGGCAGCACCGCATCCAGTGCATAGACCGCCTTGACAATCCGCTCCTTGCGGAAGTGCTCGAGCCTTCTGACCGTCTCGTGGCGCGTGAGCCTAACAGCTAGAGACATACGTAATCCTTAACTTAACTTTTTGGAGCAGCAACCGATGAGCCAACGACAATGATGTCGAGTCGAAGCCCGACTAGTCGTAACGAACGCTGCGTCAGTATCCAGTACACCCCGCGATCCCCGGACGGGAACGGCTCGCGCCGTTCAAGCGCTTGCAAGGCCACGATGATCATCCAGTGCGTCGAGAATGCCGGAGCTATTGCCCAGAAACTCTGAACGGACTGCAGGTCCATGCGTCCTCCCGCCTAGGCGGAGTTGTCTCTAGGTGGTATTGAGATCCTACAATTTGACGCCACGTAAGATTCAAGCCCCTTCGGGGGCTCGTCTCGATAAATTTGTCAAAGTCACGTCTCGACAAGGGAGCATCGCTGCAAAACGTAGAGAAGAGCGACAGGAGTCCTCAACCATCTGACGCAAACCACAACCGTTGCGTCCCTGGCGCTAAAAAGCTCAATTCATTCTCATAGAGGGAGAACACAGCAGGAGCGCGGCAGGTTCAGCGCAGTTCATCCGTTCAAGGCGGCAAGTGCGCGGTCGAGATATTGCATTAGGCAGGGATCCCAGCCAGCCATGCTGCGTGGCGCGCTCAACCGCGCAAGAACTTTCAGTATCGTTGAAACGGTCGAATCAGCTCCTGCAATTTCTGTGAGCAGCAAGCGCGCTCTAAGCGCCACAGCATTTGCCCGTTCGCTGCAGGGATGCTCGCCCCGATCCACACAATCGCGCAGCTCGTCGCGGATTTTCTGCCACCGCTCCTCTCGATCTGGGTCTATGACGCATGTGCATGGGAGCGGCTGAGGGCGTTCTTCCTCGACCCGCGACATTGCATCTAAAGTGGCAGGTAGCTCATCTACACTGACTTGCAATTCACTATCCGTCGTCATGTTGCGCAAACGATCTCGCAACAGGGTTGCACGCGCGACTTGAAGTTCAATTCTCTCCAAATGCTTGCGCAATAGGTCAGTAAGTGACGTTCTACCCTCAATCGCTCTACGGATCTCGTAAAGCGAGAAGCCAAGCTCACGTAGCGCTCGGATTTGATGTACCCGTTTGAGGCCTTCGCGGTCGTACATGCGGTGACCGCCGTCGGTGCGTTCCGACGCACTTAGTAAACCCGTATGCTCATAGTGATGCAGCGTGCGTACCGTTACTCCGGTAGCCTCTGCAAGCTCGCCAATGCGCCATCGACGCCTTCGTGGTGTAGCTTTTGTCATGGTTCTCTAATTTCAAGCCTACAACCTGACGTCGCGTGAGATTCAAGCTATTTCAATGGTCTACCTGAAACCTGCTTCCTGTCAGGCGCAAGCGAAGCGGCTCTTCTGTCGCCAGCAACGTTGCTGCGGTCAGAGAGTCGCCTGATCAAGCAGCAGAAGTAATGGCGCCCATCAAGTTCATCAGGGATGCTAAGTTGGCCTCACCGGCTGCTGCACGTTGTAGAACAAGCGTGGCGATTGCCGTTCGATTTTCAGGAGTTCGCATAGAGGCCGGTAAAGCCGCGACTGCTTCATCAAAAATCCTTCCCAAGACCGAGAGGTCTTCCGGATCGTAGACACCACTGTATTGCTGCAACATTCGGCTCCGTGGTTAACGCTAAGGCGGCCGCACGTGGCTAAGACGTTTGGCCAAAAAAAGACAGACCTCCGGTCGTGCAGCGACGAAGATGCGGTATACGTTGAAGTGATGCTGTCGCGCAACATAGGCCGTGCAGGCGATATTCACTAACTTTTCTCGGAACAATTGGCGAGCACCGCAGCTATCTGCAGCCGGATTGGGGGGACGAAGAAAAGGAATCGCGCATCATGCGCCGCTATTCTGAGTCATGGCTGCAAGATTGCGCAGGCGCAATACCGAGCATTTGGTCGGCGGCTAGTGCTGATCCAACAACAATAATCCCGGAGTTTTCTGCTGCCTCAATATCTACCGCAAGGTGGTGGACGCTGTTTGATCCCCGTCGCAACGGATCCGGCCACCGTAATGAGACTTGGAGCAAAGCGGTAAGTGATGACGTGCTCGTTCGGCTTCGCTGGCATACCAAATGACCAGTGCGCTGAGCGCATTAGATATAAGACACGTAGCACGCTTTGCGAAACCGCGCTTACGATGAATGGGAATCGGTTCGCATTAGGGATCCAAGGGTAAGCGGAGTACCGGGAAGAGGAGGCGCTTTAGGTGAATTTAGGGGCATCTGGATCCCTCGTGATGTCCGGCAAAGGACTCATCCGGGACGCCTCTTCCAACAGTATCTCTCGCAACCAGATGCTTGCTGGATCACTATTGTGAAAAGTGGGCCATTGGACAGCCTCGGTAAATGCAGGAAGCGATCGCGAAAGTTCGATGGTCTGCAGGGGCATCGTGTTTTCGAAGTGCTTAACCAGCCTTGAGGGCATCATACCTATGCGGCCAGTGTCCAATAGTACAGGTGGGATCATGCCAAAGCTCTGCACGACGACCTCGATGCGTCTATTGAGACCGTGCTCGAGTAAGAACCATTCCTCGATGGAGGGCTTGCGCGTAAGCCCGAACTTAACCGCCACGTGCCCCATGGACATGTATCTCTCGAATGTAAGCTGCGGTGGTAGCTGCTTGTTCGAGCGGCATCCGACGCATACGAGTCTGTCCTCGAACAATGTCGCTTTAGGGTGAGCGTTCGACATGAACAATTCCGGCAAGATAAGAAAATCGACTTCACCGCGCCGGAGAAGCTCGTCGGTCGCATCGGCGAGTGGCAGCAATTCGAAACTGACGGCGGGAGCTTCCCGTGCGACACGGTCCACGACCTTTCGAAAGAATACGATTGTCATGAAGTCAGACAGGAGGATCCGGAAGCGGCGATCCGATTTGGAAGGGTTGAACACATCCTGGGAAATGATGGAGAGCTGGATGTGCAGCAGAGCCTCGCGAATAGGGGCGGCGAGCCCTTCGGCACGCGCTGTTGGAACAAGTTCCCGGCCTCTCATCGTAAATAGGTCATCGCGGAAATAGGCGCGTAGTCGGGCCACGGCGGCGCTCATGGCCGGCTGGCTCAGCTTGATGCCGCGTGCTGCCGCGGTGAGGTTACGCTCGGTCATCAGAGCATCGAGCGCAACAAGAAGATTTAGATCAAGGCCCTTAAAACGCATACCGTCTCCCGTTGAAAGCCTTTGCGTTGTAAACATTGAGCAACAATGGTTCCTTCGATGAAGGTCCCAGTCGCCCCCGAGCTAGGCTCTTTCCGGGTCACCGCGCCGATCGCACAGAAGGCTCTCGTACTCGACGCAAGCATGTTGGTTGCGCAACGGAGAATGCGAGCGGGCGAGGAAGTCACCCGCGGCTTGAAGTAGGGCCTTTGGTGCGCTCAGCAATCGCTCCCAGCGCTACATCGATCACTATGAACCGCTGAGAGTAGGGCCCGTTGCCCACCATTACGCCAATAGTACCGCAGATCCGCTATCGACGCTCCCGCGTGGCATAGCTTTGCTCGTCTGTGAGCCTACAACCTGACGCAGTGTGCGATTCAAGCAATTTCAGTGATGTAGCTGAACATCATTTCATTCGACAAAATGCGTCTGGCGCAATATCTGAACTACGTCGCGAGCACAGGTGCCAAATGCAGCCCGCAACAATCGCGTAAAATCCCTCCGCTGCACTCTTTTCCTACTTCCAAGAACATCTTGCGGGGGGGCTGGCAGGTGGGGGGCGCAAAAAACAAGATTAAAGCGCTACTTGATCAAGCGGCAACTCAAGCGCGCCAATTCGGGCGCGCGCTGCGGCTGTCAGCGAATTGCAGGGGTTCTTCTGCATGCAGGAGTGGCGTACGTGCCTCTTGCAGTGCGGGCTTCCGAGACATTGCAGCATAATGAGAGCGGCCCGAGCGAGCAGGTGATCTTGAAGCATCTGGATGGTCGAGACCAGGTGTTAAGAGACCTCGAGCAAAACCTAGCAGCGCCTGCGATTTCGGGGGGGCTCACGCGGAGAAGCCATGCGGGCCGCCTCCTGCAACATTATCCGCCGCATCCAAATGCTTGCCGGATCAGTATTGTGGAGAGCGGGCCACTGGATAGCCTCGGTGAATGCGGGAAGTGGGAGAGGAGTTTCGACGATCCGCAGGGGCATCGTCTTCGCGAAATGATGGGCCAACCTTGAGGGCATCGTCGCTATACGCTCAGTCCCCGATAGCATGGGAGGGATCATCGTAAAGCCCTGCACAGCGACCTCGATACGTCTCTTAAGACCGTGCTCAAGCAAAAACCATTCCTCAATATTGGGCCTAAGCGTCTGTCCGAACTTCGCTGCAACGTGTCCCATTGATATGTATTTGTCGAATGTAAGCTGCCGTGACAGCTGCTTGTTAGTGCGGCAGCCTACGCACACGAGTGTCTCCTCGAACAGTGTGGCTTTAGGATGCGCGCTCGACATGAACAATTCCGGTAAGACAAGAAAGTCGACCTCGCCGCGGCGCAGAAGCTCATCGGGCTCATCGATAAAGGGCAGAAATTCGAACCGGACGGCGGGAGCTTCCTGCGCGACACGGTCCAGTATTCTTCGAAAAAAAACAACTGTCATGAAATCGGAAAGCAGGATCCTGAAGCGGCGGTCCGATTTGGCTGGGTTGAACGTGTCGCGGGAAATAATGGAGAGCTGAATGTGGACCAGAGCCTCGCGAATCGGTGCTGCGAGCCGTTCGGCTCGTGGTGTTGGGACAAGCTCCCGGCCCCTCATCGTAAATAGTTCATCGCGGAAATAGTCGCGTAGCCGGGCGACGGCCGCACTCATGGCCGGCTGGCTCAGATTGATGCTGCGTGCCGCCGCCGTGAGATTGCGCTCGGTCATCAGAGCATCGAGCGCGACGAGAAGATTTAGATCAAGTCCTTTGAAGCGCATGGCGTGGAGTTATCCATCCTTTGGATGAGTTCAATAAAAATAATCGATTTTACCAATGTTGCCGAATGGCGGATAGCAAAGCCGTCGGTCGGGACAAACAAAAATTTCAGGCATATCAGGAATGCTTATCAGTCGTTGCCCTGGCTCCGCGAAAAAGTCTCAGCTGCACTCCGAGTGTCGATCGAAGCGCATGTCCATTGGAGGCAGGGTTTTCAATGGGTTGTGCAAACTGCGTCGCCGCGGCTCGACGCGACAGATGTGCCGCAGGTCTCCTCACCGCTCACTGCCGGTAAACGTTCGTATAGCTTCTCTAGTCGCTTCTATATTGGCCGTTTACCTCCGTAGAATTGATGCGGCCCGCAACTGCGCTCTAACGTGGCGATCAGTCAGGAGTTGCCGATTGCAGGCGCCAAATGCCTTTGCGACCCGGCCAAATGTATCGCGTGTCGATAGCAGTCAAATCGTGCGCAAAATGCAGGAGAAGTCCCCAGTGGATCTGGTGCGAATGGCACATGCGCTCGATGTAATCTCCGTCATGGATAGCGACGCATCGGTCCGTAAAGCGCTGACAGGCGCACTCTGCTTGAGCAGCGAAAAGTGCGAATCAGTCCAGTGCGCGGATGAGCTCTTGCAATCCAGCCGTCCTCTCAGCCCGTCCTGCTTGATAGCGAATGTTCAGTGGGCTGGAGTGGCCGGGCCCCTGCTATGGCAGCATCTGGCCGCAGCCAGCGTTTCCCAGTCCCCGGTGAAGCCATTCATCGAAAGCGAACGACGCGCGTGCATCGGATCCATCGTCAAACGCCATACAGTGAATGCGAGGCAACTATGAATATTGCCGTGTCCAGCTCTACGGCAGGTGTTTCCATGCGCTCGCCGGTGCGGTGGAGAGTGGTCTGGGAAAATGAACTGCGCCTCGCCGACCATATCGAACTCTCCGACTTCTTCCGAAAGACCTATGGTCCCACCGGAGAATTCAATGCCAAACCATTCGTAGACTATCGAAGTTGGGCCGGCGCGAGACCTGAGCTCCGTGTAATCGGCTACGACGCACGCGGCGTAGCGGCTCATATCGGCGCGCTACGCCGCTTCATCAAGATCGGAGACATCGATCTACTAGTGGCCGAGCTAGGATTGTACGGGGTACGTCCGGATCTCGAGGGACTCGGAATCACGCACTCAATGCGCGTGATGTATCCAGTACTGCAGAAGCTGGGCGTTCCGTTCGGTTTCGGCACGGTTCGGCATGCGCTGAAGGAACATCTTACAAGGTTGCTGGCCCGCCGCGGTCTGGCAACCATTATCTCGGGGGTTCGCGTGCGGTCCACCCTTCCGGATGTGTATCTGAACTTATCGCCCACGCGCGTTGAGGACGTGCTTGTCCTGGTTCTGCCGATTGGTCAGCCGATCAGCGAGTGGCCGGCTGGTACGGTGATTGATCGGAACGGGCCGGAGCTGTGACATACCTCGAACGCTTATGCGAAGTGCGCAGCGAATACGCTGACCGCACTGAAGATCGCGGCGTCTATCTGACGTTTGACGACGGTCCCGATCCACTGTGCACTCCGGATGTCCTGGATGTGCTCGCGGAACACCGAGTGCCCGCAACGTTCTTCGTCATCGGGGCGTACGCGGCGGACCAGCCGAAGCTGATCCGACGAATGATCGCAGAAGGGCACGAGGTCGCAAACCACACGATGACGCATCCGGACCTGTCCAGATGCGAACTCACCGAAGTGCAGTATGAAATACGAGCGGCGAGCAGGGTCATCAAAATGGCGTGCCCCCAGGCCCAGCTGCGGCACATGCGTGCGCCTTATGGGATGTGGAGCAAAGAGGTGCTCACCACGTCGGCGAGGGCTGGACTGGCCGCCCTGCACTGGTCGGTAGATCCGCGAGACTGGTCTCGTCCCGGCGTTAACGCGATTGTCGACGCTGTGCTGGCCTCTGTCCGGGCGGGTGCAATCGTGCTCTTGCACGATGGATGTCCTCCCGAGGAGTTGGGACGGGCTGGTCATGCTCGTGTTCGCGACCAGACCGTCTTGGCGCTTTCCCACCTGATTCCAGCATTGCATGGCCGCGGATTCTCAATTCGCTCGCTTCCTCAACCTCACTAAACAATCGACACACTCATGAATCTTCTTGCTACGACCAGCACTGTTGCTATTTCATTGTATGCGCTGCTCTCGACTTTCTACAAAAGCGCTCAGGTGCTTTATGCTCTGCCGACAAACGTTTCATCGGCTTCGGATGACGTGGTCGTTTCCGACGCTTTGCCGAGCGTGGATGTCATCGTCCCCTGCTTCAACGAGGACCCGCGCACGCTATCGGCGTGTCTGAGATCCATTGCAGGCCAAGACTACGGCGGGAAACTGCAGGTCTATGTGGTTGATGACGGTTCCGCAAATCTCGAAGCTGTAGCACCCGTTCACCACGCCTACGCCGACGACCCGAGGTTCAGCTTTATTCTTTTGCGAAAGAATGTCGGAAAGCGGAAGGCGCAGATCGCTGCGATACGAAGGTCGTCTGGAGATTTGGTGCTCAACGTCGATTCGGACACGATACTCGCCGCCGATGTAGTCACGAAACTTGCACGAAAGATGCAAGATCCGGCGATCGGGGCGGCCATGGGTCAGTTGACGGCGAGTAACCGAAACGACACCTGGTTAACCCGGTTGATCGACATGGAGTACTGGTTGGCTTGCAACGAAGAGCGCGCGGCACAGGCTCGCTTCGGCGCCGTTATGTGCTGTTGCGGCCCATGTGCCATGTACCGCCGTTCCGCGCTCCTTTTGCTGCTAGATCAGTACGAGACGCAGTTTTTTCGCGGAAAGCCAAGCGACTTCGGTGAGGATCGCCACCTCACGATCCTCATGTTGAAAGCAGGGTTTCGAACGGAGTACGTTCCCGACGCCGTCGCGGCAACAGTGGTTCCGGATAGGCTAGGGCCGTATCTGCGCCAACAACTCCGTTGGGCACGCAGCACTTTCCGTGACACCTTCCTCGCGCTGCGCCTGTTACCCGAACTTGATCGCTATCTAACGCTAGATGTAGTCGGACAGAATCTCGGCCCGCTACTTCTCGCCGTTTCAGCGCTGGCGGCGCTCGCGCAGCTCGCAATCACAGCCACAGTACCATGGTGGACAGGACTGATTATCGCATCAATGACCGTAGTTCGCTGCAGCGTCGCAGCCTTTCGTGCTCGCGAACTGCGCTTTCTCGGCTTTTCTCTGCACACACTCATCAACATCTTTCTGTTACTCCCCGTGAAAGCCTATGCACTGTGCACATTGAGCAATAGCGATTGGCTGTCACGCAAGTCTTCAAACTTACCAAACGAGGGTGAAACACAGGTCGTCATCCCAAACCCGATGGCTGGACCAAACGCTAACGGAGGTTCGGTCATTGCTGGGTCAGTTCGCAAGGATCTTTCGCGCCGGTCTTCGAGTTTCGTGGCGTCGAACAATATTTGCAGCGGCAAGTGAGTTGAAAGCGATTTAGGTGCACAAATCGTGAGTCGAAACAAGAATTATCAATCGTTAGATCTCGAATTGGCGAGCGACGATCCGTGGCGACTCGACGGTAATCCGTTCGAGCGGGAGCGTCACACACAGATGCTCCGGCTGTCGCTTGCCCAAGGGGTTATTACACATGGTCTGGAAGTCGGGTGCGCAGCCGGCGCATTCACAGAAAAGCTGGCACCCCACTGTCAACGGCTCACGGTGGTTGATGTTATGCCGCGAGCGATCGGTCGAGCGTGCCAACGGACGAAGAGGTGGTCGCACATCAAGTGGATAGCTTCCGACATCCAAGAATTCTCGACCCCAGAGCTGTTCGATCTGATCGTCGTGGCGGAAGTTCTTTACTACCTCGACGACTTAACGAAGATACGCGCGGCCATCCGCAATCTGGTGCAGATGCTTGCGCCAGGTGGGCATCTGCTCTTTGGATCGGCCCGTGATGCCGCCTGCAGGCGTTGGGGGCACGCTGCTGGTGCCGAGGCGGTCATCACCGTGCTCAATGAAACGTTGATCGAGGTCGAGCGCGTACACTGCCAGGGCGAATCGACTAACGAAGACTGCTTGCTCGTCTACTTTCGGAATCCAGTTCGAGTGTCCATTAAATCCAATTGCTGAGGAGACACTATGCGCATCTGCGGCATCAAGCTGACGCATGACGGGGCGATTGCTCTGGTTGAGGACGGACGGCTGGTCTTTTGCATCGAGCAGGAGAAACGGAGCAACAATCCGCGGTATCAAACCATCGACAATCTTGACGCAGTTGTTGTCGCTTTGGCGGAGCATGGTCTGGATCCGCAGGATGTTGATCAGTTCGTCATCGACGGCTGGGACGGGCAGGTCGAGTCGCAATTCGAAGTCCTCAGCGGGGTCGCGCCTATCACTCTCAAAGGGGCGCCGTATGTTGAACGGACTGCCAATGGCCTGCTCACGTCGCGCGACGGCTTTAACCTGATGCTCGACGGCCGGGTCTTTCCTTATAAAAGCTATCCGCACGTCACAGGCCATGTGGCCTCCGCATACTGCACGAGCCCTTTTGCCAAAGCCGGACACCCCGCGTTCTGCCTGGTATGGGACGGCTGCATCTTTCCCCGGCTCTACTACGTAGAACCCCGCGGCGCGCACTTCATCGAATGCCTGTTTCCGATCATAGGCCATGCTTATGCTGTTGCGGGCCATCACTTCGGACCCTATAGGCAGGCGAGCCGTACTAGCTGGGACCTAGGTGTTGCCGGCAAGCTGATGGCCTATATCGCACTCGGGTCTGTTGATGAAGGCATCGTGGCGGTGTTTCAGGAGCTCTACGAGGAGCGCTTTGCGGGCGGCACGGAGCATGCTCCTCGTCATCGTGCGGAGGTCAATAGCGAGGAGGCCTCACTGGAGGCTATGCACGACTTCTTCGAGGCGAGCGAGCTCCGATTGGAAGATAAGCTGCCCGAAGATGTGCTTGCATCGTTTCATTGTTTCCTCGAGCGTCTCCTTATCCGCCAAATGGCCAGTGCTTTGGAGCGGCATTCGTGTTTTCCGGGACCGCGCAATTTGTGCATAGCCGGGGGCTGCGGTCTCAATATCAAATGGAACAGTGCACTACGTGCGACTGGCCTTTTCGATGATGTCTGGGTGCCGCCCTTTCCGAATGACAGCGGCTCAGCAATCGGTGCCGCTTGCTCCGAAGTGGCGGCGGCCAATGGATTCGTGCCGCTGCAATGGTCGGTCTACAGTGGCCCGGCACTAATACCCAGCGATGTGTCGTCCGAATGGAACGCTGCGCCATGCAGTATGCGTGAACTTGCGACCATCCTCGCGAGCAACAAGCCCGTGGTTTTCCTCGCCGGTCGCGCGGAGCTTGGACCGCGAGCATTGGGTGGCAGAAGCATTCTGGCAGCCGCGACTTCGCCGGCAATGAAGGATCATCTCAACGACATCAAGCTCCGTGAACTCTTTCGGCCAGTCGCGCCGATATGCCTGGAGGATCGTGCGCCGGAAATTTTCAGCCCCGGAACGCCGGATCCTTACATGCTTTTCGATCACCAGACACGGACAGAATGGTGGAACAAAGTCCCCGCTATTATGCACCTCGACGGATCTGCGCGTTTGCAGACCGTTCCCAGAACCTCTCCGCACAAAATCGCGGAGCTCCTCATCGAATATGAAGAACTCACGGGCATTCCGCTGCTGTGCAATACGAGTGCCAACCACCACGGACGTGGGTTTTTTCCGGATGCCGCAGCAGCCTGCCAGTGGGGACGCGTCGAACACATTTGGTGCGACGGCCTGCTATGGACCAAAACGGCCGTAAGTGAGCGATCGCCGGCCGAACGCCTTCTTTCAGTCTAAGATGAACATATGTCCACCGTAGCAATCGACCTTAGCTGCGTAAGGAAGTCGTATGGCGATAAAATCGTCGTCGATGGGCTGTCCCTTGCTGTCGCGTCGGGAGAGTGCTTTGGCCTCCTCGGACCAAATGGGGCGGGCAAAAGCACGATTGCACGTTTGGTTCTCGGCATGGTAGCGCCGGACACCGGCAAGATGACTGTGCTCGGCGAGCCCGTACCGGCGCGTGCTCGCCTGGCACGTGCGCGCATCGGCGTGGTGCCGCAGTTCGATAACCTCGAACTGGAATTCACCGTCCGCGAGAACCTGCTGGTATTTGGCCGCTACTTCAACATGAGCGCACGCGAGGTCGAGGCAGTTGTGCCAGCGCTGCTCGAGTTCGCTCGCCTGGAGGGCAAGGCGGATGCTCGCGTCGCCGAACTATCTGGCGGCATGAAGCGGCGGCTGACGCTGGCGCGTGCGCTGATCAACGACCCACATCTGTTGGTGATGGACGAGCCGACCACCGGTCTAGATCCGCACGCGCGCCACCTAATTTGGGAACGCCTACGATTGCTGCTGGCACGAGGCAAGACGATTCTTTTGACCACCCACTTCATGGAAGAGGCCGAGCGGTTGTGCGATCGGCTGTGCGTGCTTGAGGCAGGACGCAAGATCGCAGAAGGCGAGCCTCGCGCGTTGATCGATGAGAAGATCGGCTGCCAAGTGATCGAGATCTATGGCGGCGATCCGCACGAGCTATCTTCTCTGATCAGGCCCTATGCCCGGCATGTCGAAGTGAGCGGCGAAACGCTTTTTTGCTATGCGCCAGATCCGGAGCAGGTGCTCGTGCATCTGCGCGGGCGCGCAGGTCTACGCCTTTTGCAGCGTCCTGCGAATCTCGAGGATGTCTTTTTGCGGCTGACCGGGCGGGAAATGGAGAGTTGAACGATGCGCGAAGGTTACGCTGCCGTCATGCCCGCCAACGCGTACAACTGGGTCGCTGTATGGCGTCGCAACTTTCTGGCGTGGAGGAAAGTCGCGCTTGCATCGGTTCTCGGCAATCTCGCCGATCCCATGACTAATCTGTTTGGCCTGGGCTTTGGCCTTGGAGTAATTGTGGGGCTCATCGACGGCACTTCATACATTGCGTTTCTGGCTGGTGGGATGGTCGCGACTAGCGCCATGACCGCCGCCACCTTCGAAACGATGTATGCGGCGTTTGCCCGCATGCGTGCTCAGCGCACTTGGGAAGCAATCCTGTGCACACAGCTCACGCTCGGCGACATCGTTCTCGGTGAATTGGCTTGGGCAGCCACCAAATCCGTTCTGGCCGGAACGGCAATTGCAGTGGTTGCCGCGACCCTGGGCTACGCAGCGTGGGCATCCATCCTCTATTCGATACCAGCAATCGCAATCACTGGCTTCGTCTTCGCGAGCCTAGCGATGATCGTCGTATCGCTTGCGCCAAGCTACGATTACTTCGTGTTTTACCAGACTCTCGTCGTCACACCCATGGTGTTCCTGTGTGGCGCAGTCTTTCCGGTGAGCCAGATGCCCAGCGCATTTCAGCGCGTGGCGAGCTTATTGCCGCTGGCACATTCGGTCGACCTCATCCGCCCAGTGATGCTTGGGGTCCCGGCAGGCGGCATAGGCCTTCATATCGGTGCACTGTGCATTTACGCGGTGCTGGCGTTCTTTCTCTCGATCGCGCTGTTTCGCCGGCGCCTGATGCGCTAGCCCGATATTCCGCAAACGCAATGTTGAGACACGATGCAGTACCGCGAATTCGGCAGGCCAATTGGGCCTCGTGTTACGATAAATGGAGAATGAGATGTTCTGTCTAGGGGTGAGCGGCGGGCTAGACAAAGTCCATGAAGACACACGTGAGTTTTCGAACACATTTCTGCACGATGGCGCTGCGGTGCTGGTCCGGGACGGACGCGTGATAGCGGCCGTTGAAGAGGAGCGCCTCAATCGGATTAAGCACTCTAACAAACTCCCAAGCCGTTCGATAGAATACTGCCTTGCAGCCGCCGGGATCCAACTCAGCGACGTCGATCGTATCGCGTTCTACGCGACCGAGACCTATTGCAACGCCATGCTCGAAAGCCTGTTCGGGTCCCAACCGGACGCTTCCATTCCTTTGGATGCCAAACTGGTGATGCGTAACTTACTAGCGCAGGAGTTTGGTACGGAGGTCGATCCGTCGCGTGTCTCTTTCGTAAGTCACCATCAGGCGCACGCCGTAAGCGCCTTTGCGATGTCTGGCTTCGAGCAAAGTCTGATCCTCGCGATAGATGGCGCTGGTGATTTTCTCTCCGGCCTGTTAGCTCTGGGGTCTGGAACCGAAGTGACCCAACTCGCGACCTTCCCGGAGAATAATTCTCTCGGCCTATTTTATCTCGAGACGATCCGGTATCTCGGCTACGGCTTATTCGATGAATACAAGGTAATGGGGCTCGCCCCGTACGGGGATCCGGCTCCTTATCGGGAGCTTTTTGAGCAGTTCTACGAACTGTTAGACAATGGTGGCTACCGCGTCTATCTCGACCGAATTGGTCCGACGCTGCGCCGGAGCATCCAGGTCCGGCGAAAGGGAATGCCATTCACACAGCAGCATCAAGATGTGAGTGCTTCATTGCAGGAAGCCTTGGAGAGGATCGTCTTTCACATTCTCCGTCATCATCGCGAAGCCACCGGTATGAAGCGGTTGTGCCTGGCTGGAGGGGTAGCCCACAATTGCACTATGAACGGCAAGCTGCTGTATTCAGGGCTTTTTGAAGACATCTTCGTGCAACCCGCGGCGCATGACGCTGGCTGCGCGTTGGGTGCTGCACTAATGATGTCTAATGAGCTGGGCCGGCCCGCCCCACGCGAGCGGCTGCAGGAGGTCTACTGGGGTCCTGATCTCGGGAGCGAGAGCGCCGTGCAGCAGGAACTGGAGGCATGGGGTGGACATCTTGACGTCGAACGTAGCGACGACGTGGCAGGTAGTGCAGCCGAGTGGATGGCAAATGGCGCCGTGATCGGCTGGGTGCAGGGTCGTTCGGAGTTCGGGCCACGTGCGCTTGGCAACCGCAGTATTCTTGCCGATCCTCGGCCTGCCGCAAACAAGGACCGGATCAACGCGATGGTCAAAAAGCGCGAAGGCTATCGACCGTTCGCGCCATCAGTACTGGAGGAGGATGCGAGCGAATTTTTCGACCTTCCCGACGGCACGCGCGAATTTCCCTTTATGAACTTTGTCGTTCGCGTGCGCGACTCCAAGCAAAGCGTGCTCGGTGCCATAACGCACGTCGACGGCACTGCGCGACTGCAAACAGTATCGCGCAAGACAAATCCCGCCTACTGGGAGGTTATTAATTCGTTCAAGAAGCGGACGGGCATCCCAGTTCTGCTCAACACGTCCTTTAACAACAATGCCGAGCCGATCGTGGATTCGGTTGCAGATGCGATTACCACATTTCTGACGACAGAGCTGGATGGACTTGTGGTCGGCCCGTTCCTCGTCAAAAAGCGGGTGGCAACGTTGGAGGATTGGACCGCGCTCGCGGTTTCATTGCCGCCTTATGCACGACTCCAAGGAGTCCGCGCTTATACAGCGCGAGATCGCCAGGAGACGGTGTACCAAATCCGTAAAGGGCGCTCCAGCGGTGACAGTGTGCGTATTTCACAGGACGTGTTCGATCTACTGATGCAGATCGAGGGCGAAGCCGTACTTGGGGATCTCCTGGATACTAATACGTTCGATCAGGCTAGGCGTGAAACTGTCGTTAAGGAGCTCCGGCGGCTATGGGAGAAACGCTGCCTCCGGCTGCATCCTTCACATGCTGCTCGCGTGCATCAAAACAATGATCAAATGCTGGAGAAAGTATAACGCCCACCATGAATATTTCGGTGTGCATGTCTCCGAATGCGAGGGAGCGCGGGCGGGCATATCCGGTGACTGGACTCATGCTTAGTAGTCTTGGGCGCTGCGCCAAAGCACGAGCTCAGGACTGCAAGCGTCCCAGCACAGCAGTTCTATTCGACATCGTACATGCCGGAAAGTGCTTCGAAGAGCTGCTGCAACAAGGCGGATAGGAAATCAAGCATGTCGACTGCAATAGTTTCGCGTTGCTCCTCCATGGTAGCAGGCTATGAAGTTCTATCAGCCAAGTTGGCTAACATCACCATCGCTGACGACAGTTGCATCGGGCGAAACCATACTTAGAGTTTCCGTAAACCCTATCTCCATGCGGTCTTCCCTTAACGAGAAAACACAAATGCTTGTTGGCGGCTTGACGAACGATCGGTTCGTTGTTTCTCGACGACGTACTGGTTTCGGTGATTGCCTGTGGTCGCTGGCGTCAGCCTGGCGCTATGCGCAGCGGACGGGGCGGACTCTAGCCATTGATTGGCGTGGCTCCTGTTATCTCGATCAACCCTTCACGAACGCCTTTCCCGTGTTCTTCGAGCCAATTCGAGACATCGCTGGCGTACGGGTTATCTGCGATGACAAGATCAACCAGCTCTCATTCCCGGGGCCTTTCTTCCCGTCATGGTGGAATCAGCCATCGATTGACTGCGTTTACCGCCCAGATGAACAGATTTTCCGAGAACGTGACGAGCTGAGTGAGCTTTTCCAAGCCGAATATGATAGTGAAGCCAACACCGTGGTGTGCGATGCTTGTTTGATGTGGCGTTGCGATCAGGATGCCGAACGACAGATATTTCGGAGCATCAAACCGAGGCCTGAAATTCAAGCTCGGATTGACGCGCTATATCAAGAGCACTTTGAAGGGCGCAGCGTAATCGGGGTTCATGTTCGACACGGCAACGGCGAAGATATAATGGGGCACACGCCCTACTGGGCGGATCCGGAGCTCGCCTTGCGGCAAGTATGCACTGCCATTGATGCAGCCAAAGCGCTATCACATCGAGGACCTGTAAGGGTATTACTGTGTACGGACAGCGCGCAGGTGCTTCACAAGTTGTCGGGTCTGTTTCCCGATCTTTTCACGATCCCAAAACGCTTCCAAGCGGATCAGGCCGGGCCATTACATAGTGCGGCACTAGGAGCCGACGGCGGGATCTCCGCTCTCATCGAGATGTATCTTCTCGGGCGATGCGATACCGTGATTCGCTTTCCACCGACTAGCGCCTTCACGCGCTATGCCCGTCTCTTCGCGCCGCGCATTATTGAGTTCGATTTGAACGATCCTAGTCGGTTGATCTTGATTGATGAATCCTCCGAACATCTCCTGGCTTTATGAAACTTGCAACCCGCACCGTCATCGATCATATCGACGCCTCCTTCCATTTGCGCAGCATCGCCGTTCGTGATGTCGGATGCGTCTTTCGTTAAGGTTCAGAACTGCGACAAAGAGCGTCGTCGCACTGTCGCCATCGAGCAGCCGATCACGGTTCGTGTGGAACACGGTGGCATCCCACTCATCGATAGACAGTCCGACAAATTAGCGGAAAAAGATAGTGGTCGAGCTGCTCGATCAACTGCCGCTCACATCGCACGTGTAGAACGCTTCCGGGCTCGGCTAGACGTTGCCGTTCCGAGCTATGGAGGGGTCGAAAGCCGAGGAGGAGTTCTCTTCAGCTTGCCTGTTTGGCGCACCGGTTTCCGCCAGATGCCGCACGAGCTCCTCGCTAGGCGCGGCGTAAATCCCACCAGGTTTGAAATATCTGACGATATTGTTCGGTTACGGCCCGACCTCGATCCACGATCCCGGCTTGCTGAACGTGCCGAGGTTCCTGCTCATAACCGAGCTCTATCAAAAGCTCATCGCCGATTGCGTCCGTTATTGCTTGCATCTCTTGAATGCTCAGTTCCATTTGCCAAGTGTAGACTGAGCGGCCATCGACTGCCTTTCTCTCGAAGAGTTTTCGATCCCCGAAGCGACTGGAGCGAAGATATTCCGGCTGCTGCAGCGTCGCCGATGCAATGCCCGTTGGATCGTAACCGAGCCCAGCGATGACGCGCCGAATTTCCTCATCGGGGCGCGCCACCAAATGTTCGTACCGCACCACCTGCGTCTGCCGTCGACCTCGGTGCGCGGCGAGCGCAGGTAGGCCCAGAACGAGATCGGCGAGAGAAGATGTGATATCGGGAGGCAGGCTAAGCACAAGATCGGAGAGATCAGATAGGCTGGCGGGCGGCCAACTTTCTGGCACCAGCGGGATGCCCCACGTCGATTTCAGTGAAGCGGCAACAGCGTAGGGATTACGTAATAGAAGGATGTGTGGCGCTTCTGGATAGAGAGAATCCAAGAAATCGAGGACCATCCAATAACGCGGCGTCTTGTCTACGAAGGTACGCTTGCCCGATGCTGCCAAATATTGGCCGTAAGCCGCATCAGCAAAAGCGCGACTGACGATAGTACGATCGATTCGGCCCAAAAACTCGGAGGTGGCATCCTGAATCAGTGATGCCCCCGCCGGGTGACGGTGGTCCACTCGGCCAAATGCCTCAAGTGCCAGCATTAACCAGGGCTCAGGCGGCGCTACAATATCTGGGTGCTGCTGGAGCAAATGCGACAGCAGTGTCGTCCCCGACCGGGGAAGGCCGAGGAGAAAGCAGACCGCAGGCAAATCGTTGGCATCTCGGCTCATGGTTCCACCCCCTTATGCTTGGACGACGCGAGCCGCCGCCCGCCTCCCTTTGTCCCGTTGAAAGAAATAACAGCAGCCGTGCTGTTCCACATGTGACCGCGTGCGCAGCATCGTGACATGAGGAGGACTTCGCCTGCATCTTCGTAACCGGTATGAGCTCCCACGTCCGCGATGATTAGCGGTCGCGGGCGTAGCGGATGGGCATCCAGTGCTGGCGCAGCGCCTCGACGACGGCTGGGATATCGAGGTAGGCGTTACGGAGGAAATCCTCGGTTTTGCGACCGCTTCGTGGCGGTCCGAGCAGCGGACGGGCCTGATCGTCGCGACAATGCAGCAGGATGGGCAGCAGCAGGCCGTGATTGACGTTGTTGACGTCGAGCAACGGCGCCCACGCCGACAGTCTGAGCCGCATCGCAGCATAGAAACCCTGGCACCAGGGATGCGCATCGATGTTGCCGCTGGGGTCGCGCCGGTGCATCGGCTCGAACCGATCGGGGGCAGTCGAGAGGGTGTTGCTGATGTCGTTGTGGCGCAGCGCGACGGCGGAGATCGCGGCGAACTCCGGCGTGCCGCCATGGTTGAAAGCGTCGGCATCGATCGCGAGCAGCGGGCAGATCCAATCGAGCGGGCTCATCGACACCGGTCCGGCCACGATCGCGGCGGTATAGCCGTCGAGCATGGGAATGCTGGTGGCGGCAGGATGGCGATCGACGCGATCCTGGAGCCATCGCTCGAGCTCCGCAAGCGACATCGCGGCTGACGCCATCGACGATGCTGCCTTATGGCGACGTGGGCTCATGCCGCTGCCTGCGGTGTGTGCCGGCGCGCCGCCTTCCAGTTCCAGGCGAGCAGCTCGTGCAGCTGATGGCTCTTGGTTCGCCCAGACACGATGCGCTCCAGCACATCGGTCAGGTAGGCCTGCGGATCGAGCTCATGGAGTTTTGCCGTGTTCACGAGCGACGCCAGGATCGCCCAGCTCTCGGCGCCGCCTTCGCTGCCGCTGAACAATGAGTTGCGTCTTCCCATCGCAATCGGGCGCATGGAACGCTCGACTGTGTTGCTGTCAACTTCGACACGGCCGTTGCGGAGAAACAGCGTCAACCCGTCCCAGTGATTGAGTGCGTAGTTGATGGCCTCCGCCAGCTTCGATTGGGAGAAGAGCTGGCCGACCATTGCGGTCAGGCGCGTCCTGAGCGCCTCCATCAATGGAGCGGACCTGGTGCCGCGGGTGGCCAGCCGCTGCTCGGCACTGCTGCCACGGATCTCTGCTTCGATGGCATAGACCGCCTGCAGGCGCTCGATCACTTCGCGCGCGAACGGCGACTGGGTCGTCTTATACACCTCGACGAATTTGCGGCGGGCGTGGGCGAGACAAAAGGCGAGTTGGATCGCGCCGCCATGATCGCGGGCGAGCGCTTTGTAGGCGGCATAACCGTCGACCTGCAGAATGCCGGAAAAGCCCATCAACTGTCTGGCGATCTCCGCCGTGCCGCGGCCGTCGGCGAACACGTAGGCCACCGCCGGCGGCGAGGGACCGCCCCATGGCCGGTCATCCATGGCATGCGCCCAGAACTGGCAGATGCGCGGGCGATGTCGTCCGGGATCGAGCACCGGCATCGGCGTCTCGTCGCAGAACAGGCGCGGCGCGGTCTGGATCGTGCGCAGCTGAAGCGCATAGAGGCTCCTGAGCCACCAGGCCGCACGCTTCACCCAGCCGGCAAGCGTCGCCCGGTCGAGATGGACACCCTGGCCGGCCAGAATTTGCACCTGTCGGTACAGCGGCAGATACCAGGCGAACTTCGAGACTACCACGTGGCTCACGAGTGCGGTCGAAGCCATGCCGCTCTCGATCAGGCGCGGCAGCACCTTCGCCTGGATCACACCATCGGTGCAGCGGCGGCAGCCGTACTTGGGACGGACCGTCCGCAGCACCCGCAGGATCGCCGGGATGATGTCCAGCACCTCGCTGACGTCCTCGCCGATCTTGTGAAGCTGGCCCTGGCAACACGGGCATGCGGTCGCCTCCGGCTCCAGCACATGCTCACAGCGCGGCAGGTGCTTTGGAAGCGCGCCGATGTTGCGGCGCGCCTTCTTCCGCAGTGGCTTGCCGGGCGGCTTTGCCGCAGCTGCATCGTCGTTGGCAGCTGCAGGCGGCGTGACGTCGGTCTCAAGATCGCCAAGCTCAAGCGCGAGCTGCTCGGCCACGAGCGCGGCAAGCCGCTCCGAGCGCTTCCCGAAGATCATGTCCTTGAACGTTTGCATTGCTACGCGCAGCGTCTCGTTCTCAGCGTCAAGCGCGAGCACCATCTCGGTCAGAGCTGCCGGATCGGTCGGGAGAGTGTCGGGGCGAATCGCCATGACCAGACGATACATCCGTGCGACCCATGCTCCAGTGAAATCCTCACTTCTCAGCCGACAATGGCCGGCTGCTTCACAGGCTTGGGCGACACACGCGTCCACTCGAGCCCGTCGAGTAGCATCGCAAGCTGCGTCGCACTGAGATGCACAACGCCGTCGCGGATCGGCGGCCAGGTGAAACGCCCCTGGTGCAACCACTTCGTTACCAACACCATGCCGCTGCCGTCCCACGCCAGAAGCTTCACTCTGTCCATGCGCTTGCTGCGGAACACGAAGACGTCGCCGCAATATGGGTTCGCGCGCAGTGCTTCGCTCACCAGCGCCGACAGCGTATGCACCGACTTACGAAAGTCGACCGGCTGGGCCGCCAGCACCACCTTGAGGTCTGACCGTAGAGCAATCACCGGATCCCTCGAAGCGCCGATAGCACCACCGAAAGCGTCGCCAGTTCCACCCCCGGCTCGACCCGGATGCGCGCCCCGTTCACCTCGATCTCGACCACTCCACAGACCTTGGCCGGCGGCGTGGCAATCTCCACGGGCTTCGTCTGTACCGGCGAAATACACTCGGACTTGCCAACCCTCCCGCCATCGCTCTCGGCGCCAATTTGGATAGGCACGAAGTTCTGGGCTTTGCCGGCCAGCGCCGCCGCTACCTGGCGGCGCCACACCGTGAGCAGTCCGCGAGAAACGCCATTGCGCCGCGCCACCTCGGAGATGTTCGCCCCCTCCTCAAAGCTCTCTGCCGCGATCCGGGCCTTCTCCTCGCTCGTCCACCGTCGCCGCCGGCGCTCCCCAGTGATCACCTCAACGCGGCGATAAGAGTCACCTTCCTGCCTGGCATCAAGCATGGCATTTGCCATCGCGCCACCTCCACCGATCAGCTCTTGCCAGCCTGTATCGCAGACAAGCTTCGTCACTGCGAGGTGAGGCCCTCATGCCGGTTACGCATCTTCCGCATGATCTGCGAGCTATGGAATTCGATCCATTTGGCCGGATCGCAGAAGCATTTGGCACCAGCAATCGGCAGCTCCTGATTGCTCGCAAAGCAAAGGCGACGTCGAGAGTGGGTTCACTTGTACGTAGATAGGCGGGTGATACAAAAAAGGTTGGAAAAGCTATACGGAAGTTTATCGGAGGCAAATGCTTACGCGACGCGGGGGGCACTTGTCGCGTTAAGCCGGCGCGGTGCAGCTTGCGTCGCCGCCGGAGAAGGTGGCCGCAATGGGCATGCGGTTCGGTTGACTCGCCGCCGCACGTGGAGAGATCTTCTCAGAGCCATGGTGAACATCGATAACCATTCTGGATGCCTGAATTCAATTTGTCCAACTGACGTTTTGCTATCCGTTTCTTCCAATTGTTAAAATCGATTTTTTTTGATGGAATGCATCCACGCGCTAGATAAGTCCGGATCATGCGTTGAGGGCCTCGATCATCTAAATCTGCTCATCGCGCTCGAGGTATCGCTTTGGTGGCGGCAGCTTTGTGAAGTTCGGTCGTCTTTGTGCGGATCTGGCCTTAAGTCTAGCTTTGAGGTCATATGCGAATGCTGGTGAAGGTATTGGGCGCCGCTCGCGTTTGCCCGTGCAAAAGTCTCGGAAGACGAAGCGCTGATCGCCCATCAGAAGCTTAGGATCGCCAAGCTCGAGCGGAGGATCTACGGCGGTCGACCGGAGCGATCATCGCGGCTGATCGACCAGTTGGCGCTGACCTTCGAAGAGCTGGATGGCGCGACTGACGAGCTGTCTGCGCAGCAGGCTGTAGCCAAGACGACGAGTGTGCGCGTATTTGCGCGAAAGGCGTCCCGAACGCCAGACCGTCACCGGTTTTTCTTCAGTAGACCCCATTGACGCTGCAGCTTCGAGAGTCGATGGGCTTTCACCGCCGCATTATGAGTCTTCCGAAACTCGTCAGTTTTTGGACAGGTAAGTCTTATAGCATTGAGATACTGTCTATCTGGACTGCGATGTGAGGCTTGATCTGCTGCAGAGGAGAGGGGGATGTATTGCCCTAACGAAACAACCCCCGTACCCTTTCGTTAACCGTCGATTCCGTCCGGACGTGCTGGTCTTGCTGCAACTGCCCTGTGGGCGAATGGCGCAGCGTGTTCGGCGGTTCTGTGGTTGCAACCGCGCTCCGTGATCGCCTGCTTCCTCGTTAGTCGGTGATCACCATCCCTGGTGAGAGCTACCGGCTTCGAGAAGCGCGGCTCCGGCGCACTCCCTTCATTTGGCTACCGAGAAGACGGATCGATGAATGCAGAACGGGCCCAGCTTGGCGCTGGCACTCCTTCCGAAACTTCCGAATCAGAAACCTCCGAACCAGGGTCCCCGGCCGCGGCGCAGTGGGCCGAGGCCTTGACCGAGGCGGAGGCGTCCGCGGCCGGCCCCGCCTCGTCGCAGGACCTGGTCCTGACGGGCCGGGCTGCCGAAGAGGGGCAGGGCGAAGACGAGAATCGGCAAGAGGCGGTAAGTCGAACGAGGGCTTGGCGGGAGGCGGGCGATGTCGATCAGCCGCTGGATCTGTCGTCCCTGTCCCTGACCGCCTTGTCCGCTCCCCTACCGCCCGAGCTCCGGCGCCTGAACGTCGACAACAATCAGCTGACCAGCCTGCCCGACCTTCCAGCCGATCTCCAGCGGCTCCGCGCCAGCAACAATCGGCTGACCAGCTTGCCCGACCTTCCGGCCGGGCTTCGGCGGCTCTACGCCATCGGCAATGGGCTGACCAGCCTGCCCGCAGACCTGCCGCTCGGGCTCCGGCGTTTGAGGGTCGACGACAATCAGCTGACCAGTCTGCCCGATACTCTTCCGGCAACGCTTCAGGATCTCGACGCCAGCGGCAACCGGCTGACCAGTCTGCCCGACCTTCCAGCCGGGCTCCAGCGCCTGAACGTCGACGACAATCAGCTGACCAATCTGCCCGAGCCCCTCCCGGCTGAGCTCGAATGGCTCAGCGCTAGCCACAACCAGCTGACTAGCCTGCCCGAGACGATTCCCGCGGAGCTCCTATGGCTCGGCGCCAGCAACAACCAGCTGACCAGCGTGCCAGAGACCCTGCTGACGCAGCTGGGCCGTGAGTCCAGCGTCAATCTGGAGAATAATCCGCTGCCCGAGGGGGTACTGACCAACCTGGCGACAGCCATGCATGCCGGGGGCTATGACGGCCCGCAGATCTTTTTGTCTATGGCCGGGGGAGCGGTGCAAGTCCAGCCGCAGGCCCTGCACGAGGTTGTCGCGCACTGGCTCGCGGGCGACACTGAGGCAGTGGCCGCCTGGCAGCGCTTCGCCCAAGAGCCAGGTGCTCAGGACTACGCACGCTTCCTCGACAGGCTCCGTGGCACGGTGAACTATGGCAATGAGGCGTTCCGGCGGGTGGTGGTCGAGGATCTGCGCCAGGCGGCGGTCAGGCCGCGATTGCGCGAGCAGTACTTCGCCGCGGCTTTGGGAGCGAGCGAGAGGTGCGAGGATCGCATCACTTTGGCCTGGAACGGCATGCAGACCGCACGCCTGAACGCTGATGTCGAGGGCGGAGCGTATGACAGGCGGCTCGACGAACTGCTTCAGCGCGGCCGTGTGATGTTCCGCTTGAGGGCGCTGGACGGGATCGCGCGCGAGACGGTCAACTCGCTCCGCCGTGCCGACCCGGACGCCGACATCGACGAGATTGAGGTCTATCTTGCCTACCAGACCCAGCTGCGCGACCCTCTGGAGCTGCGGCACGTCGCCCCAGACATGCGCTTCTTGAACATCTCTCACGTGACAGAAGACGATGTTGCCAGGGCCGCGACGACGGTGCGGGACCAAGAGGCGACGGGATTCGCGGACTACCTGGCAAGGGGCTGGCAACCTTGGGATAGCGTGGTGAGACGCATCGCCCCCGAAGATCATGCAGCGATGCAGGAGCGGCTCATCGATGCGATGGGAGATGAGTTTCAAACTCGCCTGAACCAGCGTCTTGCCGAGCATGGTCTGACAGGCGACCCCGATGCCGAGCGGGAGCTCGGAGCTCAGATCCGCAACGAAATCGCCAGCGAGATCACGGGTGCGCTAACGCGCCAGGTGCTCGCAAAGCACGGGCTCGAGCTGTGAAGCGGCCGTTCATGCGAGGACTGTCACTCGCTGTTTCGGCCGTCGCCGCGGTCGATTGCGCGATCGAGATGAGAGATCATGCCTGCCTGGCAGCTCCGCGGCCGCAGCAGCAAGCCGAGCTAGCCGACCGTGAGCCATCGCCACGCTCAAGAAGGACTGCGATGACGGAAGGCCGTCGAGAAACGCTTGCAAGGGAGAGCTTGCTGCCGCCTATCGTGAGACCAGTTCGATCACGAAATGATGAATTGGAATGACGTGGCCGGTAGCGGAGTGGCGGATTGCTCAACAGCAATACCTCATTCCAGCGCATCGAACGGTGTGAGAGCGAACTAATCGCCGGCGGTTCTGATCTGCGCAGCAATTTAGCTGACGGACCTGGCCCGACCGCATTGACAATACTTGCGATAAAGCAGCGCGCATAAGGGCCATGGAGCAAGACGGAGTCAAACTGGTCGTGCCGCGCACATTACGCGAGACTCGAAAATCGGCTTGTGCACCTGCGTTTGCTATTGTCCGAAAGCAAACGCGCCCGATGTGGGGAACCCGCCAAGCTGTTGCGAGCGCGACATTGGGCCGCAAAACGCGTGAGCGTTCCTTCGCATCGCGCTGGCCCAAATCCTGCACCGCGTTCACGGGCGAGGGCAAGAGAATTGGGAGGCGCGTTTGAGTCTCGATCTGAGAAACGACGAAGCGGTCGCTAGTCCACCGTCGGCGACCGACGTGGGCTGTCCGTTTCACACCGATAGAGTCCGCATCCAGCAGGGAGAACAGAAGACGCTGGTGCTAACCGGCGCGTCGCGCGGCATTGGTCACGCCACCGGAAAGCTGTTTTCGGAAGCGGGCTGGCGCATCATTTCTTGCGCGCGCCAACCATTCGATAGCGGACGCTGCCCGTGGAAGTCAGGGGCCGACAACCATATCCAGGTCGACCTCAGCAACCATCGCATGCTGCCGCGCGCCATCGCCGAGATCAAGGAGCGCCTCGCAGGCGCGCCATTGCACGGCTTGATCAACAATGCCGGCATTTCACCGAAGACGCCGAATGGCACTCGACTGACGGCGTTGACGACGTCAGTCGAAACCTGGATGAAGGTGTTCCACCTCAATCTGGTGGCGCCGATTCTGCTCGCGCAAGGCCTGTTTGAAGAGCTCAAAGCAGCGTCAGGATCGATTGTCAACGTGACCTCAATCGCAGGGTCCCGAGTGCACCCGTTTGCCGGCTCCGCCTACGCGACATCGAAAGCCGCGCTCGCGTGTCTCACGCGCGAAATGGCGCACGACTATGCACCGCACGGCATTCGCGTGAATGCGATCGCGCCCGGCGAGATCAAGACCGATATTTTGTCGCCGAACACGGAAGCGCGTCTTGTACCAAATATTCCGCTGCGCCGAGTGGGCACACCCGAAGAAGTCGCGAAGGTCATCTTCTTCCTATGCTCGGATGCGGCAAGCTATGTCACGGGCACCGAGGTGCCGATTAATGGCGGCCAACACCTGTGATCGAATGTACCTGCAAGAAACAAGTCGCAGCTGATTTGATCTACATCAACGGAATTCGTGTTCCCACGGAACGCGCGCGACGAGTTCGCAAGAGCAGAGAATAAGCAAGTCAAAGCACACTGTAATTTTACCGTCGTGTCGCGATGCAGTTTTACCATCGTGCCATAATAAGAAGTTATCTCTTGCGTCATCCTAAAATGGGGCGAGATCGAGGATGACATGCAACACAATATTCGAAAATCCGAACAGGATGACAGGGAGGATGGTCATAACAACGGAGACGTCGTCATGCTGCATATCCCTTCCGTGCGCGAAAGGCCTAACTCAAACTCCGAGACGGACGACGCGCTCCCTAATGTGCCGTTGTACGAGAGCGCGATTATCGGGATCTTCGAAATATCGAAAGTGCTCACCGCACCCTGCCGGCTAGAAGTCACGCTGGCCAACGTCGTCGATCTTCTGCAATCGTTTGTGCAGATGCGGCACGGCATCGTCTCTCTGTTCCACGATGATGGCGTGCCGGACATTACCGTGGGCGCCGGCTGGAGCGAAGGGAGCGACGAGCACTTCCGGATGCGCCTGCCGCAGAAGGTAATCGACGAGATCGTGACGTCCGACAAGTCGCTCGTGGCCGAAAACGTAGCAGTGCATCCGAGCTTTAGTGCTGCGGACAAGGAGGTGCTCGGGGCCTCCGACGATACGCCAGTTTCGTTCATCGGCGTTCCCATTCGCATCGATGCGAATGTCGTGGGCACGCTGACGATCGATCGCATCCTAGACAACGCGTCGAGCGACCGGCTCGATTACGACGTCCGGCTGCTCACAATGATCGCCAACCTAGCGGGGCAGACAGTGAAGCTGCATCGGCTGTTCGCGTGTGACCGCGAGCGACTGATGGCGGAGAAGGACCGGCTGCAAAAGGAATTGACCGAGCTCAAACAGCCTGCGCGGGAGCGCAAGAAGGTCCATGTCGAGGGGATTATTGGCGACAGCCCGGCGCTGCGCAGGCTGCTCGAGAAGATCGCCGTCGTAGCCAAATCAAACAGCACGGTGCTGTTGCGCGGCGAGTCCGGTACCGGAAAGGAGCTGGTCGCTAAGGCCATTCACGAGCGGTCGGCACGCGCCAAGCGGCCCTTCATAAAACTCAATTGCGCGGCGCTGCCTGAGACGGTACTGGAATCCGAATTGTTCGGTCATGAGAAGGGGGCCTTTACCAGCGCGTTCACTGCGCGCAAAGGCCGCTTTGAGCTCGCCGACAAGGGAACGCTATTTTTGGACGAGATCGGCGAGATCTCGGCCTCATTCCAGGCAAAGCTGTTGCGCGTACTGCAGGAGCAGGAATTCGAGCGCGTCGGTGGCAACCAGACCATTAAGGTCGATGTTCGCGTGATTGCCGCCACGAATAAGAACCTGGAAGAGGCGGTGGCAAGGAACGAGTTCCGCGCCGACCTCTATTATCGCATCAGCGTGGTCCCCTTGCTGCTGCCGCCGTTGCGCGAAAGGCGCGGTGATATTCCGCTCCTCGCGACCGAGTTTCTCAGGAATTTCAACAGAGAGAACGGCCGCACGCTTACCTTCGATGCAAGCGCGGTTGAAGTACTGACGAACTGCGGTTTTCCCGGAAACGTCCGCGAGCTTGAGAATTGCGTGCAGCGTACCGCCACTCTGACACCAGGACCATCGATCGTGAGAGACGACTTTGCCTGCTGCCACGGCCAGTGCCTTTCCGCGATGCTGTGGAAGAGCGGATCGGAAGAGACGGCGCTGCAGTCGGGGCCGATCCGGCCAGTGACTGCTAAGCCCGCCGCGCCGCCGGCCGAGGCTGCTACATCGATCCCGCCTTTCGGCAGCGAGCTCGCCCCGCTGGCACCGGTCGGCGCAGCTCTCGTAGGTGGTGCGAAGATGGCAGATCGCGAGCGTGTCATCGCGGCCATGGAAAGATCCGGCTGGGTACAGGCAAAGGCGGCGCGCCTGCTCGGACTTACGCCGCGCCAAATTGGCTATGCCCTGAGGAAATATGGCGTCGAGATCAAGCGCTTCTAAAGCAGTGTCGGACTTTGGGTGTGTCGGGGCCGTGATTATAGCCGCTTATGGCGAATAGTTGGCGAAACAAAATAGAGGCGTGATGGTTTGGGGCGGTCCTGGAGCCGCGATAGGATGCGGCCCCCCCGTCAGCGCCGGTTCTGGCATCATCGGATAAACCGCCCGGCACAGGCGGTCCCTTGCCTTCTACGCTCGTGCGAACGCGAAGCTGTCAGCAAGAATCCGTTGGCCATGTCGCCATCGGCCATTAGCTCACGGCCTGATACCGTCAGTGAGACCATCGGGGGCTGTTCGACCTCGTTCGATTCGCGCGGCATCGTATGCGGCGACCGCTGCGCGATGCGGGGCCTGCGCAAAAGAAACCGCCGTGTGCCTTGCGGTCGCAGACGCCGCAAGCGTATTGCGGCGCCTTGCTCCTCTCGACGCGAAGCATCGTCCAGTGCAACTCGGCTCAGGGCTTACGCCCTCTCGTGAGCGCAGCGGCCGCTACGAGACCCAAAATCGCGTGTGGATCAACTCCGGCAAAGCGCATCCTGTCTCTGGGGCCGCTCTCATTGAGAGATCAAGAACTAATCACGCCGCGAGAGCCGGGCTGTCGTAGTCACGACGAATGTCGCAATTGCGTCGGCGAACGTCAGGCGACAGTGACATTGCTTCCCAAAAGCCGTTGTATTTCTGCCCGATATTGAAATTCACGCAATGGTACGACACTTGCTGTTCTGTTCGCCAGCCGTCGCAACGTCTGGAGAAGCACATGCACAACGTCGTCTGCATCAAGCAGGTTCCCGACTCCGCGCAGATCCGCGTGCACCCCGTGACCAACACGATCATGCGTCAGGGCGTGCCCACCATCATTAATCCATACGACCTCTTCGCGCTCGAGGCCGCGTTGGAGCTGCGCGATAAGTTCGGTGGCGAGATCACTGTCCTTACAATGGGGCCGCCATCAGCGGAGGACTCATTACGCAAAGCGCTGACCTTTGGCGCCGATCGCGCCGTACTGCTCACCGACCGCTGCTTTGCGGGCGCCGATACGCTGGCAACGACTTACGCGCTCGCGACCGCGATCCGCAAAATCGGCAAGGAATACGGCCCGCCGGACCTTATCTTCACCGGTAAGCAGACCATCGACGGCGACACCGCGCAGGTTGGGCCCGGCGTCGCGAAGCGGCTCGGTGTGCTGCAGCTTACCTACGTCGCAAAGATCAGGGCGCTGGATCTCGCTGCGCGCACAATAGAAACAGAACGGCGCTCCGAAGGTGGCGTCCAGGTGCTCCGCACCAGGCTACCGTGTCTCATCACCATGCTCGAGGCAACCAACCAGATTCGCCGCGGTGCCATGGACGATGCATTGCGTGCCGCCCGGGCGCCGATTGTGAAATGGAGCGCCCAGGAAGCTGGTGTCGAGGACATCTCCAAATGCGGTCTCAAGGGCTCGCCAACCGTCGTCAAGCGTGTCTTCGCGCCGTCCGCGCGCGCTGAGAAGGCGATGCTGGTAGAGGCCGCCGAGCAGCCGGCGCAAGCATTGATCGACGCCATCTTCAAGCACCAGCCCAAGCTAGAGGCCGACCTTGCGGCGCTAGCTCGCGATGCCTGATCCGAAGGGGCTTGGCGATGAGCTATCTGATAAGTGCTCCCGCGTTTCTTGCGCAAAGGGCGCGCTGCCAAGAAGGCGCTGCCGGGGCATAAGGCGGACAAGCATGTCTGGGTCGTTTCGAACAGGGGTGCGGGCAGGTGCATCCAATCTCCTGGCACGGGCCGCAAGGTCGCCGAGAAGCGGAAGATTGATCTCGCGTCGGTTGTCGGTCCCGTGGCCGAGGCGACACGCAGCGCCGCGGTCGAATTCTTACTCCTACGCCCGCCGAGCTTGTCCCAGCCGTCAACGTGTTCGCAGATTACCGCGACGAGTCCTACAGCATGGCGCCGACCGATCTCGTCAACAGCCATCAGGCGGAGATCCTGCTGTTGGGAGTCACCATCTTGTGCCGCCGTCGATGTTCGCCGCGCTCACGCGACCGCGTCGAAAGCGAGCGTACGTTTTGAGAACATGCGCCACTGAACAGGGGAGAGGCCAATGATCGAAGAGAGGTTCGATGCCATCGTGGTTGGCGCCGGAATGGCCGGCAACGCGGCGGCGCTGACCATGGCCAAGCGTGGCATGAAGGTCCTGCAGCTGGAGCGCGGCGAATATTCCGGATCAAAGAACGTGCGGGCTGCCATTCTCGATGGGGACATCATGGAACAGCTGGCCCCCGATTTCCGCGAGGGCGCGCCGCTCGAGCGCCGCCTTGTCGAGCAGCGCTTTTGGTTATTGGATAGCCGCTCCCATGTCGGGCTGCGCTACCGCTTCAACGACTGCAATGACAAGCGACCGAACCAGTATATCGTCATCCGCGCCCTATTCGATAAATGGTTCTCCCGGAAGGTGAGGGAGGCCGGTGCCACGGTCTTGTACCAGACTACAGTCACGGAGTTGGTGCAGAATTGTCGCGGCCGCGTCATTGGTGTGCGTACCGACCGCCAGGATGGCATAATCCACGCCGATGTAGTGGTGCTCGCCGAGGGCGCCAATGGCTGGCTCGGGACGCGCGCGGGCTTGCGCGAGCGGTTGACGCCCGACCAGATTGCGCTGCAGCTCAAGGAAATGCACCTCTTGCCGCGCGAGATCATCGAATCTCGATTCAATCTCAAGCGCGACGAAGGGGTCATCATCGAGGCCGCCGGCACCATCTCGCGCGGCATGACGGGCATGGGGTTTATCTATGCGAATAGGGAGTGCATCTCGCTCGGCATCGGCTGCCTCGTCTCCGACCTCCAGCGAACGGGCGAAACGCCTTACGGGCTACTCGAACGCTTCAAACGTCATCCGTCGATTCTGCCGCTAATTAACGGCTCAGAGCTCAAGGAATATTCCGCGCACCTCATTCCGAAACGCGGCTACAACACCATACCCCAGCTCTACGGCAAGGGCTGGGTGGTGGTTGGGGATGCCGCCGAACTCAACAATACCAGCGATTGTGGACGTCTGAACCTTGCGGTTATTTCTGGAAGAATTGCCGCGGAAGCGATCTTCCGTGTGAAGTCGCGCGGTGCTCGCAGCACGTCGAGTACTCTTTTACTGTACAAGAAGATGCTGAATGAAGCGTATGAGGATCTGAAAAACTACAAGTATATGCCCGCGCTGATCCATACCCAGCCGGAGAACTTTCTCCTCAGCTATCCGCAGCTCGTCTCGAAGGCCATCGTGAACTTCGCACGCATCGGCGTCGGGCCCAAGGCGGCGGAGGGCAAGCCGGATTCAAAATCCTTTTGTGATATGTGGTCGTGGACCGGACTCTTCGGCGATGGCTTCCGCTTGCCGCGCGCCTGGCGCTGAATCAGCACTCAAGTTCGAGCGAGACGCCGGAAATGTACTTCGAGCATTCGGTGCACTAAATGACAAGCTGTTCTATATCCCGTTATGCGTCGCAAACAGCTACATCAAGGGCGACCCCACGAGGCCCCATCAGTGCCGTTACGAAGCCTAAATCGGCGAACCATCACTCAACCATGCCGGCGATGGCATCGGTTTGAATCAATCGCACAAATCAATTAATCGATCCGGCCCGTCTCCCAGCAACGGCCCGCCGCGAAAGTGATTGCGTGAGCCTTGCTTGAAAAAGGCATAACCGCGCGCTTTCGGACTCCGCTCAGGCCGTTTCCAACCGGACGCGTCGCGAGAATTGGTACGGGCCTTGCTTGAGGTGAGCAAAAGGCTCTGGGTCCGGACGACGAGGTGGAATGATAGTGCCACGTTGTCAGGTTTCCGACTTCGCGTCTCCAACCGGAGACGCACCGCAGGACAACATGGAGAGTCTCTCGATCTGAGGAGATCTGTATCGGTTGCGCTCCGAGGTCTAGCGCAAGAAAGCTCTCTCTCTCTCTCTCTCTCTCTCTCTCTCTCTGCATGCCCGAACTCGAATGACGCTATCCCAACCTTCTTCTTCTAACCTGGATCAACCTTCAGAGATACCGGTCGGCGAGCACTTGGCGCGCAGAGCCCGGGATCTGCATGGCGCCCATCCGTTTGCTGCGGAAATCTCCAAAGATCAGGCTGCCAGTCTACTACCTGAATACTTCGCGATGTCACAGGCGTTCCCATATCTGCAGGCGGGATCGCAAAAGGATCTCGTATTCGAGGCAATGCACCGCAATCGAGGGCTCCCGAAGGACGTTGAGCTGACCAGTGTGGTCGCAAACTTTATCTGTTGGGATGAAACGGGAGGACACAGTCGGGTTCTCCAGGGCGGCAACGCTGCCCTACCCAGTATTCTGGAGACAGAAAACTTCCACTCAAAGCTCTTTAGAAGAGATGCGTCGCGCCTACTTGGCCGCGCAATACAGCCTAACTACAGCACCAGAACGAGCCGGTACCTTCGTGCGCTATGTCATGGCTTGTCGTCGCGAGATGCCATAGTCCGCTGCGCCCACATGGTCGCCTTCGAGCTACATGCTGCGGAGATGATCCAGGCACTGTGGACTACTTTAGTGAAGACGTTTGATGCTCGAGCTGACGATCTTGAGTATTTCCAGGCCCATGTCGGCGGCGCGGATCCTGCGGAGAAATATCACGGAGAAATGACAACCAGGCTCATTAGCGAACTGGTTCCTGCCGACTGCAATAACCGTTTCTTGGATGAATTCGATCGGGCGTATGGTCTCAGCTTAGAGTGGTGCCGCAATCTAGTCGGAAGTTGTTCGCCTCACGGAAATAGTGGGGCGGAGGTGGAGCACAGCGGCCGCTGTCATTGTGGATCTGTCAAGTTCTACGTACGAGCGCCAGCAGAGATTTCTGCAGTGAAGTGCAATTGCTCGATCTGCCAAATGTCAGGATTTGTGCACATGCTCGTTGCCGATGACAAGCTCAGGATTGAATGCGGCGAAAACGTCCTCACTACATACCAGTTCAATAAGCACATCGCTCGGCATACGTTTTGTCGGGTTTGTGGCGTAAAGCCATTTTATCGACCGCGGTCGAACCCGTCAGGATTCAGCGTAAATGTTCGATGCCTAGATAAAACGACGATCGAAAGCATAGAAGTAGAGGATTTCGACGGCGAGAATTGGGATTTGGCGATCCGTTCGTTGCACGCGGATTAGAGGAGGCGAATTTGAGTGAATCGGAAAGGCGCGCACAATGAGTGATAAACGTGGTCTGCTTTCAGAAGATGCCATCGCGGAATACCGTGCAGAGCTGGCAGATAGAGGTACGGTCCTGATTGCCCCCGATACGCTGTTCACCAAGGACGAGTTGACCAGGATCGATCAGCTTCAGTCCGATGTTCCAGAAGAACAGGTTCGGAAGGGAGATGCCGGCGATTGTCACAACGTTTTTGTGAAACGAGTACGGCTAGATCACGCCGGCCATAATCCCAGCAACGTGAATGGTACCGCTTCAGCGCAGATTATCGAACTACTGGAAAGAAAAGAGCGGGTCTCTGCGCTCAGAAGGATCTTCGGAGCGTCATCGGAGTACGTGATTCGCCGATGCCAAATGCATCGCATGCCGCCTGGGTCCTTTGTTGGTATCCATTTAGATGCTGAGAGCGACCCCGACTTCGAATATTCTGTAATTGTTCAGCTCACGACAGAGTTCGAGGGCGGTGAGTTCGTTGTGTATCCAACCGACCGCAAACTGCAGGTGTTTCGTCCACACTTAGGAACTGTGCTTATCACAACATGTAGGTTCTGGCATGAGGTAAGGAAAGTGCACGCGGGGGAGCGTCGGTCACTCGTCTACTTTTGTTCAAAATACGAGGGTGCGAACCGCCGGATAGTCGAAGACCATGTCGCTCGCGTGCGGTCGGCTAGCTAGATGTCACGGCCTGCAATGGCGTCGGGATGAGGTATATTGATGCGGGCCGGATGCTCTAACTGGATGCGGCCGTATCGGCCACAAATATTCTCGTCGTCGCCCGTGGCCATAGCGGAACGGCTTTGTTCTGGCTCAACCAATTGCCCTGTCGCTCAGGGCTATCGCACATTCGTTGATTGTGCTGGTTCGGTATGCCGGGCAAACTCGTCCTGCCGGAGAAGCCCGGGCATGACGATGAGCAATAATGACAACGCTCGCGCGCATGCTAGCGCTCTGACCCAGTGATCGCGTGCCGTCAAGGTCGCCGGAGCCCGCGTCATCGACCTCGCATTACGAGCGTTTAGGGTTTGGGGGCTAAGCGCAAGGACACGAGCCGAATTGATCGTGCCCAGTTAGAGATCGCGAGCCGCGAGCCCCTGCGGAGATCTCACGTCGAGCACCGCCGTCGCGGACGCGTCCTTCGGTCAGGTCGGCAGGTCTGCCGCGTTTCATGCCATATCGCAGCAGAACTAGTTGTAGTCTGGTATGTCAGCGTACGAAAACGATCTTGCTCGATGCTGTCGCACTCGCGAGCGGACTTCAGACGGCGCCGATAAACGCCGCAGCGCCGGTGTAATTTGATTCAACTAAGAACAGGGCCAATGACCGCAAAGTTGGCTGCCGATCTACTTCGCGCCGGAACTCTGGTGCTCCGCGCGTCGGCAGCCTAGAAACTAAGCCGTTTGCACGGTTGTGGTGTGTTTATGAGAAACGTGACAATCGTGAGCCGAACAAGCTGAGTGTGGAATGGCAGAATCGACATCGCCGCGAGCGGCAAGTCGACCTGGAAGAGAGTGCTTTGCCATCTCCTCAAAGCGCCTTTGGTCTCCAGCAGATGGTTGGGAATAGGTATTCCTCCGGCGAAGTCTTCGTCGTATGCGTACGCAAATCCTGGCTGTTCGCCGGCTCCGAACGCGGGGCCGACCGTGCCGCTGCCATGGCCACGCTGATCATGACGGCCAAGCTCAACGATATCGATCCGCTGGCCTGGCTTGCCGACGTACTCGGCCGCATCGCCGGCATCCCGCAGGGGCGGCTCCATGAGCTGCTGCCCTGGGAATGGAAACGCACGGCGTCAAATCCCGCCGCCGCTCAGGCAGCCTAACTATCACGTCGGGTCAAACCGGCATCGACGGGCTGCGCGATCTTCTGGCGTGGAAATGGAGTGTCGCACCCGAACGAACTGGGATGGCGGCATGAGGCGCGTCATCGTAGGCTGGCCGGCTCGACTGCGGTCTCGGCGTCCGCAGTATCGGCGTGGATAGCCTCCCGGATCAGCCGCTCCGTCGTCTGCTCGAAATAGAGCCAGAGGTCCGTGTGCAGGTCAGAAAACTGCCGCCACACCACGGTGTCGAAAAAGCGGCGCGGCGCCCTGACCATGATCGTCGTCGAGCGCTGCCGCGGATATCGGAACGGCCGAATGCCATAACGCCTGCACAAGGCGATGAACAATCGGACCGACCATTGGTCCGGCAAGCTGAACTTCATCTCGACGGCGGGATCGCGGCGGCAGGCCTCCTCGAGCTTGGCCTTCAGCCGCTCTGCTGCGGCTTCGGCGGCATCACGTTCTCCCGCAGTGGTCGCGCCGAAATACAGCGCCTCCACCTTCTTTAGCCGCTCCCGAAGCTGCTCTTCGATCAGCATAACCTCGCTCCTTGATAGAAACGAGGCCATCGCACGAACCGGCCGTCAATCGCGGAAAATACGCCGTCCACACATCATTGCACGGCCGGCCTGGAGTTCGGACCAGAGTCTCCCGCGGCCTTGGGCGGCTTACGATTACCCACATTTTTTTGAGGTGCACTGAGCCGAAAAACTTGAGTCGCTAGAATCGCTTGTGATTCTTTGATGGGCACCTGATTCGAGAAGAGGTGCTCTATGGGACTGACTTCACGCGCCCGGGATGAGAAGGCGCATCGGTCGGCGTCTGACGCGGTGACCTGGTTTGACCGTGAAGCTGCGCTGTGCGAATTCCAGGACGCTCGGCTTGGCGAGAGATTTCGCATGCTGCTGAAGCAGATTGGTGGAGACGTCGGCCAGAGCATTCCTATGGTTTGCCAAGACTGGGCGAATACCAAGGCGGCCTATCGTTTCTTCTCCAATGAACGAGTAAGCGAGGCCGACATCCTGTCTGGTCATTTTAAATCGACGCGGGAACGCATCGCGGCTGCGAAGGGACCTGTTCTTGTTCTGCATGATACGACCGAATTCACCTATCAAAGGGAGCGCCCGGATCTGATCGGGATGATTAAGCGCATCCCCAAAAGCAACTCTCGAAGATTGGACGGAAAACCCCAAACGTACACGACATGCGGAATATTGATGCATTCGAGCCTTGCGGTGACCCTCGATGGGCTTCCACTGGGGCTCAGCGCTGTGAAGTTCTGGACCAGAAAGAAATTCAGAGGGGTCGCTGCGCTCAGGCGCGAGGTCAACCTGACACGGATCCCCATTGAAACCAAGGAGAGCATTCGGTGGCTGGAGAACCTCAAGCAATCCACGGAGCTTTTCGAGAAGCCATCGCAATGCATCCATATCGGTGATCGTGAGGCCGATATTTATGAATTGTTTTGCGCCGCCCAAGAGGTTGGAACGCATTTCTTGGTAAGAACCTGTGTCAATCGCCTGGCAGGCGATGGCGATCATACCGTTGCAACGATAATGGATGAGGTCTTGGTCAAAGGTCTCCACCGGATCGAAGTCCAGGATAGCAAGGGCAATCCAGATCAGGCTGTTCTTGAAATCCGGTATCGCAAAATCCGTATTCTGCCACCGATAGGCAAGCAGTCGCGGTATCCAGCTTTGACTTTGACGGTGATCCACGCTGATGAAAGAGGAGCGCCAAAGAACAGAAAAAAGATTGAATGGAAACTCCTGACCGATCTTCCGGTGCAATCGCGCGGGGATGCGATCGAGAAACTCGAATGGTATTCCCTGCGATGGAAGATCGAGGTCTTCCACAAGATACTCAAATCCGGCTGTAGGGCAGAGGACTCGCAACTGCGGACTGCTCAGCGATTGACGAATCTGATCTCGGTATTCTGCGTTGTGAGCTGGCGCATTTTTTGGATGACGATGCTCAATCGTTCAGCGCCAAATGCTTCACCGGAATTTGTGCTGACCAAAGCTGAAATCCAATTGCTTGATCGGCTCGTCAAAGACAAGAATCCAGTCAGCACACAACGAAAAACATTGTCGCATTATCTCATCAAGATCGCCAGGCTCGGCGGCTATCTCGCCCGCGCCAACGATCCGCCACCAGGGAATCTGATCATGTGGCGCGGATTATCGCGATTCATCGATATCGCAACGGGAGCAAAACTCTGACTCAAAAATGTGGGTAATCGTAAGCTTGGGCGGATGCTTACGGGAATAGGGCTGTAGTTCAAGTTGGAACAAGCAAATGGACCGAACAAAGTATCTTGAATAGTGGACGTGGGGCAGTGGTGCAGATCAGACTATCCTCAATAATCGATGCTCGAAATTGCGGCCCACGAGCCTATCGCGCGCGATCACGAGGCACTCGACCGTACCTGCGTCTTGATCGGCGGCAAGCGGAATAACGCCTTCCTTCTGTATGCTATCAAATAGCAATCCTTCATCGACGAAACAATCAATCGCCTCTCGGAGGGAGTTTAGTCGGACGTTCCGCACGGATGAAATCACGTGAGAATGGGAATAGTCGGATCCTAGCGTCCGGTCAGCAATGCTGTGCAGTACCGAGCCCCCGCCCCAGCGACCGTTCGCTTCATTAAAGAGCAGACTCCCGTCGATCGAAAAAACGGCATCTATGTTGATCATTCCGCGGTATCCCAAGGTCCGCGCAAGCTCCACAAACCGATAGGCGTGCTCGTAAGCGGTCGAGTACTGCTCATTGCTTAGGTCGCTTGGAAGCTCTAGTCCGGTCCAGACGAGAGCTCTTTCGGACGGATCTTCGCTTCGACGCAGACGTATGTTGCCGCTATTGACGTATGCTATGGAACCATTTTCCTCGATTTCAAACTCAAGATAAAAGAGAGAACGAGCCACGTGGTATGACTCTACGACCACGATTTTACATGAGGCGGTTGTCAGCTCAGACCAAAGTTGATCAGGATCAAACGACGGCCAAAGGACCCGCCGGGTCTCTCTTGCCCCAGGCAGTGGAGCGCTCTCCTTGCCGGTCAATATGACATTTCCGACCCCGCCGGCGCCATTGTCCAACTTTACAATAACGCTGCCGGTTTCAAGCCTTAGCGAGTTGACCGCTCTGAACAGTTCTTCTGAAGTTGTTGCTATGCATCCACTGGGCAACGGAAGCATGGTACTTGTTGCCAGTTGACGGAAGTGGCTCTTGCGGTTCAATAAATCAGGACCCCGCTGCAGAGCGAACTCGTCCCCGTTCTGCACTATGCCGAGCATCGCCGCTAAGCGCGCAACGCCTTCAGTAGCGTAGCAAGCATATAGCTTCCAATGTGTTTTGTCACAAATGTGGCGGCGGATCTGTTCAACAATTGTGTTGGACTGTAGAGTGAAATCACTAAGGACACCTATCTCGTGCGCGTTTTCCGGCACGAGCACCAAGACAGTCGATGGGTCGAACCTTAATGTCGCACCAACATATTGTAGCAGGTCAGTCGGGATCGGTACCGGAGAGACAATTACGTCGCCCGGTTGCGCAAACCATACGGAGCGCCAAGCCGACTTGGCGGCAAGCGAAAGTTGGAGTGCCGTTAGATCGGCACCGGACATTTGGGCGGTACCGGCATTCATAATTAGGATTCGCGGCATCAACGAGCTCCCTTGGCACTTGGCATATTGGACGGAAGCGCAGTCCCGCACTACATGAACGGGCGGCAGCGCATTCATGTAGAACATTTTGATCGAAACGACCTCATTGAGCTTGAGACGGAAGACCGCCTGCAGCAGGCGAATATTGGCAGCGCCCAATCCGCGATACTTATTTGGTGTCTCTTTGCCGAGTTGATCGCGCATCGAGCTCTTTCAGCATATAATGCTGAATCTTGCCGAGCGCCGTCCTCGGCAGTTCTTCCGTGAAAATGATTTCGCGCGGCACTTTGAAACGGGCGAGCTGCGACTGCATGTGCGCGCTCAGCGCTTCCGCTTCAATCCGCGCGCTTGACCTCCTGATCACATACGCCACCGGTACTTCATCCCAGCGCGAATCGGGCCGACCGACCACAGCGCATTCTGCGACATCGGGATGCTCCATAAGCACACGCTCGACTTCCGCCGGGTAAATGTTTTCTCCGCCGGAAATGATCAGATTCTTCTTGCGATCCTGCACCCAGAAATATCCATCGGCATCGCGGCGGCCGATGTCCCCCGTGTGATACCAGCCATTATGCAGCGCCTCGCCCGTTGCGTCTTGATTGCCCCAATATTCGCAGAAGACATTAGGCCCGCGCACTACGATCTCGCCCAGGGTTCCTGGCGGTTGCCTGCTCCCCGCATCATTGATGATTTCCACTTCGCAGCAAAGGCCGGGCAGGCCAGTCGTACCCTCACGCGAGAGATCACCGCCGAGTCTCGTATAGACAGCAATTGGGCACGTCTCCGTGGAGCCATAGACCTGCAACACTGGTACGCTGCGTGCGACGAAGCGTTCGATCAGGTGCTGCGGCACCATGGTGGAGCCGGTGGAAATCGCTCTCAGTGAGGTGAGGTCGGTGGTCGACCACTGGGGATGCTCGGTCAGGGCTTGAATCGTGGCAGGCACCAGGACAGTCAGCGTTGGCCGGTCGCGCTCGATCGCAGCGAGCGTCGCCTCTGGCGTAAACCGCGTGTGAATCGTAACGGTCGCGCCGTGATGCAAAGCTGGCGTCGTCTGGATGTTGAGGCCACCCACGTGGAACAGCGGCAACACTGTTAAGACATGGTCTGCCGAGGTGATGCCGTGCATGTGCTGACTCATCATCCCATTCCACAGCAAGGCCTCCTGGCTCAGCACAGCCCCTTTCGGCCGCCCGGTGGTGCCCGAGGTATAGACGATCAGAAGCGGACAGGACAGGTCCGTGTGCGGATTGCGACCATCGCCGTGCCCTCGGTCTAGCAGGCCATCCCATCTGCTTCCGCCAAGAGGCGCAAAATCCAAGCCAACGACAAAGATATCCGGTAGTTGATCGGCCAGGGCTGGCAGGAGCGCCTCGAAGGCGTGTTCGAGCACCAGCACCTTGGTGTCAGCGTCGGACAGGATGAAGAGCTGCTCAGCGACCGCAAGCCTCCAATTCAATGGCACGAGCATTGCGCCGAGCCGCGCGCAGGCATAGAGCAGCAGCAAATGGTCAGGCCGGTTAAGACTAAGGATCGCGACGCGATCGCCTCTCTCGACACCAAGCTGGCTTTTTAGGGCGCGAGCGACCTGCTCGATCTTTTGATTGAAAGTCGCGTAACTTAAGGTCTCGCCCTCGAAATGGATCGCGGGCTTGTCGGGAGAGAACGCCGCGTTGCGCTCAATCAGCGCGCAGAGATCAATCATCAGTCTTCCGCTTTCCCTGGGTTGCACCGTATATCCTCCCGAAGCGGCAATGAGAGCTCATCAACGTCCCGGGATGTATCGATTACCGTTTGATGGTGTTAGATGAGGCGCCTTGCGTCAGGTATCTGCAAAAAGGATGCAGCTTGTGGCGATGTCATGAGGCTCAGGTAGGGGGATGTGACTCAAGGGCTCAAAGTGCAGGTTCTTGCTCACGTACTTTAGTTTGCTCAACAGGGCCTCTGCATACATCCGATAATTTCGATAAGCGCACCATGAGGAGAGTTTCTGCGATCCCAATGCAGGTTCGCTCCACATATAGGCGGCTCCAGCATCTCCATCTTTGAAGCCGACATGGCCCGGCATTGGCATTCAGTGTGATTGACTAGAAAGACCTTCCTGGAGCCGTCAGGTCCTTTCACATTGCCCCTCCGAGAACCGGGCAATCTTTTGCGATGCCGCGCCGATTGTGGCGGGCGGAATGTGCCGTTCCTGCTCCTTAGCTTCTGCAGCCCAATCGACCGTTATTCGTTTGCGCGATCTTGTCGCCATACCAGCTCCGAGGGATCTGTGCGGACAAAACAAAACCACGTTTCGTTTATTGACCGCGGCCGGCCGGAAACCGGTGCCTTTGATATCGTACAATGTGACGCTACGTACGATTCAAGTCGTTTTGGGCGGCCGCCGGGTGAATATGTTCAAACCCCTAAAACCTGCCGCGAGCAGCGATATACGAAACTGAAAAATGCACTGCCATTCTTTCCTCATAAGATCTGGCGCGAGCCGGGCTTGCGTTGCTATCCCAGCAGGCGCCGTCTTCGAGCGGCGCAGCTGATCAGAATCGAGTTGCCATTCAAGGCTGATCTTTTCGCCGCCATCATAAGGTTCGCATCAGGTAAGAAGCCGAGCTGCCAACAAGAGCCGCTATCCAGACAGATAGACGAGTGTCACGTGCATGCTGGGCACGAACTCAGGATGCGAGCTGCCTAGGATTTTTCTGATGAGAGCCGTCTTTCGATATGTGCGCGAATCGCATTGCTTTAGCGTCAATCCAGCCGCGCTCGCGCGCGCTTGCGACCATCTTGGCGAATGCTGCATCCCAGGTTTGTCCTTGGGGCAGCCAGGCAGGATAGGCACTAAATCAATAGGCACCAGAGCATTGTCCTGGTCAACGACCGTGATCCCATTCAAGTCTGAAGGCTTAGCGGCATGCGTGCCCTTCAAGACGACCTTAAACCCGCCAGTTGCATTTCTCCCTCCGGCGAGCATTCTATGATCATAAATCGGGATCCTTCATTGTGGCTTTCAACACTAGCCCAGCCGTCGAGTTTCTATTACGAATAGAGACCTTGCGGTGAAAACACGCACTCAGCCGTACAGTAGCGTTCGAAGCCCCCCACGGAAGTTGATGAGTGGATTGCCTTGAGCTGATCGCGTTGCGACGATCCGGCCGACAAAGATCCCATGGGTGCCGACGACTTGGTAATGATGCAAGACGCAGTCGAGCACACAAATTGCGCTTAGCAGAACCGGTACGTCAAGGACCCCATGACCCCATGCCGCTGTATCGAAACGGTCGGCGCCGTTGGCGCCGTGCCGGCCGGCAAAACGCAGTGCGAGGTCCTGCTGATTGCCGCCAAGAAGACTCACACAAAGGGTGCCGTTGGCGAGTATCGCGTCGTGAGTTTCGGAACTGGCATTAATGCCGACCAGCAGGCAGGGAGGCTCCATGCAGATCGAGGTAATAGAGCTGACAGTTAAGCCGCGCCGTCCGTCGGCCGTTCCGGTCGCTACAATGGACACGCCGCTCGCCAGATTTCGCATGGCTTGGCGAAACTCGATCGCCTCGATGGACTGAATTTCGCTTATCGGGGGAGGCGATTGCCAGCTCATAGCCCAGCTCCAGAGTGGCGTTTGACTTCGAACCTTTGAGGCATGCGGAGATCGCGCAGGTTCGCGACCGTTGAAGTTGCCTCCGCGCTGTTCGCGCTTGGTGGCACCTGTAATCTGACTGACCTGGCGATGCAGCTGAACACAACAGCTGGCTCCGCTTGGACATAACCTTCGTCGCGCCTCCGCGTCAGATCGAGTACGTTCCACTTCCTCGTGTCGTAGGGCGGGAAGAGCGACGGGCAGGATGCCGGTACTCCGAAGGGCTGGCCATCCGTAACCTGTCCGCGCGGGGCATCATTCACTGCAAATCATTCCTCGGTGGTGACATGGGCATCGCCCAAGCGCCATTTTGCCTGCTGATACTGTCGAGAAGGCGATTTTTCCCGGAGATAAGGCGCTCATCCAGCGTCGCGTGCAACGAAAGCCGCAGCTCAGGCGGGATCGAGGCGTCTGTATCGATCACTTCGCGAAGCTTACGAAACATGAGTTCGATCAGCGCGATCGATCCGGGTACCGTGTCTGTCTGCCAAGAAATCATTGTTTGCCTCTTTTGGCGCTCCAGCGCGGAGCGCGATTCACCGAGCCGCCTATCTCTTCGATGATCTCGGTGGGGCGCTTCGCTCCAGCTCTGGCGATCTGAGCGGCGCTCGATATGTCAGCCGCCGCCTTGGCCTCGATCAGCTCGGCAGGATTGATGCGGTACGCATGCTGCCGCCCGAAAAGCGCGCTGCTCCGAGCATAGACCGCACTCATCTGACGAATCTCTGCCTCGATTTTAAGACTTTCCATGATTCTGCCGTTAATCCCGCGCTAGGGCACCGTTATTTGGTTCAAACGCTGCATTTCGCCTCTCCATCACCGGCTGCACTTATCGCCCCACTCAAAGCAGGGGAGATTACCGGCTAGGGGCTGACGTGAGAGTTCTGCGGACCTTCCGAATGCTGAATAGCCGTCGTCGAACAGCGGCGCCGCCGAGCAGTATTCGGACCGAAGGGAGCTTGGCTGGGAGGTTTTGTCGCGCATTACTGCGCTCCGGTTGAAGCCGCCGCCTCGCGCGAGAGCAGCGCGCGGGTCGCCGCCCTCACATCAGCCTGCCGCATCAGACTTTCTCCGACCAGGAAGGTCGAAATGCCAAGCCGCGAAAGACGCAGAACATCGCCCTGCGAGCGGATACCGCTTTCGCCGACGATCACGCGATTCTTGGGTAGGAGCGGCGCCAGCGCCTCGCTGATCGTAAGAGCGGTCTCGAAGGTGCGCAGGTTGCGGTTGTTGATGCCGATCATCGGCGAGCGGAGTTTAAGCGCCCGATCGATCTCCTCGACGTCGTTGATCTCGATCAGCACATCCATACCATGAGACATTGCCGCAGCCTCAATCTCACGCGCGGCTTCGTCTTCAAGCGCCGCCATGATGATCAGAATGCAGTCGGCTCCCTGAGCGCGCGCTTCGGCCACCTGATAGGTGTCAAGCAAGAAGTCCTTGCGCAGCACCGGAAGATATGATGCCGCGCGCGCCGCGACCGTGGAATCAGGGTGCCCCTGGAAGAGGTGCGTTTCCGTCAGTACCGACAGACAGGCAGCGCCGCCCCCTTCATAGGCCCTGGCTAGCGAGGGCAGATCGAAGTCGCTCCGGATAAGGCCCTTGGTGGGAGAGGCCTTTTTGATCTCGGCGATCAGCGCATATTCATCTGCTGCGTGCTTGTTGCAGATGGCGGCGAGAAAACCCCGCGGCGGCGAGGCCTGCCGTGCGAGCGTTTCGACCTCTGAAAGTGGCAAGGCGCGCTTGGCGGCTGCGATCTCTTCGCGTTTGTAGGCTTTGATCTTCGTCAAGATATCGGACATCGGTTAGGCTCGGCTGTTAGGCGTTGGATACTGCGATTAGTTGTTTCAACGGCGCCGCCGCTACCAAGCGATTTCTGCCCTAGTGCGACGCCTTCCTTCAAGGTTTTGGCACGGCCGGCCACGATCAATGCCGCGGCCGCATTGAGAAGCGCGATACCGCGATATGGGCTTGGCGTGCCGTCGAGCACGCTTTTCAGCGCCACTGCATTGGCATTGGCGTCGCCGCCCTTCAGTCCCTCGGCTGGCGGGTCACCGGTGCCGATGGCTTGCGTGGCGTAGGTTTGGTCATAATTCATTCCTACAACCTAACGCAGCGTCAGGTTCAATCCCTTTTAGTGGCTTGGCTGAACCAATTATGCCGTCCCAATATGCAATCTCGCGCGTTCCAGAGTGACGGGGACACAAGCGTCTGAGAAACCACTTCGAAAGGTTAGTTACTGACATTGGAACGGGTCGCCGGGTGTTTCCAGGCCGACCAGGACGACTGAGAAATCTTGGCGGCCGAGGAGCGGGCCCGCCCGCGGCGGCCACGAGTGCTGCCGTCCCCTTCGCAAATCATGGTGTTTCCGACATTCATGCTGGTTATCGAACCGATCGGGATCGACGCCCAATCAAACCTTCAGGACAGACTCAGAACTCATCCTGCCTTGGGCTGGCTAAAATGGCTGGACGACTATCGCCGGCAACAGCCGTAGGGCCCGTACATTACATGGTTATCCTACGATGTTTCTAGTCGAGATCGTCACGGCACCTAGCATTGTCGTGCCAGATGGGCGAGACGAGGGCGCAATCGTCATCAGGAGCGTCCACAGACGATCGCGATCGCTTACCGGCTGTTCACGACAAAGATTCGCTACAGACAGCCGCGAAGTCGAGAACTCATAGCAGGCGCTAGGCAGTGTCTGGAAGTTCTTTAGCTTATGGATCTCGATCCACCTGCCGCTTCAGATCGGTGACAGCGGCGTGAAGCCTCGCATTACAACCACGCACCGCTGTTCATGGGCGGGTCAGTTTTTTATTCGCTTTCAGCTGCGCGTGATCGTTAGACCAGCATTCTCCAGGGCATCCAGGATCTTGCCCGCATCAGCCGGCGCGTCGTGTTGGTGCTCGCCAGTCAGGGCGCCGGCAATGACCGCGTACGCCTCCTCGCGCTCGGCCGGCTTGTGCACGGTATATTCGCCGCAGACATTGCAGGCGATCATCGGTCGACCGCTCCAGGGATCATGTGACGCGATTTCGCACTAGTCATCGGAGTTGCATTTCGGGCACTGCATGGGCGAGGGCTCCTGGCAGTTCTCAGCGAGCTCGGTTCTAATCAAGTCCAAAGGCGGTTGGGCAGCTTACCTCTGCAGAAGCATCGGGAGTGTGGAGCTCGCATCGGCCATTCCAGAAGCGAACAAAGCTAGCGAGGCCAGCGCGAAAACAAACGAACAGACGTGGCAAATGCGCGCGGCGTTCGCAGCGCGCAAGCGGCGCGCCTCTTGTATCCGTTGTGGCTCAAAAGTCCTGAGCCTCGAAACCGCGATTTCAGCAGCGGCGCCGGCGAACATTGCAAGGAAAGCGAGCGCAGCCCCCAACGCGAAGTACATCGCTGCTGAAGAGAGGGCGCCGATAAGGCTCAGATCGATTGTGACTCTGGTTGCTACGCCTTCGAGAGATGACATGACTGCAAGCCCAGCTCCACAGTTGATCAATATCAGAGCGCGAAGCGCAATCGGGACTGAATCGAGGGCAGCCTCTCTTACAAATCTGCGAACTTGGACCTTGCGAGGGACGCGCTGCGCATCTTCGCGGTTCAGGCCGTGATGCCATTTCCAGTCATTTACCGCCTGTCCTTGATCGGAATGTTCTTCAAATGTTGATTGTTTGTTGGACTTGTCCACTAGGTGTGCTCCTCGGTCCGTTCGGGGCGACGAGAGCGCCGCTTCGGGCGCTTCGGTCGCGGGCGTTGATCCTTTGAGAGGCGAAACCTAGTCCGGACCCAAAGGCGGTAGGCGCAAGCTGCGTGCTTGACACGGCGAATCGCTTTGGCTCAAGAACATATCGGCTCGGAAGCTCACGAAACCGTTTCGGGGCCGGTCGCCCGTGCTTGCGTCAAACTTCGCTGATGCATCAGCGTCTCAGTGGTCGCCACCGGAGCGGGTTCGAATTCGGTTTTCTCTAGCTGCTTCGAAAGTTTCGACACTGGAGCACATATAGTTCAGATCCAGTTTTTATCGACGGAAGGCCGCGGCGAAGGTGATGCGTTTTACTTATCTGCCTTTCCGTGAGCGTGGAGGTAGACCCAGCCGCCGATTTGGAAGCCAGTCAAATCGAAGAATCGGCATGATCAACGCCTTCTCGCTTTGCGCCTGATCCGATCGCTACATTCTGAAGACGCCGTAACGTGGCGCCTCGATGGGAGTATTGAGCGAAGCGCTCAGGACGATTGCGAGCGCGCTTCTGGTGTCGACGGGATCAAGAATGCCGTCGTCCCAGATTTCGGAAGTTGCATAGTAGGCGCTCGATCGTTCCCGATACTCTTCGACAATAGGCTCTCGGATGGCCGCCAACTCTTGTTCCGATAAGCGTCCACCCGCCCGGGCCAATTGTCTTGCCTTGACATGCGTAAGCACGCCTGCCGCTTGCTCTGCACCCATCGCTGAAATCTGAGACTGCGGCCAGGAGAACATAAAGCGTGAATCGAAAGCTCGTCCCGCCATAGCGAATGTCCCCGCTCCGTGGGAGCGGTTGCAAATAACCGTGAATTTAGGCACCGACGCTCCAGAGACGGCCATGATCAGCTTGGCGCCATCCTTGGTGATGCCGCGCCGTTCGTATTCGCGGCCGACCATGAAACCCGTGATATTCTGCAGAAACAGCAGAGGCGTTCGGTTCTTGTCGCACAACTGGATGAAGTGAGCGCCCTTCAGCGCGCTATCGCCGAACAGTGCGCCGTTGTTTGCAATAAGCCCGATGTGATATCCATAAAGGCGGGCGAAGCCGCACACCAAAGACTCGCCATAGCGAGGCTGGTATTCGTGGAATCGGCTGCCGTCGACCAGACGGGCGATAATCTCCCGCATGTCGAACTGCACTCGAGGATCCCTGGGAAGAATACCGTACAACTCAGACGCATCGTAAGCGGGCGGCTCCGGAGCGACTCTATTGATCGAGGCTTTCGTAGCAGGATTGAAGCCAGCGACAATGTCCCGCGCGATGGCAATCGCGTGCATCTCGGAGTTTGCGAGATAGTCACTCGTTCCAGACACGCTGGTATGCATATGAGCGCCGCCAAGCTCTTCGGCGGATACCGTTTCGCCCGTGGCCGCTTTCACGACCGGGGGTCCCCCTAGAAAAATCGCGCCCGTTCCCTCCACGATGATGTTGTAGTCGCTAAGCGCGGGGACGTACGCCCCCCCTGCGGTACAATGACCCATTGCGATGGCGACTTGCGGCACTGCCATCTTCGAGAGAATGGACTGATTGCGGAAGATTCGCCCGGCGTAGTATCGATCCGCGAAGAACTCCGCCTGCAAAGGCAGAAATCCACCAGCACAGTCGCACAGATGAACAACAGGCAAACGGTTCTCGATCGCGATGTCCAAGGCCCGCACGATCTTCTTGACAGACAGCGGATACCATGCGCCGCCCTTCACGCTAGCGTCGTCGGCGTGAACAATGACTTCGTGACCCGCTACGATGCCGATGCCGACGACCTGCGCTGCGCCGGGCACATCGCCGTCGTAAGCCTTGTTAGCGGCTAGAGTCGAAAGCTCGAGGAACGGCGTATCTGGATCGAGCAAAGCCTCGACCCGATCCCGTACAAACAGTTTGTTCTGCCGGCGCAGCCGCTCAAGTTCCCGTTCAGCGCGGTTGAAGCGGACGGTACGTTGTCGTTCCTTCAATTCGGCCGCGAGTCGTCTGTTATGGAGTTGGTTGAGGCGAAATTCTTGGGATTTGACATCCACTGCAGAAGCGATCCGCTGCATCTCAGCGCCCTTCCTCGGAGAGCGTAACCAGCACTGCGTCTTGCTCGAAGCTTTCGCCTTCGTTGAAGTGAATCCGGTCGATCACCCCGTCTCGTGGAGAGCGTATGATAGTTTCCAACTTCATGCTCTCGATTTTCATCAGCGGCGTGCCTGCGGAAACGGCTTGGCCAGGCGAAACGCTGGTCGTAACGACCAGGCCAGGCATCGGCGCGCGCGCCATCAGATGATGTGGCTTATTGTTCGCGCAAGCGAGCGTTCTCAATGGGTCGCGGTAGTGCAAAATGCGCGTCCTGTCGCGCATATGCACATGAACAACATCGCCGTCGATGGCGAACCGAACCGGTTCGCTTTCGCCAGCGATGGTAAGAACGCCGCGGCCTTCGCTTTGCTGGGAGAACGCGATTGGAGCAATCACTTGATTGCTCAAGCAAAGCCGATAGCCATGTTGGCAACGCGAAAGCGATAGTTGATAAGCTACGCCATCAACTTCAAAATAGTGGTTCACGTCAGTTTCTCCAGCTGCCCAGCGCTACGTGAAGCTCGGGCACGGCATCTGCAGATTCGCGGACAGGTCTCGCCAGGAGGGCGGCTGTGGCGAGGAAGTCAGATAAGTCGGACGCGGGTTCGCTCGATGCAATATGCGGATTTTCCTCAAGATATCCCGTATGGACGTGTCCGCTCAAAAATGCCTTGTCGTGGAGGATACGTGTAAGAAAGCTTACGTTTGTCTCGCAGCCGAGAAGCACCAGCTCGCGCATCGCCCGATGGGCCTTCAGCGCAGCCTCCATGCGCGTGGGCGAATGCACGATGATCTTTGCGAGCATGGGATCGAACGCTGTCGTGATCTGCTGGCCTTGCACGATGCCACTGTCGACCCGTATGCCGTCGCCGTCCGGATACTCAAGAACAAGTACCTTGCCAGTCGTCGGAACATACCCACGTTCCGGGGCTTCCGCATACAGTCTAGCCTCGATCGCGTGTCCTTTCGAGACAATATCGGATTGCGAAAATCCAAGTTCGCGGCCGGCGGCGACATAGATCTGTTGCGCAACAAGATCGATGCCGGTGATCATCTCGGTCACACTATGCTCAACTTGCAGACGCGTATTCATCTCGAGAAAATAGAACTCTCCGCCGCCGTAGATGAATTCGACAGTGCCTGCGTTCTGGTATTTGGCGGCACGCGCGATGCCCGCGGCAGCTTCGCAGATCCGCCTCTGCAACTCCGGCGATAGTGTGGGGGACGGCGCCTCCTCGATGACTTTCTGGAACCGGCGCTGGACCGAGCACTCTCGCTCGAAGAGATGGACCACGTTTCCGAAGGAGTCGCCGAGCAGCTGGACTTCGATGTGCCGCGGGTTTTCGACGTATCGTTCGATGTAAAGCCGGGCATCGCCGAAGTATCTCTGCGCCTCACTGCGCGCCTGCGCAATCGCTTCCTCCAAGTTAGCGACGTCGCGCACGATCCGCATGCCCTTGCCGCCACCTCCAGCCGATGGCTTCACCAGCAAAGGAACGCCGACAGTTCGCGCCCTGAATGTGAATGTCGCTGGATCATCTTCTTCGATCGCGGAAGGTGCAACCGGAAAACCGCTCCGCTGAACGAAGTTGCGAGCCCTGATTTTGTCGCCCATCAGTTCGATGCTTTCCGGAGCTGGCCCGATGAAAGCAATGCCCGCCTTTGTCACGGCCCTGGCGAACTCAGCATTCTCGGAGAGAAACCCATAGCCCGGATGAAGGGCGTCCGCGCTCGCCTTGTGGGCAGCAGCGATGATTTGCGGGATATCGAGATAGGCGGCAATCGGAGTGCGACCGCTGATCGCAATCGCCGTGTCAGCCATGGCAACAGCCGGCGTCCCCGCATCCTCATCGTGGTAGACAATTGCAGAGCGAAGCCCCAGCCCTCGCAAGGTTTTGATGATTCGTACGGCAATCTCGCCTCTGTTGGCGATCAGAACGGTTTGGAAGGGTATTTCACGCATTCGCCTGTTCGTCCAAGTAAGTGTCCAGCGCCAAGAATTCCGTCATTCGCAAGCGGTTGGTGCAGCCTCAATTACCCGCGCCCTTTCATCTGTCCCCATTCGGCGTTGCCATCCTGCAATTCAGCCCCAGGGGCTGGTCTCGAACGTAGGCAATCGAAGCCGGCGGGCTATCGGCGCCGGCTCACTTCGAGCTTTCCTTTCGCTTGGCAGAGTCTCGAAACGATATCACGTAGCGACATTGGTCACTCAGGTTTCCGAACTTGGCTCTGAGACAGGAAGTGATGGCTCCTGCATCAGGTATGTGGCTGCTACAAAGGCGAAGCACGTCCGGTGTGCAAGCTTCTCGTTCCTCCGGTGTCGCCAGCCGATCTCGCGCACCCGCCTGTTCGGCGCATAGAACCGTGGTAGTCACAGCAGCAACGGCAAGTGATGCTGCACAGCGGTGTACTTTGAAAAACCAAGACCGATACGTTCGCAGCTTTTGATTCACGATATCCTCTTCATGTTGAGACAACCTGCGGTATTGTCCTTTCTGCGCGAAGCGCAGCGTGACCTGTCTACCGCGAAACAGGGCGGGACCATTCAAAGCATTGACGGCCGCGGAAGCGCACTCGCGTATCTGCACACCTATCGCAGCGGTGCTTCGGTCGTCCTATTCGTAGATGCCGTAGCTTCCGAGCGCATGGAGGCGGCTAACAAGCCGCCGGTCGCCGATGAGCCAGAGCCGCCAACGCCGGGCGAAACAACGATTGCGACCCGGGTAGACGAAAGAAGTTTCGATACCGGTAAGATATACCTCGCAAGCATTGTGGATTGAGCTACCTCCAAATGCCGCCGAAGCTGCATCTGGTCGGGGAGAGAGAACCAGGAGCGGTCTGTAACAGCCGTGGCTATCACCCACATGCTGCGCAGATCGCGCCAGACTCTCATCCTATTCCGGGCGCAACGTGGTAGGTTTGCGATGCGGCTGATGGACCACTTTGCTTTCGGGTGAGTGCTCGAGCATCGTGATTTTGCGACGTGAGCTCACGAGTGTGGGACATTAGCAATTCTCATCACTTGGTTGGAAGCGTTGAAATGGCCAGAGGGGCGCCACCTGCTTTTTAAGACCGTACAATCTAACGCTACGTGCGATTCAAGCCCTCGCCAGGACTACTCGTGTGGATATATCTAAAACTCGCAGGCCCAAGTGCCATCTGGCGCGAATAGGGTGAGAGGCCTTGCACTGGCAAATCTCAGTTCCATTCCCATCTAGCCCGAGCGGGGCCGTGCACGTAAGCGCTAGGTCCAGCACGGCTGATCCCTTAAGCCGGCAAGTGGAGCGATCGAAAATTGAACAGGTTTTCGATCCTTGTCAGCGTAAACTGCGCGTAGCGGTAGCAGTTCGAAAGCGAAGAGCTTTTATTCCCGAGATGCAGGCGCTTTAGATGTGCCGCCTTTACACGTTCGTCCTGGAAGAAACTTGACCTAGCGCGCCTTCGAAGGAAATCGTCGCGCCTACGGGTGTATCTTGCTGGGTCCGGCTGCCACCGAGTGTCTGCGAGGCATAAGCAAAGCCAAGTTTATAAACAGCTCAATACGTGCGCACCCGCTTGGTCGGGCTCGGCCTCGCGCAGGGCGCGTTCGAGAAGGCGCCGACATTCGTGAAGGAGCGGCAATTCGGGCGCCCGATCGCCGATTGCAGTGGAGGCTGGCAGACATGGCGAACGCGCTCAATGCGGCAAGGTTGTCGCTGCATCAGGCTGCGCTCAGCGCCGATCCCTTTCCCGATCCGCTTCTCGCCACGCAGGCGAAGATCATCGCTTCCGAGGCGGCCAACAATGTGACCAACCAGGCGCTGCAACTGTTCGGCGCCAGGGGCTATTCGCGCGACTATCCGCTCGAACGCATGGTGCTCGACGCTCGCATGTTCACCATCGCGGCCGGCACGGCGCAGGATGATGAGGACGCTGGTCGCCTTGAGGATTCTTGACACAAAGACCCCCCAGACCCGCGACGGAGACCTGGAGGCTGTTCAAACGCCCTCGCTGGCGGCAAAGTGAGCTTGATCAGACCGCCCGGCTGTGCGTCGCAGCGGAGCTGGCAAGATGCGCATCGAATGCTGATGCGACGCTGCGAACCAGGAATTCCGCGCCCTCGCTGATTGAAAGCCGATCGTCGATCATGGTCACTGCCCCGTCGACGATGAGGCGTTCGATTCGTGATCGATCGACGATGGCGGACTTGAGGTCACGGCCGTGTACCTTGGATATCCGGGACAGATCGACGGCAAGATCGCACATGATCCGCTCGATGATGTCGGCACGGAAACGATCTTCCGCGGTGAAGCGATAGCCCTTGGCGATCGCAGGCCGTCCTTCGGCGATGCGCGCGAGATAGTCGCGCGTCGGGACGATGTTCTGAATGAAGCCTTGCGGCATGCGGCCGATCGCACTGGCACCGAGGCCAATCAGCGTGTCGGCGGAATCGTCGGTGTAGCCCTGGAAATTGCGCTTTAGCCGGCCGTCCTGCCGCGCGATGGCCAGATTGTCGTCGGGAAGAGCGAAATGGTCGAGGCCGATGCGGACGTAGCCGGCGTCCAGCAGAGCCTCCGCTATTGTTTCGGACTGCAGGTGGCGCTTGATGCTGCCGGGAAGGGCATCATCAGCGATCTTGCGTTGATGCCTCTTGAACGAGGGGACATGCGCGTAGCCGAACACCGAAAAGCGATCCGGGCGGAGTTCGATGCATTTGGCGACGGTATCGAGACATGAATCCACTGTCTGAAGAGGTAGGCCATAGAGTAGGTCGAAATTGATTCGCTTGATACCAAGATGGCGCAGGCGCGCGACCGACGCTGCGGTTTGCTCGAAGCTCTGCATGCGATTGATGGCGCGCTGCACGGCGGGATCGAAGCTCTGGACTCCCAGGCTCGCGCGGTTGACGCCGCAATAGCCGAGCGCCTTCGTCATCTGTTCAGTCAGCGTGCGCGGATCGATTTCGACCGCGATCTCCGCATCGGGCAGAACGAAATATGCATACCGCAGCGCGCCGACGAGGTCCGCGAACATCTCGGGCGACATGATTGTCGGCGTCCCGCCGCCGAAGTGAATATGGGAGATCGGCAGTCGCTGGCCGATCGTTTCGGCTACGAGCCCCGCTTCGGTGCGCAGGCCCGCTGCATAGTTTGCGATCGGGTCCTCGCGCTTGGTGACCGAGGAGTGACAGCCGCAGTACCAGCACATCGACCGGCAGAAGGGCACGTGCAGGTACATCGACGCCGGCTGCTGGAGCGATATCGACTTCAGCCAGCGGCGGTAGTCCTCCTCGCCGATGGCCGGCGAGAAGTGCGGAGCCGTGGGGTAACTGGTGTAGCGCGGCAGCCTGTCCTGCCCATAGGGTTGCGCCAGATCCGATCGCATCTGCATTTCTCCTTCACCCCGCCGGATCATGTAGCGGACCCGGGGCGGAAGAACTTTGTTCTAGCTCAACCCGCCGGTCTGTCGCCGACGGTTAGCGCGCGCACTCAGAAATCCTCATTGAGCTTGGCTCGACCTGCGCTCAGCAGAGGCCGGAGGCGCACCGGTCATCAGGACAGCCGTCATCGATGCAAATTGAGTTGACGGCTGGGCCGGGTGACTTCCGCAATTTGCGCAAGCCAATCGCGTCCCCGGCTTCACTCCCTCCGAAATACGGATTGGATTCGAATTTGCGAATTTTGCGGGGAGGGCAACTACGTAATGATACGGAGGGCTGGTGTCGCATTCTCTTCATGCACGAAGTGCATCTCATGTACATGAAACCCAAAGATCCGTTCTACGATCCAAAATTCTGGCGAAGCCGTGCGGAAGCGACGCGGACCAAAGCGGTGTCGTTCGCTGAAGGCAAGTCCAGAGATAGGCTCCTTAAGATCGCCGAGGAATATGAGAAGCTAGCCCGACGCGCAGAGGAGTGGCCGACGCTCAAAAAGGATGGCGACGCAGCACCCGATCGCAGTTCCTGATGCTTGGCCGGATTTTCGATAAAATCCTGAGTAGCTCTCTAGGAGCGGTTAGGGTGGTTCCTTTTGCTCGATGCGTCACACGCATGCGGGCCGATTTGGATTACTCGGCCGTTAGCATTCACTCATCGGGCGCGTGATCAACCTCACGATTGAACAAGCGATGCCTAAAGTTTGCACCCTGGTTCTTTATCTCGCAGATCCGGTACCGTCCCGAACCTTGATCGCTATCTCTGGAGGAGGCTGAGTGCGACGTTTCCTCTAACCATGGAGGCATCCACGGCTGCTGACCTATTCCACGAACCTGGGTGTCATACGGTCTGATGCAAGCGAAAAGCCATCCGATGAAGCAGCCTAGCCTTTTCGTACCGCTTCTTTGCGGAACCCTTGCGATGGTCAGCTGGAGTATCGGAAACGTCCTGTCCAAGGCCGCCCTCTGCTGTATCGAGCCGCTCTCGCTATTAACAGGGCAGTTGGCTGTGAGCGCCGCAAGCCTGACCGTACTATCCATCTGGTCAGGCGCGCCGCCTCGCTTGAGCGATTGGCGTGCTGGCCTTCCGGGCCTCCTGCAGCCGGCGCTTGCGTCTGGTTTGTCGACCTTCGGCCTGACGATGCTGCCGGCGTCTGTGGAAGCGATCCTGTTCGCAGTTGAAACGCCCATGATCATACTCCTCGCGTGGTTGATTCTTGGCGAGATCCCCAACCGGGGCGTCGGCTTGCTCTGCTTGTTGGCCCTTGCCGGAGTTAGTTTGCTGAGCTGGACCTCTGAACCCGATCCCTACGCAACGCGCGGACTGGGAGTCGGCCTCGTCCTCGGCGGTGTTCTATTTGCCTCGCTCTACAGCATCACAGTCCGGTTGATGTCGGATCGGATAGATGCGCTGCGGCTTACGACAGTAAGCCAAATCGTCGCGTTCGCAGCAGTGGCATGTGTATGGATTGGTGTTCGTCCATTGCCGATGCTCACGCCAACTATCACTGATGTTATTTTGGTGGTCGCATCCGGATTGCTGCTCATGTCAATTCCGTTTCTTCTCTACGGCATTGCGCTGGAACGCATGAGCGCGACCGCGGCCGCACTGTTGCTGCCGCTAGTTCCGATGTTTACGTCTATCTTTGCATCTGTTTTTCTTCAGGAAACCCTGACTGCAAAACAGTGGCTAGGTGCTGCCACTGTTCTCGTGTCGGCGCTTGGAATGCCCTTGGCCCTGCGTTGCAAACCGCACGATTGACCTGGATCAATTTGGCGCAGGCCACGTCGTCTCGCTAGCGGCCCAACCAAGCAAAAATGCGCGGCTTCCTCGGCCGCGGCCAGTTACAGGTGGACAGTTCCTCTTTCAGATGTCTGGGGCAGGAGATCGAACCTTCCAACCATTTCACCCTCGGGCGGCTCGCTCGATCGTCGGCGACCAAAATCATTCGGGCCGTCGGCACATAATCGCACCCGGAACATGGCTCCTCGTTTCGCGTCCGGCCCAAATGACGCGACAGAAGCAGGATCAGATCGTCTCGCCTTCGATCTGCGCATCGCACGTTAGCCGCGAGGAGTTGCGCCGGGGCCTTTGCTTGCGATCCAGCGATCGACGAGCTCGCTGAGGAGTCCGAAGGGAAGTGCACCGCTGCCGAGGACGATGTCGTGGAACTCGCGCGCGTCGAATGCCCGGCCCAGCTGAGAGCTTGCCTTGCTCCTCAACGCGAGCAGTTGCTGCATGCCCACCTTGTACGCAGTAGCCTGGCCCGGTAAGACGACATAGCGTTCCACCTCACTTATGATTTCGGACAAGGGGTTCGGCGTTACCTTGCTTAGGTAGTCGATCGCTTGTTCGCGCGTCCAGCGACTAGCGTGGATGCCGGTATCCACCACAAGCCGCGTTGCGCGCCATAGCTCCGCCGCAAGCCGTCCGAAATCGGACATCGGATCGCGATACGCACCCATGTCCTTGGCGAGCGACTCAGCATATAATGCCCACCCTTCCGCATAGGCGGTGTACGAGCCGAACTTCTGGAAGGCGGGAACTCCGGTCAGTTCTCTCGCAATCGCAATCTGCATGTGATGACCCGGCACGCCCTCGTGGTAGGCGAGAGCTTCGAGCTGGAACGTCTTCAGAATCTCCATTCTGGACAGGTTAACATAGTAGACGCCGGGCTGGCTGCCGTCAGCCGTCGTTCGCTGATAGAAGGCGAGGGCCCCAGAGTTCTCACGGAAGGGCTCGACGCGCCTGACAACCAAAGGAGCCTTGGGAAGCCTGCCAAAATAATCGCCGAGCTTGCGGTACATCGCATCCAAAATGCGGGACGTTTCGCTGAGGTAGGTGCTCCGTCCCTCCTCGGTATCGGGATAGACAAACTTGGGGTTTGTCTTGATGTGCTTAAAAAAGGCGGCGAGGTCGCCGCCAAAGCCAAGCGAGTTCTTTATCTTTTCCATCTCTCCGTGGATCCGGCCGACCTCCTCTCGTCCGCACTCGTGGATTTGGGCGGCCGACAGCTCCGTCGTGGTTATGTGCCTGAGCGCCTGCGCGTAGAACTCAAGTCCGTTGGGGTGCTTCCAAGCGCCATCGTCGGTGCTGGACGAGGCCTCGAGTCGGCCCGCCGCCGTAATCAAATCGACGTAAGCCGGCTGGACGAACCTGATCATCGCTTGGATGGCTGCTTCAATAAGCTTGGGCTTCTTCGCGTAAGATATTGGCAGCGCCTCGAGCTTGATGCGGAAGTCCGCAAGCCACGTCGAGTCCTTTCCTGAAGCATGAAAGGGCACCCCACTCAGAAGATTGCGACAATCCTGGATGACCTTGTCATAAACAAATCTGGGAGCGAAAATCCCCTTACGAGAACGCAGCTCGACACCGTCGATGAGTTGTGCGACAAACCTGCGGACGCCCTCGAGGCGAGAGATGTAGGCCTCCGCATCCTCGACAGCATCGATGGGATGATGGTTGAGCAGGAAGGCTGGAATGGACGATTGCCAGCCACCCATTTGGTTTAGAGGGTAGTTGTAATGCCGGAACTTGTCCGCTTCTAGCGCTGTTACGCAATTACTCTCGAACAGCCGATAGCTGAGCTTGGCCGCGTCCGGCAACGTCTGAGGATCGAAGTCCGCGCGCAGTCGATCAAGGTCCTGCCGAATCTCGCGAACCGCTTGGTCCCGTGCTGGTTCGTCGATCTCGTCCCATAGATGCTGGCGATCTTTGCGCCCCAGCAGTGCGGCCTCTCTCATCGGGCTCAGTCGGATTTGCCGTTCGAAGGCCTGTTCGAAGAAAACACCGAGCGCCTCGGTTTGCGGTGCGGCCGTAACCGACTGAGGCATGGTAGGCTTGTTCATTCTGTTCAAGGTCCTCGATTGAAAACTGCGCGCCGAGTCCGCCCCTGAAGATCACCGCACTGCGGTTGTGAGATGCCGCGAACGAAGCAAGCGGCGTGCCGAATTGAACTGCAGATTTTTGACGGCACTTCGTAAGTGTGTGTAGCGTCAAGTTGCCGACATTGGTTCTATGGCTGACAATCGCCGCTGCGGTGTCCCGACAGAACGTTGCGCAGCGGGAAGCTGCTTTTTTGAAGAGCTTTCCCATGGCGCACTCAATGTGCGCCTTTGCAGGGGTCCGGCGACGAGCACCGACGCAAGGCATGAATTCCGTGCATCACTCTTGAGGACGCCGCAGAAGGGTGGTCTTGAAATCACGCCGACGCTGATTCGCGCTGTGGCCGTTGGCGCCTAGCGCCGGGGAGGAGCCCGGGAAGTACGCGGGAACCCCCAAATTCGCCCAGATTTGAGGCGGGTTGCGCTTTGCTCCTAGAAAATAGGGCTTTCCCCACTCATAAACGAACTTACAGGGGCTACATGGACGCACCGGCGAGCAAGCCGGCTGTGGAAACATGGCCCTTTTAGGGATTACGGCCGCACGAAACGGAATTCGCGCCGGCATCCGGCCGAGCAAATCGCCCAGATCGCCGCATCTATCCGGCAATGGGCGGGACGATGCCGATCCTAGCCGCCGAGCGATTACGCTCGGCGCGGTCAAAGCCAAGATGCAGAAGATTTCACTAGCGACCTGCGGTCGATGAAATGTCGCCGCGTATTGGAGAGAACACTAGCGGCCGCAGTTTCGCAATGGATGGCGAACGAGCCGGCACGGCGGATATGCCGTCAGCAGCGCATCTGCAACGGCGGCGAGGACGCATTCGGCCAAGTCAATACGGTCGCAGGGCAAGAAACGCTCAGTTTTCTCCGTAATCGCATCACAAGCGCTTTTACCTTCGCTACCACCGTCTACAATCTGGCGCGACCGCGGGGACGGCGATGTCCAAGACCCGGCTTGGCCCAGACCCTGAACGTTGGCGCATCATCGAAACGGACAGCTGGGTAGTCGTCCGTGAAGAAGATTGATTTCACGCTGGATTAAGCCGACCGCCGGAGAAGAGTGCGGTCAGGAAGAGGTGCAGCAAAAGCCTGAGCCAGCGGATGAGGCGGCGGAAGTTGTAGCCGGCGGCGGCGAGGACGGCGTTGGCTGCATCGCCGCGACGGAACCAGAGATAATTGCGGCCCATGCGGTGCTCGGCTTTGAGATGGCCGATGACGGGCTCGACAGCGGCCCTGCGGCGCAATTGGCGTTTGATCCTTGGTGTCACTCCTCGCTTCTGGCCGGAGATGAAGACCCTGAACTTGTAATCGGGTGGGGCGTTGTGGCCGCGATATCCCTTGTCGGCGAGGAGGCGCGCGATGATGTTGCCGATGAGCGCCTCCATGTCCGGGATCACGGTGGCCAGCGTGTGACCGTCATAGGGATTGCCGGGCAGTGCCTTCACATGGGTGACGAGTTGGCCGCCCCTGGCGTGGCCGATCGTGGTGGCGACGGAGACTTTGACGCCGAACTCGTAAGGCCGGTGGGCCTTGCCCTTGCCGATGCACTCGATCTCCGGCGCGTGCAGGGAATAAACCTTCGGCCCACGTTGACGCTGCTGCTGCTCGCGCACGCGCCGCGCCAGCGCCAGCAGCTTTGCGAACGCCGCCTCGAGCCCGCTGTTACCCTCGATCTTGCGGCCGATGTCGCGGATCACGCGGCCCAGATAGGTCCGCAGCGTCTTGAGCTTCCGGTTGGCGCGCTTGAACTGCTTGGCGTGGGCATAGTGCTGGTGCTCGATCAGGGCGAACTTGCCCACCCGCGCATAGGACTGACGCAAAATCACCCCATGGCGCTGCGCCAGCCGCACCAGCTTCTCGCGCGCCCGGTTTAGAAGCTTCGCGTCGGTGGGGAACGTCACGTTCTTGGGCTGAACCGTGGTGTCGACGATCACCCGCGACAGTTCGGACGGCTTGACTGCCTCGGTCTTGACGGCAACCGACAGGCTTTCCTGGATCAGCGCCGCCAGCCGTTCCTCGCCCATGCGATTGCGCCAGCGCGTCAGCGACGAGCGATCGAACACCAACCGGTGCTGGAAGAATTCTTCGCCGCAGAAGTATTGGTAATAGGGGTTCTCGACCCACCGCTCGCACAGCACCTCGTCGGACAGGTCGTAGGTGTGCTTGAGGATCGAAAGCCCCGCCATCAAGCGCGTCGGCAGCGGCGGCCGGCCGGGATCATCATCGTAAACCTCGCCGAACCGCCCTTCCAGAAAGCCCCAATCCACCGTGCGGCCCAGCCTCACCAGCGGATGCTTCATGTCGATGATCTGATCGAGCCGGGAGCGGAAAAGATCCTGTTCCCCCGTCTCGCTCCGCTCTCGTGGCCGCATCGAATCTCTCGCCAAAGCCGGTTCTGCGCGAGTGAATCACAAATCAAGTTTGCAAGGAATCCCGCTCCAAAGGCCCGCTTTCCGGCAAATTCAATTACTGCAAAATGCCGTTTCCGGATTCCAAATCAACGGCTTGGGAATTCTTCACGGACGACTGGGTAGCGCTTCCTCCATCTTGTTCTAAGAGGCGCATCTCACCTTCAAGGGTAAGTCCGATGCTGAAATTGCCTTAGCCTTCGGTGCGCTGGAGCGCCTTCTCGAGTTCCGCTACGGCTCGCGAGGGGGTTCGGCCTGCTCGGAATTCTCATGGTAAGGAGACGACGAGAATGATTCCGCTCGCGGTCGCGGATCGGTTATGATCGGCAATACGGGCAGGCGGTCGGCCAGTTCTTCATACACAAAAGCGACCATTCAGGCGTCCCTTGCGAACGCGGCCGAGTTCTTCAACGGTCTGGTAGGTCAGCACCACCTCATTCAAATGCTGCTTCAGTAAACGGTAAGTAACTTCGCCGCGCGGCCACCGGCTACGAAAAGACGGCCAGAAATGACATGGCCGTCGTCACGATTTTGGTTACGATATTATGGCTCGATAAAACTGCACCCGAAAGATCACTGGAGAGAAGAAACGAACTTTGCGCCGTCCGGCAGTTCGCACACGAATTCGCCCTGATGTACTACTTCGGTCGCCCCGACGATCAGCTTGGATGCCCGCACCGTAAGCTTGCCTTCGCGGCTGAGGCTGTGGCGAATGTATTCCGTCACTGGCTGTCCCGAGCTATCCACGGTTTGATGCGCATTAGCAAAGCTGATGCCGTTCTGGGCGGTCACCCTGAACGCACTAATAAGCAGCCCGGCCTGCGTCGCTGGTCCGGGCTTGCCGCCATCGAGCGTGGTACAGCGGCTTAGGTCCAATATGAGCTTCACATTCTTGCCGGCCTGCAGGGCACTGAGCACCTCAACGTATTTCGGCGAGGGCTCATCGGCCTTGGCCATCGTGCTCACGCTCACAGCCGAAAGCAACGAAAACAGGATCGACAGGCATCTGCGATTGAACTTCATACTCTCTTCTCCTTCACAACAACACCGCACGCCACGCATGCGGCAACTCCGATGTCGCGTCCGCAAACAGCTTGGTAGATTCCCGACATCGAGCATGTGCGCTTCGCAACAACTACACGTGTCGCAACCGCTTGCAAGTTGTTGCGAAGGCTAATCCAACCTCACAAGCTCGTACGTAAGGTTTTTCGAAGTGGCGTCACCGTTTGCGACATCCTGTGCACTGTTTTGTCCAGGGGTGGCAGCGTCGAAACGAGGAATCGCAATAGTGCGTAAATGCAAAGGAGGCCGATATGAGCGAAAGCGTGCAGGTTAGGACTCTCATATACACGTGAGCGGAACAGCTTCGAACGAGCCTTCAAACGACGGGCGTTCTTGCTGCGCATTTTGTGTGGTCGCCCGTCAGGGGGCCGCTGCCGCCCGAAGAAATGGTCCGGAATGGACGGGAGGCGAAACTGATCCAGTGGGAGAACGAGCAAAATACTTGATAGTTCAAGGAAGTTGACCTCGGTCTATCGAAACAAGGTTGGCGGAATGTCAATGGCGCAACGGCAGCGTTGATTGCTTGCCCCCGCGCTTGGCGCGACTCCGGGGCCACCCCGCTCATGCAATGAATGACTAGCTGACCCGCGGCGCTCCCGCCGAAAACGGTGCGTGACATACGCACTCGCTCGCTAGCATGCGGCGGTGCGTCGCGAGCTCATTTGCTTAGAGGTTACGTAGATGTTCCTGCTGCGCAATCGAAATGGAAGGTCATGCGTCGTCATGATTTGTGACGCAGTATATCTAATCCGTTCGGATGCCCACGCCCCTCTGGCCACACTGCGCAACGAAGTCTCGCCTACTTCGAAATCCGGCGATCGTCCAGCCACTAGTCTAAGGAGGAAATGGCCCATAGGTAGGCGCGTCCTGCCGCAATTGAAAATCCGTGCGCCCGACGCCGGCGAATCGACGCCGATCATCGGCACTATTTCGTGTGGCATATCATTTGCACGGGTTTGTCTGGGTTGGACGACCAAGTGCCGCGCCATCCCCAACCGGCCCCACGCACCTTATACCCGGCAGTGTGCGTTGGGCCGGTGCTGTTGCAGCATAGGAGATCGACGCTCGACCGCATTCACCGGTGTTAAGTCGGATGCAGCCGCTTGTGCGATGACCGATACAACGGCCGAGAACGCTGCGCTCAAGCGTGCCGGCAGGAAGGAATGGCAACGCGTGGTCATGACATGATCTAGCGCTGCTCGCTGACTGCCGCGCAACGTGCGCCTCGGCGCCAACACCAACGCGTTCGAGGGAGGATTTCGACTGTGTGAAGAAGGGGCGATTAACGCGCCCAGTGTACGGCGATAGAGAAATGCCGGAGCTGGCGCCTCCAACGTACAGGCGCGTGAGCTTTGCGTTCGCTCTTGGTCGTCATCGCGATGCTATTTCAAGGCCAAGCATGCATTTTTTCACCTTGAGCTTAGGGGGCTACTACAAGATTCGGTAGATGGCAAAAGCCAAATTGAGGCCCTAGGGTCTGGCCGCCTTCCCCGCCGATCATCGTCGACGAACAGAAGTGAACGCAAGCGCAAGTGAGGCCGCTGCCCGCAGCACCTGCCGGTCACCTACCGCCCTTGCGTCGCTTAGAGAGTGAAGTGCCACCATGTCCGAACAACCTTTGCCGACGCTGCCGATGTGGCGCGTCGATCACATCGAGCCCTCGCCCGATATGTTGGCGCTACGCGCCGACGGTCCGATCCACCGCGTGCGCTTCCCATCCGGGCACGAAGGCTGGTGGGTGACAGGCTACGATGAGGCCAAGGCGGTGCTGTCCGACGCGGCGTTCCGGCCCGCGGGAATGCCGCCGGCCGCATTCACCCCGGATTCGGTGATTCTTGGTTCGCCGGGGTGGCTGGTCTCGCACGAGGGGGGCCAGCATGCCCGGTTACGCACCATAGTGGCGCCGGCCTTAAGCAACCGCAGGGTGAAGCTGCTCGTGCAGCACGTCGAGGCGATCGCCGCGCAGTTATTCGAGACACTGGCGGCCCAGCCCCAGCCCGCCGACCTGCGGCGCCACCTCTCCTTTCCGCTTCCGGCCATGGTCATCAGCGCGCTGATGGGGGTGCTCTACGAGGATCACGCCTTTTTCGCCGGGCTGTCCGACGAGGTGATGACGCATCAGCATGAAAGCGGCCCGCGCAGCGCGTCGCGCCTGGCCTGGAAAGAACTGCGCGCCTACATTCGCGGCAAGATGCGGGACAAGCGCCAGGATCCGGGCGACAACCTGCTGACGGATCTGCTCGCGGCGGTCGACCAGGGCAAGGCGACCGAGGAAGAGGCGATCGGCCTGGCGGCGGGCATGCTGGTGGCGGGGCACGAGAGCACCGTCGCGCAGATTGAATTCGGCCTGCTGGCTATGTTCCGCCATCCGCAACAGCGCGAACGCTTGGTCGGCGATCCTTCCCTGGTGGACAAGGCGGTGGAGGAAATCCTGCGCATGTACCCGCCTGGCGCGGGCTGGGACGGCATCATGCGCTATCCGAGAACCGACGTGACGATCGCGGGCGTGCATGTTCCCGCGGAGAGTAAGGTGCTGGTCGGCCTGCCGGCGACATCGTTCGATCCGCGCCATTTCGACGACCCGGAAATCTTCGACATCGGACGCGAAGAAAAGGAGCACCTGGCGTTCTCCTACGGGCCGCATCACTGCATCGGCTCGGCGCTGGCCAGGCTGGAACTCAAGGTGGTGTTCGGTTCGATCTTCCAGCGCTTTCCCGCGCTGCGCCTGGCCGTGGCGCCCGAAGAACTGAAGTTGCGCAAGGCGATCATTACCGGCGGGTTCGAGGAGGTCCCGGTGCTCTGGTGATGCGCGGACGGCGCCGGGGATCGCGATTATTCTCCGCAATTTGCCGGCGCCTGGCGCGCGCCGGTCAGATCAGCCAGCCAACAGGTAACCAAGATGGACGTGCGAGAAACCACTGCAGCATGCCGCGACGCCTTCGCGGAACTGGCGTCGCCAGCGTGCATCCACGACCCGTATCCGTTCATGCGGTGGTTGCGCGAGCACGATCCGGTGCATCGCGCGGCGTCGGGCCTCTTTCTGTTGAGCCGCCACGCCGACATCTACTGGGCGCTCACGGCCACGGGCGATGCGTTTCGGGGACCGGCGCCGGGCGAACTGGCGCGCTATTTCCCGCGTGCGGCAACCAGCCTGTCGCTCAAGCTGCTGGCGTCCACGCTAGCGATGAAGGACCCACCGACGCATACGCGTCTGCGCCGGCTGATCTCGCGCGATTTCACCTTGCTCCAGATCGACAATCTGCGGCCGAGCATCGCGCACATCGTCGCAGCGCGCCTGGACGGCATGGCGCCGGCGCTAGAGCGTGGGGAGGCGGTCGACCTGCATCGGGAATTCGCGCTGGCCCTGCCCATGCTGGTCTTTGCCGAACTGTTCGGCCTGCCCCAGGACGACATGTTCGGGCTCGCCGCCGGCATCGGCGCCATTGCGGAAGGCCTGAGCCCGCACGCCAGCGATTGCCAGCTCGCCGCGGCGGACGTGGCCAGCGCCAGGGTGCAGGCCTACTTCGGCGACCTCATACAGCGCAAGCGCACCGATCCCCGCCACGGTATCGTGTCGATGCTGGTCGGCGCACACGACGACGATGCCGACACGCTGTCGGATGTGGAGTTGATCAGCATGCTGTGGGGCATGCTGCTGGGCGGCTTCGCCACAACTGCTGCGACCATCGACCATGCGGTCCTGGCCATGCTGGCGTATCCCGAACAGCGGCATTGGCTGCAGGCAGACGCCGTGGGGGTAAAGGCATTCGTCGAAGAAGTCCTGCGCTGCGACGCGCCCGCCATGTTCAGCTCCATTCCGCGTATCGCCCAGCGCGACATCGAACTGGGCGGCGTGGTGATTCCGAAGAACGCGGACGTGCGCGTGCTGATCGCGGCCGGCAATCGCGACCCAGACGCCTTCGCTGATCCCGACCGCTTCGATCCCGCGCGGTTCTACGGCACCAGTCCTGGCATGTCGACCGGTGGGAAGATCATGCTGAGCTTCGGCCACGGCATCCACTTCTGCCTCGGTGCGCAACTGGCCCGGGTGCAGTTGGCCGAGAGCCTGCCGCGGATCCAGGCGCGCTTCCCCGCGCTAGCGTTGGCCGAGCAGCCGACCCGGGAGCCCTCCGCGTTCCTTAGGACGTTCCGCGCGCTGCCGGTGCGGCTGCATGCGCGAGGGGGAGGCTGAGATGCGCGTCGTGGTCGACCAGGATCTGTGCAGCACCACGGGGCAGTGCGTGCTGACGCTGCCGGGCACCTTTCGCCAGCGCGAACCGGACGGCGTGGCCGAAGTGTGTGTGGCGACGGTCCCGCAGGCGCTGCACGCCGCCGTGCGGCTCGCGGCCAGCCAGTGCCCGGTCGCCGCCATTCGGGTCATCGAAAGCGACACTGGGGATGACGAGCACGCCAGCGCCAACCTTGCGTTCTCCGCCGGAGGCCGAGCGGCATGCTGCGAAAGACTAACGCAATCCAGGAGGACGCGATGGGACGGTTTGAAGGCAAAGTGGCTGTGGTGACCGGCGCCGGCGCCGGCATCGGCAAGGCATGCGCCCTCGCCATCGCGCGGGAGGGCGGCAGAGTGGTGGTGGCCGACATTGATGGCTCGGCGGCTATCGCCTGCACCGCGCAGATCGCGGCCGAAGCGGGCCACGCGCTGGCCCTGGCCATGGACATCGCCGATGCGCAGGCGGTGGCAGCGCTGTTCGAGACGGCGGAGCGGCACTTCTGTGGGGTCGACCTGCTGGTGAACAACGCGAGCGCCATGCATCTGACCCCGCGCGACCGCGCGATCCTCGACCTGGACCTTGCGGTCTGGGATCAGACCATGGCGACCAATCTGCGCGGCACGCTGCTCTGCTGCCGGCAGGCCATCCCACGGATGATCGCCCGCGGCGGTGGCGCGATCGTCAACATGTCGTCGTGCCAGGGGCTCAGCGGTGACACCGCGCTGACATCCTACGCCGCGTCGAAGGCGGCGATGAACATGCTGTCGGCCTCGCTCGCCACCCAGTACGGTCATGCGCAGATCCGCTGCAATGCGGTTGCGCCCGGTCTCATCATGACCGAGCGTCTCCTCGCCAAGCTGGACGCGTGCGTGCAACGGCATCTGCGCCGACACCAGCTCCTGCCGCGCGTCGGCCGCCCCGACGATGTGGCCGCGCTGGTGGCGTTCCTGCTCTCCGACGATGCTGCGTTCATCACCGGCCAGGTCGTGTGCATCGACGGCGGCATGCTGGCGCATGTGCCGACATACGCCGACGGTGGCAACAGCCGCGCCGCGCGGCCTGCCGGCGCGACCGCCGAAGGGGACGCGGCGCCGCGCTGCTGATGGACATGCTGCTCAACCCGCTGAACCGTCGGCATCGGCTGCGGCACGACATCCCGGTCGTGCCGGGCGCTTTTCCCTTGGTCGGGCATCTTCCCGCCGTCATCTGCGACCTGCCGCGCCTGCTGCGGCGCGCGGAACGGACGCTGGGCAGCCACTTCTGGCTGGATTTCGGCCCTGCCGGACACCTGATGACCAGTCTGGATCCGGATGCTCTCGCACTGCTCCGGCACAAGGACGTGTCCTCGGCGTTGATCGAAGACATCGCGCCCGAATTGTTTGGCGGAACGTTGGTCGCCCAGGACGGCATCGCGCACCGGCAGGCGCGCGATGCGATCCAGGCGGCGCTTCTGCCCAAGGGTATGACTCAGGCCGGCATCGGCGAGCTGTTCGCGCCCGTCATCCGGGCGCGCGTGCAGAGGTGGCGCGACCGGGGCGACGTCACCATCCTGCGCGAAACCGGCGATCTAATGCTCAAGCTCATCTTCAGCCTCATGGGAATCCCCGCGCAGGACCTGCCGGGATGGCATCGCAAGTACCGGCAACTGCTGCAGTTGATCGTCGCGCCCCCGGTCGACCTGCCCGGACTGCCCTTGCGGCGCGGCCGCGCCGCCCGCGACTGGATCGATGCGCGGTTGCGCGAGTTCGTCCGCGCCGCGCGCGAACATGCCTCGCGCACCGGGTTGATCAACGACATGGTGAGCGCCTTCGATCGCAGCGACGATGCGCTTTCCGATGACGTCCTGGTCGCCAATATCCGCTTGCTGCTGCTTGGTGGTCACGACACCACCGCCTCGACGATGGCCTGGATGGTGATCGAGCTAGCGCGGCGGCCTGGGCTGTGGGACGCCCTGGTCGAGGAGGCGCAACGCGTAGGCGCGGTGCCGACCCGGCACGCGGACCTGGCGCAGTGTCCGGTCGCCGAGGCGCTGTTCCGCGAGACGCTGCGCGTGCATCCGGCGACGCCGCTCCTAGTGCGTCGCGCACTGCGTGAATTGCGACTCGGCCAACGGCGCATTCCTACGGGCACCGATCTGTGCATCCCGCTGCTGCATTTCTCGACCTCGGCGCTGCTGCACGAGGCGCCTGATCAGTTTCGGCTGGCGCGGTGGCTGCAACGCACCGAGCCGATCCGGCCGGTGGACATGCTGCAGTTCGGTACCGGCCCACACGTCTGCATGGGCTACCACCTGGCATGGCTGGAACTGGTGCAGTTCTGTATCGCCTTGGCGCTGACCATGCACGAGGCCGGGGTGCGGCCGCGGTTGCTGAGCGGCGTCGAAAAAGGCCGGCGCTATTACCCGACCGCACATCCGTCCATGACTATCCGCATCGGATTCTCATGAGCTGGCATCGCATGCCCCGTGTGGTGAGGCAGCGGCGCCGGCGACGCGCGGCATTGCTGCACTTGGCGCGCGCGCTCGGTGCGAGGCCGGCAACACCGCGGCGGCTCGCCGCTCGCCGTGGCCGCCTCCTGGCAGGTACAATGACATGAACAACATGCAGACCGGTTGCACACCACACGGCGAGCGAACTGGCGTTTCCGCGCTCGGTGGATTGGGCGCGCAGGCGCGCGGCGCATCCGGCTGGCTGCTGCCGGAGATCTGGATGCAGGACGGCGCAAAGCGGGTCGAACAGGCGCTGACGCGTCTTCTCTGCGGTGAAGACGACGGTGAGACCGAGCTGATGGCGGCGATGCGCTACGCCACCTTGCATGGCGGGAAGCGCACCCGTACCTTGCTCTGTCTGGCTGCCGGGGCGCTGGCCGACACGCCGGCGCACATGCTCGACAACGTCAGCGCCGCCATCGAGATGATGCACGCCTGTACCCTGGTCCACGATGACCTGCCCGCGATGGACGACGACGTGCTTCGCCGCGGGCTTCCGACCGTGCACGTCAAGTTCGGCGAAGCCACTGCGATCCTGGTCGGCGATGCGCTGCAGGCGCACGCCTTCCTGACCCTGGCGAGCCTGGATGCGCCGGGCGACAACCGTATCGCGCTCGTGCGCGAACTGGCGCAGGCGGTATCCGCCGAGGGTGCCGCAGGCGGGCAGGCCATGGATCTGTCGCTGGTTGGAAAGCACGTCGAGCTGGACAGGATCCTGGCGATGCACCGGATGAAGACCGGAGCGCTAGTGCGCGCGTCCGTTCGCATGGGCGCGCTATGCGCCATCGCGGAGGATGCCGCGCACGCTGCGCTATACTGTGCGCTCGATCGCTACAGCGCCTGTTTCGGCCTAGCGTTACAGGTGGTCGACGACATTCTCGACGCGACAGCGGATATCGCGACGCTGGGCAAGACCCCCGGCAAGGACGCGGCGGCGCAGAAGCCGACCTGTGTGTCGATCATGGGGCTGCAGGCAGCGCGCCAGTTCGCGCCGGATCTGTTGCGCGACGCCGGGGAGGCCATCGCCCCGCTGGGGCCGCGTGCGGAAAGGTTGGCGCAGATGCTGCAGCGGGCCAACGCCTATCTGTTCAAGCACGTGCCATGCGCGTGAGCGCGCCCGTCCGCATGGAATCGCCCCTGTGCCGCTGCGATCAGCAGGCGGCAGCGGTGCATGCTGCACTCTGTCCGAGTCCGCTGCGCCGATCGCAGCGGTTGCCCAGCACGGCCGCGGCGCACGCGGCGCGCTGCGCGGAGACCCATGCAGCGAACCGGCGCAGCATCGGGGCGCGTCGCCGCGCCGGAGCAAGCGGCCATCCGGCGCTGCCCATGCGCCGGGCCGCAACTGCCTGCGGCGACGTGCGCGGGGTCTGCCCGATCCTGGCTCTCGTCAAGCGTCTGCAGAAGGAACATCCGACGTGAACGCGCTGTCCGAACAGATCCTTTCCGAATTGCGCCACCTGCTGAGCGAGATGAGCGATGGCGGCAGCGTCGGTCCGTCCGTCTACGACACGGCGCGAGCTCTGCAGTTCCACGGCAACGTCACCGGTCGGCAGGACGCATACGCGTGGCTCATCGCGCAGCAGCAGGCCGATGGCGGATGGGGAAGCGCGGACTTCCCGCTGTTTCGCCATGCGCCCACGTGGGCGGCGTTGCTGGCATTGCAGCGTGCCGATCCTCTTCCCGGCGCTGCCGACGCAGTCCAGGCTGCAACCCGATTCCTCCAGCGCCAGCCCGATCCCTACGCGCATGCGGTGCCGGAAGACGCGCCTATCGGCGCGGAGCTGATCCTGCCGCAGTTTTGCGGCGAGGCCGCATCCTTGCTGGGCGGCGTGGCGTTTCCGCGCCACCCGGCGCTGTTGCCGTTGCGGCAAGCGTGCCTGGGCAAGCTGTCGGCGGTGGCGACCTTGCCGAGCGGCCATCCGTTGCTGCACTCCTGGGAAGCCTGGGGGACGTCGCCGACCACCGCATGTCCGGATGATGACGGCAGTATCGGCATCAGTCCGGCGGCCACCGCCGCGTGGCGTGCGCACGCCGTGACACAGGGGAGCACGCCGCAGGTCGGGCGCGCTGACGCGTATCTGCAGGCGGCATCGCGAGCGACGCGCAGCGGCATCGAAGGTGTCGTTCCCAACGTCTGGCCGATCAATGTGTTCGAGCCATGCTGGTCGCTGTACACCCTGCATCTGGCCGGGCTGTTCGCGCATCCCGCGCTCGCCGAGGCGGTGCGCGTGATCGTCGCGCAGCTCGACGCCCGCCTGGGCGTGCGCGGTCTGGGCCCGGCCTTGCACTTCGCAGCCGATGCGGACGACACCGCCGTTGCGTTGTGCGTCCTGCGCCTTGCAGGCCGCGACCCGGCCGTCGATACGTTGCGCCATTTCGAAGTCGGCGAGAAGTTCGTCACCTTCCCCGGCGAGCGCAATGGCTCGGTGTCGACCAACATTCATGCCCTGCATGCGTTGCGACTGTTGGGAAAGCCCTCCGCCGGCACCAGCGCCTACGTCGAGGCCAATCGCAACCCGAACGGTCTATGGGACAACGAGAAATGGCACGTTTCGTGGCTGTATCCCACCGCGCACGCCGTCGTTGCGCTGGCGCAAGGCAAGCCCCAGTGGCGCGCCGAGCGCGCGCTGGCGGCGCTGCTGCAGGCGCAGCGCGAGGACGGAGGCTGGGGCGCCGGTCGCGCGTCCACATTCGAGGAAACCGCCTATGCGCTGTTCGCGTTGCACGTGATGGACGGGAGGGAAGAGCCGACTGGGCGCCGGCGCATCGCGCAGGCGGTGGCGCGTGCGCTGGAGTGGATGCTCGCCCGCCATGTGGCGCATCGATTGCCGCAGATGCCGCTGTGGATCGGCAAGGAACTGTATTGCCCCACCCGGGTCGTGCGCGTGGCCGAACTCGCCGGGTTGTGGCTGGCGCTTCGTTGGGGGCGGCGCGTCCCGGCCGAAGGAGCAGGAGCGGCGCCATGATCCAGACCGGACGCGCGCTGCAGCAGGTGCTGGAGTGGGGGCGTTCCCTGACCGGGTTCGCCGACGAGCATGCCGTGGAAGCGGTCAGGGGCGGCCAGTACATCCTGCAGCGCATCCACCCGAGCCTGCGCGACACCAGCGCCCGCACCGGCCGCGATCCGCAGGACGAAACGCTGATCGTGACGTTCTATCGCGAACTGGCGCTGCTGTTCTGGCTCGACGATTGCAACGACCTTGGCCTGATCGCGCCGGAGCAGCTCGCCGCGGTGGAGCAGGCGCTGGGGCAGGGCGTGCCGTGCGCGCTCCCGGGATTCGAGGGCTGCGCTGTGCTGCGCGCTTCGCTGGCCGCGCTCGCCTACGATCGGCGCGACTATGCTCAGCTTCTCGACGATACCCGGTGCTACTGCGCGGCGCTGCGCGCCGGCCACGCGCAGGCGGCAGGGGCGGAACGCTGGTCCTACGCCGAGTACCTGTACAACGGCATCGATTCGATCGCCTACGCCAACGTGTTTTGTTGCCTGTCGTTGCTGTGGGGGCTGGACATGGCGACGTTGCGCGCGCGTCCGACGTTTCGCCAAGTCCTGCGGCTCATCTCCGCGATAGGGCGCCTGCAGAACGATCTGCATGGACGCGACAAGGACAGGTCGGCCGGCGAGGCCGACAACGCGGCGATCCTGCTGCTGCAGCGCTATCCGGCTATGCCTGCGGTGGAGTTCCTCAACGACGAGCTGGCCGGCCATACGCGCATGCTGCACCGGGTGATGGCGGAAGAACGCTTTCCCGCGCCGTGGGGACCGTTGATCGAGGCCATGGCGGCCCTCCGCACGCAGTACTACCAGACCTCGACCGGCCGCTACCGCAGCGACGCTGCGGGGGGAGGGCAGCGTACGCCGGCCTGAACGCGCGGGAGGCGTGCGCGCGCTGCCGTCGGTCTGATCCGACGCAACGCCGTCGCCCGATGCGACGGATGGAGCGAGCGGGAACGCGTCGTCCGTGAAGAAGATTGATTTCACGCTGGATTAAGCCGACCGCCGGAGAAGAGTGCGGTCAGGAAGAGGTGCAGCAAAAGCCTGAGCCAGCGGATGAGGCGGCGGAAGTTGTAGCCGGCGGCGGCGAGGACGGCGTTGGCTGCATCGCCGCGACGGAACCAGAGATAATTGCGGCCCATGCGGTGCTCGGCTTTGAGATGGCCGATGACGGGCTCGACAGCGGCCCTGCGGCGCAATTGGCGTTTGATCCTTGGTGTCACTCCTCGCTTCTGGCCGGAGATGAAGACCCTGAACTTGTAATCGGGTGGGGCGTTGTGGCCGCGATATCCCTTGTCGGCGAGGAGGCGCGCGATGATGTTGCCGATGAGCGCCTCCATGTCCGGGATCACGGTGGCCAGCGTGTGACCGTCATAGGGATTGCCGGGCAGTGCCTTCACATGGGTGACGAGTTGGCCGCCCCTGGCGTGGCCGATCGTGGTGGCGACGGAGACTTTGACGCCGAACTCGTAAGGCCGGTGGGCCTTGCCCTTGCCGATGCACTCGACCTCCGGCGCGTGCAGGGAATAAACCTTCGGCCCACGTTGACGCTGCTGCTGCTCGCGCACGCGCCGCGCCAGCGCCAGCAGCTTTGCGAACGCCGCCTCGAGCCCGCTGTTACCCTCGATCTTGCGGCCGATGTCGCGGATCACGCGGCCCAGATAGGTCCGCAGCGTCTTGAGCTTCCGGTTGGCGCGCTTGAACTGCTTGGCGTGGGCATAGCGCTGGTGCTCGATCAGGGCGAACTTGCCCACCCGCGCATAGGACTGACGCAAAATCACCCCATGGCGCTGCGCCAGCCGCACCAGCTTCTCGCGCGCCCGGTTTAGAAGCTTCGCGTCGGTGGGGAACGTCACGTTCTTGGGCTGAACCGTGGTGTCGACGATCACCCGCGACAGTTCGGACGGCTTGACTGCCTCGGTCTTGACGGCAACCGACAGGCTTTCCTGGATCAGCGCCGCCAGCCGTTCCTCGCCCATGCGATTGCGCCAGCGCGTCAGCGACGAGCGATCGAACACCAACCGGTGCTGGAAGAATTCTTCGCCGCAGAAGTATTGGTAATAGGGGTTCTCGACCCACCGCTCGCACAGCACCTCGTCGGACAGGTCGTAGGTGTGCTTGAGGATCGAAAGCCCCGCCATCAAGCGCGTCGGCAGCGGCGGCCGGCCGGGATCATCATCGTAAACCTCGCCGAACCGCCCTTCCAGAAAGCCCCAATCCACCGTGCGGCCCAGCCTCACCAGCGGATGCTTCATGTCGATGATCTGATCGAGCCGGGAGCGGAAAAGATCCTGTTCCCCCGTCTCGCTCCGCTCTCGTGGCCGCATCGAATCTCTCGCCAAAGCCGGTTCTGCGCGAGTGAATCACAAATCAAGTTTGCAAGGAATCCCGCTCCAAAGGCCCGCTTTCCGGCAAATTCAATTACTGCAAAATGCCGTTTCCGGATTCCAAATCAACGGCTTGGGAATTCTTCACGGACGACGAACGACACCGCCCTGAGCCGGCGCAAGGACGACCATCTGGATCTCGTGCTGGATCGGCGAACGGCGCCGGCCACGGTCGCCGCCGGCTGGGAGTACATGCGGTTCGAACACTGCGCATTGCCCAAGTTGGACCTGACGCAGATCGACTTGCGCGCCTCGGGTCCGTGGGGCGCAATGGCGAAGCGTATTGCGGCGTCTTGCGTTGGTGACCGATAAGTTGGCTAATCCACCCGGCGTGCGTACGTACGTGCCTCCAATATTCTGGAGACCGCGAGCCGCTGAGAAAGGTCAGTCGATGACCACAGGTGTGGATGCAAGTTTGCGCTTGCCAAGGTGTCCATCCTTGTGGCGCCGCATTCGGCTGCGTTGGCACACCGTCTCGCTCATAAGAACGCGTAGATGAGCCAGCAGATACCGGCCCACAGGAGCGCGTTGAGGAGGAGCGCCGCAAGCGGCCAGGGGTTCCACACCATCCGCGGCTGCGAAGTATCAGCGTGTAATGCGCGATCGGCCTTGCCGCCTTCAATCACGCACGGTTTTGGTTTGCTCCAGTGCGTCATTCGTATCCCATGCTTGCGCTGCGTTAGTCGACTAGGCACCGGCAAATCGAAGATCACCAAGTCAAGCAAACGTCGCGATCCCGATGCAGACAGCATCACCGGTCGTGAGCTGGTGAGGCTGATCGTCAGCCTCCTCGACTGCCAGATGCCAGCCAACATGCGGTCTAGGTCTGGCCCTTCGAGCACCTAATCATAGTGTTCAATGATCACGTGAGCCTCAGGCCTTTTGGAGATCGATGAACCCAGCGTTGCTTCGCGGTCGGCGCTGCTCCTCAACGGCTGCGCACGTTGCGTGATCTGGTTCTAGCATTGTCCATTCGCGCCCCAAGCTCACAGCTGCTTCGTGAGGAGCCGTCCGCTTGATGCTCAAGACTATTTCCTTGGTCGGTGGGGTTAAGTTAGCGGGCTACGGCCACATCAATGTCTGCCGGTCGTACAGTTACGACTAGCGTCAACGCCACATTGATCAAGATCAATCGAACGAGTCTCATTGTGAATTCCTAGGTCGGCGACCAGCGCGCCGCTCTTTAATTGCGGCAATCCTCATCTCAGCAATCGGCGTGCCACACGCCGAAGTACTCTCTGCGCGTCGCTTGAAGAAGGAAAACGCGCGTGCGAAGCAGAATCTGTGGAATGATTTAGCGGTAGTAGTCGGATTCTCCACATCAACGTCCGTAACCGAACACGATCGGGACGACAAGATGGAGGGCAAATGACGCCGGCCAAGGCAGCAACAATGCTTCGCATTGGGGGGCGCTGAAAGTATTTCCCTCACCAAGGTGAGCAGTTGGGACGCATCTGCAGCACGGCTGATCGCTCAAGGGGCAAGTGCGAACTCGAGATATGGGACTCGTTGGTATCGCAACCAGTCCACCGGGTAGAGCATGCTCTCGATAGTGGTTAATTACGTGCCGCTAATTCAATTCACGAAGAGCGCGCCCCCAAACTAAATCCGGTGGGTCGCCGAAACTATCTTGGCCTATGGCCCAAAACAGCTCACCAAGAGAGCGGAAACGTGCACGTGAAGCTATCCGCGCAAACTTCTTAGTCGCTCGTGAAGAATCCCTAAAGACGTGATCGGAGATTCCATTTTCTGGCGAAGGCGGAATTGCAAACTTTTGCAACTCGCAGCCTCGGGAGCTCCTAATTTTATTGAGCAGATTCTCGAATCGACGCGTGATTCCGTGATGCAGGGGAAGGGCGATGCAACCGAATAAGCCAAAGACGACTGGGGAGGGCGATCTGGTTCGAGCCGGGCTGGATCAGATCATCAACCTGAAGCGCGAGTTGGTGCAGCTCGAGGCAAGATCGACTGGGACTGGATTGATGGCGAGGTCGCGCCGCTCTACTTAACGAGGCCGGGCGGACATCGCAAGCCGCTCCCTAATCGGACTGCTGCTGCTCAACCATCTACGGCCTGTCTGACCAACGGGTTGTGCGATCGCTGGGCCTGCGACCCCTGTTCCACAGGCGCCCCGAATGCCTGAGGTACCGAGAAACTCACCGGCGGCACAGTCGAGCGCGCCTATGTGGTTAGCTCTCCTGCGCACTGCGGTGCCAACTAGCCTCGGTTCGCCTGCGGTGGGCTCACCCTTTATCAGCGAGCCTCCGCCGGTCCCAACGAAACCTCAAGCGATCAGGGGGAACGCGCCAATCTAGGGATTGGCCACGTTCCTGTTGAGCCACTCTCATCCGATATCTTTCGCATGAGGAGTGTTGTCTCCGAAGCCGAGGTCCGGAAATCGCGTGACGAGCGCGGTTTTCAAAAACAGGATATGCCTGATAGTGACTTCTAGCTCGTTCAACCGCCGTTCCCCTTCCGCTATTTCACTGCCAAGCAAATTCTGATAATGGTTGTCTTCCGGATCGCGCGTAAGATATTCATCGGAATCATTGCCCAACGTTACTGCCGACCGCGCTAACGCTTCATCGACACTCGATTTTAGGTCAGCTTGCTCTGCCATCGCATCTTGCAGCGCGTTCTCTATCGAACGCAAAATGGACGTAGCACGGGCACGATCAGTTTCGGCATCACGACTAGTCGATCGGGCCTTGAAATAGACAACGCTGCGCGCCTTTAGCAATCGTTGAAACATCTTCTTCTCCATGCTTAGTCGAAGTGGCCGCTGAGTCTTCACACCCAAATCAGCATGAATGCGAAAAGTGAGGCCCAACCGCCCCGCGCAATAGCCCAACGCTCACAGAATATTTCACCGCGTCTCACCGATGATCACTGTGTTACATCCGCAAAGTCGGTGCCGTAACAAAACCGGTTCCGCCTGGTCAGCGAAGTGCGGGATTAGCGACATGGGCGTGACTAGGATGTGCTCGCCAGAAGCAGACCGAAAGCTTAACAACTTTCTGCGCTAGCAAGGCTTTGGGCGTAAGTCGGCCTACCAAGCAATCCGCCGAAAATCGATTTGATGCCGTAACCGCGATTTGATCTTCCCCCGAAAAAATGGACAGGGTTAAGCTGCTTTTAGCTCCAATCTCGATCGGGCTGATAAAGCCGATGGCGGAGTGACGACGAGTCCGATTGTAGAAGCCCTCGATATAGGCAAAGATATCCCGTGTGGCTTCTGCCCGTGTTGCATAGTGCCTGTGGTGGACGAGCTCCGTCTTGAGCGTGTGAAAGAAGCTCTCCATCGGAGCATTGTCATAGCAGTCGCCCTTGCGGCTCATTGACGCCCTGAGGCCGGCGGATTGCATCAGCTTGCGGTAATCCGCCGAGGCATATTGAACGCCGCGATCGGAATGGTGGATCAGGCCGGCACTTGACCGCTGCGCCGAGATCGCCATCCGCAAAGCCGCCAAGGGCAGGTCGGCGCGCAAATGATCCGCCATCGCCCAGCCGACAATCCTGCGGCTGTACAGATCCATGACGGCGGCCAGATAGAGCCAACCCGGATCGGTCTCGATGTAGGTGATATCGGCCAGCCAGATCTGGTTCCGAGCAGTGGCGATGAAGTTGCGGTCGAGCAGATTCGGGGCGATCGGCAGGTCGTGGCGGCTGTCGGTGGTCCGCACCCGGCGTGGCCGCGCCATGATGGCCCTGATGCCGTGACGCCGCATCAACCGCTCGATGCGACCACGGCTCGCCCCGCGGCCCTGAGCCTTCAACTCGACATGGATACGCGGGCTGCCATAACGCCCGCGGGTGTCGCGGTGGACCCGCCTGATGTCGTCGACGAGGTCACGATTGGCAGCAGATCGTCGGCTCTCCGGGCGCGAGCGCCAGGCATAATAGCCGGCCGGCGAGACGCCGAGCACGTCGCACAGGAGCGTCACCGGATAGTCGGCGCGGCGATCTTCGATGAAGCGGAATCTCATGTCCGTGTTCCAGCAAAGATCGCGATCGACTTTTTTAAAATGTCGCGCTCCATGCGCAGCCGCTCGTTCTCTCGCTGCAAACGCGCGATCTCTGCCGCGTGGTCCGCCGACGGCAGCGTCGCCTGCGTTGTGGGGCGCCGCGTCGCCGCCGTCGGCTCCAGCCGAGCCCCTCGCTGCTCCATCCACCGCCGCAGCACGGAATCGCGCAGCCCAAGCTCCTTGGCAACAGATCCGATCGAGCGCCCGCTCGACGCTACGAGATCAACCGCTTGCCGCTTGTAGTCGTCCGTAAACGACCGACGTTGACGTCCTTCCATCCGACACCTCCTGGCTCTTCGAGCCTACTACAGGTGTCCATCAATTCGGAGGAGGTTCAATTGTCACCGCATTGGTTGGGCGGCCTGGGCATCACGCCAAGCTTAAGGCGTTCGGACGAGCTGAGGAGCGCCGAACTGCACTAAGCGTCCAAGAACCAGCCGAGACGGTTGATAGTCCCCAATGAAGGCTCTTGTGCCACGGAGCGCCACATACATGATCCAGCCTGAAGAGGATCGCTGCATAGGAAACAAGACACGGTCAGATCCGGTCGTCTCCGTCGCGACTCTACAAGATCCCATTCGATCTACATAAAGTCATCCTCGTACGAGTACGTGGCGGGACTTGGTGCACTCCCGATATTACTGCTCTCACCTCCCGCAGTTTTGGAGAGATATAGTGGAGGTTTGTTTTTACGCTGCCATTCACCGGCAGTGTTCTTTATCCAAATGTCGGGATACTGGGTAGGATCAAGTACCATATTGTTCTCGTCAACCGCAACGAATCCCATCTTCGCTGCACGGGCTTTAGACCCTTGATTGGCAGAACGCCAATTGAGTAGCGGTCGTTCGCCGTCGAGCCGAAGTTGATACTCCAACAGAATATCACCTGCGTTCTCGACAAGCGGGTGAGTAACCTGAAGGTCTACAACGGATGTGATCTCAGTTCGCCCGGGAAACTGTTCGCGCCACTTGTCGCCTTCGAAGTCAATCATGCTGAATCCGCCTTCCGTTCTTAGAAGTCCGACACTCTGCTTTCCTAATTGATAGCTGAAATATCGCGCGCGATCGCTATCGTCAGTTGTGCCATATTTCTCGGCGACCTGAGCGATGCGCTTGGCTTTTTCGGATATGAAATCCGAGTACTCTCGTGGATTAGCGGCTATGTGCTTGATTTCATCGTCATAAAAGCGCTTCGCTTCTCTCCTAAATAGAGGCTTGTCGATCTTCACAATTGGAGGTCTGGGAACGAGGGAATATAACGGCGTTTGTGCCGAAGATGAGCCATCGTTAGAATCCGGTGCGGCAGAGTGCATCTCTGCGAACATGTCCGCGAGCCTTTGGCTGTCCGCATCAGTTTTCTCGGCGCTACTTGCTGACGGTCTCGTTTCGTCACCCTCGCCAAGGGGGGCGTATTGAATATTGGACGAGCCGCTGATTCGGCTATACATGGCGTTACGCGCTCTTATCGGATTAGTGTTTCGCATTCGCACTGAGTTCAGGCTGGCGAGAATCTGCGAGCTTGATAGTCAGCCAAGCTGACGACAGGCTGACGCAGGCGTCACTCGTCTATGCGCCCTCTTACGGGAGGATCTGCCCGGCAGAAGAAGCGCTCGCGCGCATGATGGCGTACAAGAGAAAGCCAATTATTGCCACAGCGCATACGATGAAGAGTTGATCGGTCTGATCTCTGTTCGCAGGAGAGACGGCCGTGTCCCCTCGAGTGACCAGACGTCGGTTGCATCAACATACTGCCGATTATCCGGCGATGGCGAATAGAGCTCCTGCCTTTCAGCTCAAAAACGGACATTGTCATTCGTTGCACCCGTGTACTGTTCCGCTGTCTGGTCGCGTTTGTCGCAACATCCTTACCGGTGATATTGCGCGCCGGCCGGGCGAGGCTTGGATCAGCTCGACGCGATCGGCAGGACCGAGCGCCGCATTGGTCCAAGCGCCCAGCAACTTTGCCGCAAGAGCAGGCGGATAGTTGCCGATCACGAAGGCATCTGGGCGCCGCGCCTACAGCTCCTGGAGCCATGCAGAAATCGTCACGTAGGCGGCTAGAATCTCCGGCGAATCGCAATAGCGTTGCTGGAATGCCAGCCGCCCCTCGCCGTGCAAAACGTGGACCGGGCTAGGATGATGCACCCCGTCTGTGCGTCAGCTTATTGTCAGCTCGCGCGCCTATCATGTCTACAGGCCTTCGGATGGGCCAGTACGGTGTAACTTTTGGGATAGGGAGAGCGAACCGCATGGATAGCAGAATCACCGGTTCTTCCAGTCAATTTCCAAGCGCGAGCCAGGCCGATGAATCGGAGCCATCAGCAGATGGCCGAAGGTTTACGGAAACGCTTGCTGACGCGGCGCCTGGTTCGTCCTCGGGGACGACACGGTCGTACTCACTCGTTTCCGAACCTCCCATCGATGAGATTGACAGGAAGTCATTCAAGGAAGAACTGAGAAAGTTTTACGGTGACGACATCAAGCACATAGCCGATAATCCGCTAGAATACTCGGATTTCGTTTCCAACAAGGCTAGGCAAACAGCGATGGTCGCCAGAGCCGCATCTACCGTAGAGGATTCGGACCAGGCGCAATATTTCAGCTACCAATTGGGTGACAAGAGTGTCGGGCTTCTAAAAACCGAAGGTCGACGTCGCATGGCAGGGGAGGCGTGGGAGCGGAACTTTCCGGGACGAAAACACGTCTCGTCCGTTGTCGATCTCCGGGTTACTCATCCGCTCGTTGAGAACGCAGGCGATGTTCTGCTGGAACATCAACTTCGGCTCGACGGCAAGCGGGCGTTGGTCATGTCGCGTCCTGCCACTGATGAGGTGAAGCCCCGTCTAGAGCAGATGGGTTTTGTTTACGTGGGTAACGATGAAGATGACAATGAATATGTGCTTGACCCTAGGCAGCATCCCGACAAGTGGACGCTGAACGAGCAGGGAAAATGGCAGCGGGTGGACAAACCTCAGCTATATCTCTCCAAAGCTGAGAGTAGTGATGACGAAAACGAAGGAAGTGTCGAGGAATATTCGGGTGAAGAATACATCGAAACGGATTCGTCGGGGGACGATCCTTCTTGGTACTTCGAGCAGCTCAATTTAGGCCCGGGGACTGGCTAGCAGACGTCCGGACGGGTGCGGCTTGGCCTGAAAGTGGCCGACTCTCGGAGCGGCATGCACCCGGAAGGGGCGCTCCAACGGGAGCGCCCGCCACGCGCGGGTGTGCTCCCCATGCGGGGCGCGAGCGGAATAGGCTGAACCGGCAGCGGTTCAGGCTTTCCGGCAGAGCAGCCCTTTGGAATCCTAGTCAGCTGCTCTCAGCGGCTTCTTGCGTTATCTGGCAACGCTCTGGGATTCGAACGCTCCGCAAGCATGGACGTGTTGCGCGATTCTGGAAGGGCGCTTCGCTGGGCGATCAATTGAGGTGTGCCTCCTCATGACCGAGCAACGGGCCAAGCCGAATGTCGCTGCCGCCTATACGATCTGCGGTCTGAAGGACATTAAGCAGGCGCGCTACGGAAGGAGCAAGGAATGAATCAGACTGGTCTATATCGATGAAAAACACCCACGCGTGATGCACCAGACGCGCTGTTCGTCGATCGATACCGCCCAATTGTCTGGAGACTTTCGGCATCGAGCCGAAGAGGGGGCGCTGCTCGGAGCTCCGCTTGCTGCGCCTCATCCGGACGTCATCTTCACGGATAGCGAAATGTCTTGCCGTCGCTGCTGATCTTAGTGCTCGCCAGGACGACATTTCGCGATGCTCCGCCTGCACGTTTTCGTTCAGTGGACCGGTTATCTTCGATTGCTTTCAAGTAAGCATCGTTGCAGCAGTCCTTGAGTATGTTCGCAATACGAAGCCAAACTTGCGAGCAGAACCGTGTCAAAGGGCAATTTGAACATTGGTCTGCTCATCAGTAAAGCGTCTCAGGCGAACATCCGACGCAAGCGCAAGGGGGGCAATTGCCGATATCTTACAGCCTACCGCCTGTGTGTGTTGGCGCCGCCGCTTGCTGAATCGCTTCACCAGCTGTTTAGCGCTTGGATGATGAGCGATTTCCGACTGAGGCTTGGGGGAGCCTATGGCTCGTCCGGCCACTTGCCGAACCGTTCACCCGGTTTGCGGGGCTGCGCTGTGTAAAGAGAGAGAAGGCCGTCTCGAAAAATTCGGCCTGCTGATCATCCGATGGTCGCATTCTGCTGGGGTGCCTGCCCATTCCAAACGATAAGGCCAGCATCGGAATTCGACGGCGAGATCAAGCTCCGAAACGGTCGCCTTGTGATCAGGCGTTCAACGGGCTCATTCCATGTGCCGGCCCTGACTGTACTGGAATAAAACTGGTTCCGGCGGCGCGTTTGCGGTCGTCGAGGGTTTCTAGCCTCGTCGCGAAGCGAGCCGCAACCACGTGTTTGCGGCAAGCTTCGAAAAGGAATGGGGATATGGTGAGCTAAAAAAGGAAAGATCTGGTGCTGAAACCAAACTCGAATGCGGAAAGTACCATTGTGACCTTATCCGTACGGAAACGTATGCGTTTTTCTCAATAAAAGGTGACGGAGATGGCTGAAAGTTTATCCTGGCCTCACGGGGAGGTGCTTTACCGGCCCGACGAATGCCGAGCGTCCGCTTGCATGTGTTTGCCGGTATTGGAACTGGAAGAAGAGAGATGATCTGCATCTGCGGTTTGCTCAGCAGTTTGTTCGAAACCAAATTCATCAGCGAGGCAAAGCAGGGGACGTGAGAGCACAAGTTCTAGAAAAACTCGAAGCCGGCCGCGTACGACATGGCCAATTCGCCAGCGCGCCGGGATCAGGTCCTTGCGGCCTTTTCTTTGTTCAGGGCCCTTGTGGGTGCAGACTCAGGATAGTCGGACTTGTTCGCCCAGGGTGGGAGCATGTCTCCGTCTCCACGCCGCGACGTTGTCCGAACTGGGAGGAGATGTGCTTCGTCAAAGACCTGTTTTGGGATGAAGAGGAGTGCGTGATGCAACTGCATCCGCCTCATTCGCAATACGTGAATAACAGCCGGTACTGCCTGCATCTCTGGAAGCCGACTCGTCAGGACATTCCAGTGCCACCGGCTAGCTTCGTAGGCGTCGTCGGGCTTGGACCATCTGAAACGGCGATATTGCTTGCACAGATTGGGGGGCTATCGTGAGAGCCGTGTTACTACAACGAATCGGCTCCTCCAACATGGGGCGCCGCCGCACGTATCCGGTACGAACGACGACTGCAATGCAGGGAAAACTCTCTTCGAGACATCTAAGAGGTTTGTTGGAGTGTGTTCGGGGAGTTTTCCAGATCTCTTCGGCTGATCAACAATGCCCGGAACTCACGCGAAACGATATCGTTGCCGTCGGGAAACTCGTCAGCTTGAAGTCAGCTCGCGTCCTTAGGGTGCCGATCCGTCAATCGGCGCTGAATGATAGCCGTATCACGCATCGAGAAGAGCAGCGGGTTATAGCGAGCATGTCTGGCTCTACGGAGTACACGGCACGTGTGGATTGGGTGCCGTCCTGGTTGCGATTGGTCTTGGATGTAGCCGCATTGTGCTGTGTGGCGTGCCTTTTGATGACGACCGTTATAATGACGAGCCTTTTTGGTGGCGTACTGCTTTTGCTTCATCTGATGCGGCGGGCTCGGTCGGTGCAAATCGCAACGTCTCTTGTGGAAGGTGGACCAGATCGCTTTCGAGCGAAAAATGAGAAGCATGTCGCACCGAACCAAGAAATGGGTGACGCCCACAAAGTCGACCCGTAGCCTCAGGAGAATAGGTCGAGTAGGACCCGAAGTAGTCGACTGCCTGAAAGCAGCAGATTGCGCCACATGCGATGCGCTCCTGCTTGCAAGAACGGGGAAACGGGTTCGAGCCTCTGGACCGGCGAGCAGGTCAGCCGACGCCGTTGCACTGCATCAATAAGGCGCGCCGGAGGAGGGTAGCTGTCAAAGAGAGAGTATACTCATCGCAGTGTGCCTCAACACTGAGTACAGTCGAGATCCATCCGGCATACGGTCAATGAGCTAGGGCGTGGCTGCATCGTGGGCGCAGACTACACGATTAAGGATACTCATGTTCTCCACGCCAGTATCGCTAAGAAGCGTGGCAGGAATCTACTGCTGGTTCCGCTCGATGTCGCCCACCATTCCGGAATGATCTGGCCCACCGTCCCGATTTGATGTCGCCCACCATTCCGAGATGATCCCGCCCGCCATTCGGGGATGATGTCGCCCGGGGTGACGAGGCCTCTTGTGACTCGATACGGTCCCACCTTTCAGCTTTGCGGGGGGGGGGGGCCTGGATGCCGACGGAGAGGTTTGCGATCCGCCACGCGCGATGTGATCAGACTGAAGTTGGTCGGGATGACGACCCGTGGGATTGCGCGGCGGGTGGGGACGGCGCCTTCGACGGTGCGGTTGACGATCAACCGGTTCGGAGGCGGCGGGGCTGACCTGGCCGTTGCCCGAAGACGTCACCGACGCGGTTTGAAAGGGGGACGCCCCGTTCCCCCGTTCGAAATGAAACAATGTGCGGTGCCCTGTTTGATCATCGTATCTGCCAGATGCGCGCGGCCTTTCACCGCATGCGTCCCCCTTTTTCCAGGAGCTGGAGGAGATCAAACAGGAGGCGGACGACTTCAGCGAAGGGTCGATGCGGGCACGAAGATGCGCGAAAGCTTTACGTGCTTCGCCGAGATCTGTTCGAGGGTGATTTCGACCCCGACTCCATTCATCCAGCAATCGCTAAGCAATTCGTGAATATCCGATTGGGCCGAGAAGGTGATGCTGACCGGCGACAACGCGGAAACACTATTTCCAGTGGTTCAGAACTCTCGACCCAAATAGCCGCTCAATGGGGATGGCCAAAAAGCAAAGCATTCCGAGGCGGCTGTTCAAACACCGCGCGTTCAATAATCTCACACTCGATACGATCATTGCGAACAATCTGTTTTATGCCGATCCGAGCACATTCAATGATCCGTTCGACGCTCGGCCGTCGCTCAACACCAATCTTCCTGCCACAGATCTTGAGCGCGCGTTACGCCAACTCGTCGATCGGCGAGCGGAGATGAAAGCCGCGGCGAAGACAATCAGGTACAAAGGTCCGAAAACCCTGGATCGCAGCGGAGCGAAATGGCGCGATCAGGTTGGCTGAGTACGAAAAGCCGCAACTGAAGCTTTGCGGCCCGTAAACGTGTTTAGGACTACGGAGAGCCAAGAACCTTCTGCTCGTGGCCATCTCGCGCGCCGAATCGCAGGGTTGTCGGTCGCCCGCGGCCGCGCGAGAAACGGCCCGTTGTTGGAAGTGTCAGCTCAGCAGCTCGACGCTGCCGGTGTCGAGCCGATAAAGAGCGCCGACGACCTTCAGCTTATTCTGCTCAACTGCCGCGTTCAGAATCGGGCTTGCCGATTTCAGCTTATTGACGTTGTCCACCACATTTTGCCGGATCGCGTTGGCGAGTGCATCCCCGCTTTGCTGCGATGACGCCTTGACCGCGGGTGCAAGTGCGGCGATCAGGGACGGGATGTGCCCCGGCGGCGGCTTGTCGTCTTTCAGCGACTGGATCGTAGCATCGACGGCGCCGCAGCGGTCGTGGCCGAGCACCAGGATCAGCGGCGTATTTAGTACCGCAGCGGCATATTCCATGCTCGCGACCGTGTCATCGTTGGCGAAATTGCCTGCAACGCGGCAGACGAACAGATCGCCAAGTCCACTGTCGAATGCAAATTCGGGCGCAATACGCGAATCGGCACAGCTCAGGATCGCGGCATGTGGATTTTGCCCACCGATCAAGACTTCGCGTTCGTGCTTAAAACCGTGGCACCGCGACGCGCCCTGGACATAGCGTGCATTGCCTTCCATGAGTCGCTTCAGTGAAGCGTCCGGCGAGAGCACGTTGTCGGGCTTGGGTGGTGCTTTCGCCTCCTTGGCGTCAGCAATCCTGTCGCCAAGCAGCACGCCAACAGCCGAAGCAGCGAACAACATTAGGGAACGCCGAGACGGCGCGAGCAGGTGAGGTAGATTCGAAGAGCAGTTTTCACACATAGTTTTCTTAGCCTGTGCAGTTACAGCGTCTGCGAAGAGCGCATGAATGTGCTTGTAAGGTGTATGGACTACGAGAAAACGTCGCGCGTGGCGAGCCGTTTTGGTGGGCTTGATGCCCGCACTGGACAGACGAACGCTCAATGGCATCGGCCGCTGTTTGCGCAAGAAACGCGCCGCCAGCAGATAACTTCGAGGCGCGATTCAGTTGCCTTCAGGGCGCAATGGAAGTCGTATCGCGCAGTTGAGGCGTCCGCCTTGGGTAATTCTCGATCGGGTCGAGCCAGCACAACGGCGGCAATATCCGTTATGCCACAAAGCCGAAGTGAAATGTACGCATCCGGTGGCGCTTACGACTACCCACATTTTTTTGAGGTGCACTGAGCCGAAAAACTTGAGTCGCTAGAATCGCTTGTGATTCTTTGATGGGCACCTGATTCGAGAAGAGGTGCTCTATGGGACTGACTTCACGCGCCCGGGATGAGAAGGCGCATCGGTCGGCGTCTGACGCGGTGACCTGGTTTGACCGTGAAGCTGCGCTGTGCGAATTCCAGGACGCTCGGCTTGGCGAGAGATTTCGCATGCTGCTGAAGCAGATTGGTGGAGACGTCGGCCAGAGCATTCCTATGGTTTGCCAAGACTGGGCGAATACCAAGGCGGCCTATCGTTTCTTCTCCAAATGAACGAGTAAGCGAGGCCGACATCCTGTCTGGTCATTTTAAATCGACGCGGGAACGCATCGCGGCTGCGAAGGGACCTGTTCTTGTTCTGCATGATACGACCGAATTCACCTATCAAAGGGAGCGCCCGGATCTGATCGGGATGATTAAGCGCATCCCCAAAAGCAACTCTCGAAGATTGGACGGAAAACCCCAAACGTACACGACATGCGGAATATTGATGCATTCGAGCCTTGCGGTGACCCTCGATGGGCTTCCACTGGGGCTCAGCGCTGTGAAGTTCTGGACCAGAAAGAAATTCAGAGGGGTCGCTGCGCTCAGGCGCGAGGTCAACCTGACACGGATCCCCATTGAAACCAAGGAGAGCATTCGGTGGCTGGAGAACCTCAAGCAATCCACGGAGCTTTTCGAGAAGCCATCGCAATGCATCCATATCGGTGATCGTGAGGCCGATATTTATGAATTGTTTTGCGCCGCCCAAGAGGTTGGAACGCATTTCTTGGTAAGAACCTGTGTCAATCGCCTGGCAGGCGATGGCGATCATACCGTTGCAACGATAATGGATGAGGTCTTGGTCAAAGGTCTCCACCGGATCGAAGTCCAGGATAGCAAGGGCAATCCAGATCAGGCTGTTCTTGAAATCCGGTATCGCAAAATCCGTATTCTGCCACCGATAGGCAAGCAGTCGCGGTATCCAGCTTTGACTTTGACGGTGATCCACGCTGATGAAAGAGGAGCGCCAAAGAACAGAAAAAAGATTGAATGGAAACTCCTGACCGATCTTCCGGTGCAATCGCGCGGGGATGCGATCGAGAAACTCGAATGGTATTCCCTGCGATGGAAGATCGAGGTCTTCCACAAGATACTCAAATCCGGCTGTAGGGCAGAGGACTCGCAACTGCGGACTGCTCAGCGATTGACGAATCTGATCTCGGTATTCTGCGTTGTGAGCTGGCGCATTTTTTGGATGACGATGCTCAATCGTTCAGCGCCAAATGCTTCACCGGAATTTGTGCTGACCAAAGCTGAAATCCAATTGCTTGATCGGCTCGTCAAAGACAAGAATCCAGTCAGCACACAACGAAAAACATTGTCGCATTATCTCATCAAGATCGCCAGGCTCGGCGGCTATCTCGCCCGCGCCAACGATCCGCCACCAGGGAATCTGATCATGTGGCGCGGATTATCGCGATTCATCGATATCGCAACGGGAGCAAAACTCTGACTCAAAAATGTGGGTAATCGTAAGCCGGTGGCGGCCACCTTGCCGAATGAGGCGCGGTGTTGAGAACTGTCCTTATGGACAGTGATAGGCGCAGTGCCCAAGTCGAACGGCTTGAAGTGGTGGAGACCGGCCGGCGGCGCCGCTGGTCCGAGGACGAGAAGCGCAAGATAGTCCTGGAGAGCTTACAGGCGCCGCGCCAGGTTGCGGCGACGGCGCGGCGATACGGCGTTTCGCGCTCGTTGCTACTGCGTTGGCGACGGTTGTTTCGCCCTGAGCCGAAGGATGCCGCCGCGCAACAAATGGGCTTTGTACCAGCGAGGGTGGTCCCGGACTTGGGGGCGACGCCTGGTCCAGTCGGTCCGGCCAGCAGCGGGGCGATCGAGATCGAGTTTGCGGCTGGGGCTCGGATGCGGATCACCGGCACGGTCGACGCGGCGATGCTGAAGGCCGCGGTCGCGGCACTGGCCGATGGACAGCGGTGATGATCCCCATTGCTTCGGGCGTGCGGGTGTGGATTGCGACTGGCCACACCGACATGCGGCGCGGCATGAACTCGCTGGCGTTGCTGGTGCAGGAAGCCTTTAGGCGCGACCCCCACGGCGGCGACCTCTACGTGTTCCGTGGCAAGAGCGGCAAGCTGATCAAGATCCTTTGGCATGATGGGCTCGGCATGTCGCTTTATGCCAAGCGACTGGAGCGCGGCCGCTTCCTCTGGCCGTTGTCGGCCGATGGCGTGGTGACCATCACCCCAGCCCAGCTTGGCTACCTGCTTGAGGGCATCGACTGGCGGATGCCGCAACACACCTGGCGCCCGCAGGCGGCGGGCTGATCGCCGGGATTTGAATCGATCATCGATCGGTAGTTCGGACACGGCGTCTGTATTGTGATTCTCTGGTCGGCGATAGGCGCCGATGATTCTCTCCCCGACGATGTAACCACGCTGAAGGCGATGCTGCGCGCCGAGCGCGCGGCCCGGTTGGCCGCGGAAGCGGAGGCGCAGGCGCGGATATTGCTGATCGAGAAGCTCAAGCTCACGATCAAGAAGCTGCGGCACGAGCAGTTCGGACAGTCCTCCGAGCGCGGCGCATTGCTGGACCAGCTCGAGCTGCAGCTCGCCGATCTCGAGGAGAACGCCGCGCAAGCCGAGACGGCGGCGCAGATGGTAGCCGAGAAGATTGCGGTGCCATCGTTCGAGCGCCGCAAGCCAGCCCGCCGGCCGCTGCCGGAGCATCTGCCGCGGGAGCGCCTTGTGTATCCAATGCCTGCGACCTGCCCATGCTGCGGCGACAACCGATTGCGCAAGCTCGGCGAGGATGTGACCGAGACGCTGGAGCTCGTTCCGCGCCAGTGGAAGGTGGTCCAGCACGTGCGCGAGAAGCTCGTCTGCCGGGCCTGCGAAGCGATCAGCCAGCCGCCGGCTCCGTCGCATCCGATTGCACGCGGGCGTGCGGGACCCAGGCTGCTGGCCCATGTCCTGTTCGCCAAGTACGGCCTGCACCTGCCGCTCAACCGTCAGAGCGAGGTCTATCATCGCGAAGGCATCGACCTCGACGTCTCGACGCTCGCGGACTGGGTGGGCGCCTCCGCGGCAACCCTGATGCCACTGGTCGACGCGATCCGGAGCCATGTCTTTGCGGCCGAACGCATCCACGCGGACGACACCACGGTACCGGTCCTGGCCAAGGGCAAGACCCGGACCGGCCGGCTCTGGACCTATCTATGGACGGTCCCCGCTGTGCAAGGCCATTTGCTTTGTTCCGGCTAACGATCGTTTGCAGCTATCTATCCGGCTTTATGGCGTTGCCACGAGCCTTGATGAGATCCGCGGATCGGCGTCCAATTATGTTGGCGAGCTCGAGACTCGATAGGTCCAACGGGCTTAGCCGACCCCGGTCCGACCGGTTGCCATCACTCTGCTGTTGCCCTCGCAAACGGAACCGTGCTCGACTTATGCTCGCGCGCGGTAATCTTCACCATTGGCCATGATCGCCCAAGCGATCCGGGCAGTTTTGTGAGCAAGCGCGACTGTCACCACGTTGAATGGACGCCTGCCTAGCAACTCTGTTATCCAGGTATTTGTCACCCGATGGATACGGACGCGATGAACGGCTGCTCTAGCGCCATGTATCAACAATTTGCGAATGTATCCGTCGCCGCGCTTACTGATACCGCCCAACCGCTCCTTGCCCCCGGTCGAATGCTGCTTTGGTACTAATCCAAGCCAGGCAGCGAAATGCCTTGCCGAAGCGAACTGTTGTGGATGGTCGACAGATGCCGCCAGGGCGGTGGCAGCAAATGGGCCGATGCCAGCCATCTTCATGAGACGCCGACAGACTTCATTGTCTTTGGCAGTTGCAAGGATCATCTTCTCGTAGCCTTCAATGTGAAGCTCAAGGTCTTCGATCTGATCGACAAGGATTGACAGGGCGCTGCGCGCGCTCTGTGGAATGCGCTCGTCAACGTCCACGAGTGTCATGAGCTCTCTCGCGTTCGCTTTTCCCTTTCCGGCCACGATGCCCAACTCGCCCAAATGACCACGCAGAGCATTTATCGCGCCTGTGCGTTGTCGAATAAGCAAGTCGCGCGTGCGATGTAGCATCAAAATTCCTTGTTGTTCGACACTCTTTACGGGGACGAAACGCATGCCAGGTCGTTGGATGGCTTCCCAGCACGCCTCCGCATCAGCGGCATCATGCTTGTTTGTCTTCACGTAGGCTCGCACGTAGCGAGCCGGCATAAGACGTGCTTTGTGTTCAAGCTTTATTAGTTCACGAGCCCAATGATGAGCGCTGCCGCAAGCCTCAAGACCAACGAGACAACTTGGAGCCGTGAAAAGAAATCGAGAACCTTCCCGCGGGCGAGCTTCTTGCGGATAATTTCTCCATCCGCCGTAATCCAGTGGATTTGAAACCAGCTCTTCGAGATATCAAGCCCGATTGTCATCATAGCCATAGCTCGTTCTCCTTCTGGGTGCTCTTTTGCAGCTTATCAGGGCGGGGACCGTCCATCTCATTATGTGCGCGACGACCGCCCGTTTGCCGGTCCCGATCCGCCGGCGGCCGCGTTCTTCTATTCGCCGGATCGTGGTGGGGAGCATCCGGAGCAGCACCTGGCGGGTTATGCCGGGCTGATGCAGGCGGATGCCTATGCCGGCTTCGGCAGGCTCTACGAGGCCAATCGCAAGCCAAGTCCGATCATTGAGGCCGCGTGCCGAGTAGGCGGGGATGTTGCCATCCCCGCCCCTCACAGACCCGGACGAGCGGATTACCCGCATCCGGTTCTTCACGCGTAAGCTTCGCTCACGGAGCGGCATATTGGTGGACGATCTTGGCTGGCGGCAGCGGATGTCGCGCGAGCATGGCCCGGAAGCGTGACCACGGCAGATTGCTGTGGCGGCCACGCCGTGCGAGCCATTTCTTCCATATCCGCGTGAGCTGGTGGTGATACCATCTAATCCGTCGGCCGTTTCCGGAGATGCCGTAGTAGGCGCAGTGCCCCCGGATCACCCGTGACAGATGGGCGTGCTGTTCCCGGAACGGACGATGCAGGTTGAGCCGACACCATTCCGTCACGGAAGCCAGCGCGCGAGCATAACGGTCTTTTGCCGTTATCTGCCGGACCACATTCTTGACCCCACACATGGGTGAAGCCAAGGAAGTTAAATGTGGTCCCCGCCGTCGCAGGATGACGCCCATCAGGGCGTTTGAACCGGAAGTCTACGAAGCGGGTCTTGGTCGGATGGAGTTGAAGTCCGTACCGACTGAGCCGCTTACCCATCACATTCAGCAATCGCTTGCCGGACAGATGGTCCTCGAAGGCGATCACCGCGTCATCAGCGTATCGAACCAGAAGGCACCGCCCCTTGAGCCGCGGTCGTGCCACCTGCTCGAACCATTCATCCAGCACGTAGTGCAGGTAGATGTTTGCAAGCAGTGGCGAGATCACGCCGCCTTGGGGCGTTCCACCAGTCGTGCGGCGCAGGACGCCCTTTTCGAGCACCCCCGCCTTCAGCCATTTGTCGATCATCCTCCGGACGACGCCGTCCGTGACTCGCTGATCGAGGAATCGGCGCAGGTGCGCGTGGTCGATGGTGTCGAAGTATTTCGAGATATCGACGTCCACCACCCAGCGCAGCCCTTGCTCCATGAACCCATTACGTAGCGCGTGCAGGGCCTCATGGGCCGACCGTCCCGGTCGGAAGCCGTACGAGCACGGCAAGAAGTCCGTCTCGTAGATCGGCTCCAGCAGCAGGAGAATCGCCCGCTGCGCCACCTTGTCTTCCAATGTCGGGATACCCAGTGGCCGTTCGGTGCCATCTGCTTTCGGGATATAGTGCCGTCGCACCGGCGGCGCGACGTATCGGCCGGATTTGATGCGCGCCAGGAGATCATCAAGATTGACCTCCAGGTTCGCCTCATAATCGGTCGCCGTCATGCCGTCGATGCCGGGCGCGCCATCCTTGCGCGTCAGGCGATAGGCTTCGAGCATCCATTCACGGTCGATCAGGTGATGCAGCGAGGTCAGCACCCGCTCGGGATGTTTCCTCGCCAGATCGGCTATCCATTGTCGTTTCGTGGACAGGTTTGCAGGACTCAGCGTTCCCTCCCGTGTTTCTCGTCAATGGTCTTAACGCGTGGCGACTCCCTTCCCTCCAGTGGGTCCCGGTAAGCCCAGTTCCCCGCCTTCCTCAGTACTACGAAGCCGCTACGACTTCCCGCTGCGCATGTCCGTCAGCTTATGTCTTCGCCTCCGGATTCCACATGCCTTGGTGTTTCGTGTTCGCATGCGCGCTCCCGATGCCCGCCAAGTCGGGACACCAGGCCTGGAGCGTTGTTGAGGCCGGTGCTCCGCGCCAGCTTTCCATGTGGACACCAACGGGATCTCTCAGGTTTCCTGGTGACCCATCCCGCACCTTTGCCCTGCTCGGAGACCCCGGCCGAACCGATGAGCCTGGCCATAGCGGCTTTCCCGGTGCTGCCCCCGGACCCAACACGGCGAAGGCTTCAGCACGACCATGATTTCGAGGCTTGCCACAGGGCTTTGGTACCCGCTGTCTACGCTTCACGAGCGACGTTGCCGTCACCCATGCAAGACTCGCTTCCGGCTGGCGGGCTCCGCCTTTGCCGGGAGGGCGTCGAACCCTCTGGGTCACGATGAAAGGTTTCAGATCACATTCTTCCTCCTTTCCAGGACTTATCCTGACGCAAGCTGGGCGCACGGCCGGCGCAAGTTCTTCGATCTCGCGCGGCTCAGCAAGGCACCGATCGCGGCCGAGGCGATCAAGCGCATCGACGTACTGTTCGCCATCGAGCGCGAGATCAACGGTCTCGCGCCGCAAGAGCGCCTGTGCGTGCGCCAGGAGCGCAGCCGTCCCCTGATCGTCGAGCTTCAGGCGTGGTTACACGAGCAGCGCGCCAGTCTCTCCAGGAACAGCGACACGACCAAGGCGATCAATTACTGCCTCAGCCGCTGGGATGCCTTCACCCGCTTCCTCGATGACGGTCGCCTGTGCATGTCCAACAATGCCGCCGAGCGCGAGCTACGGGCTGTCGCCGTCGGCAGAAGAAATTGGACCTTCGCCGGCTCCGATGAGGGCGGACGCCGTGCGGCGGCGATCTACACCCTCATCGCCACCGCCAAGCTCAACGACATCGATCCGCAGGCTTGGCTCGCCGACGTGCTGGCGCGCCTGCCGGATCATCCCGCCAGGCGCATCCACGAACTCCTGCCTTGGAACTGGCGCCCGCAGAGCGTCGCTCACGCCGCCTGAGCGCAATCGGCTATCCGCCCAAAGCGACCTGACCAGGGGCCGTCGCCGGATGCGTACAGTGAAATCGGAGCGTTGGCGCCAGCGCGACGGGGCATTGTGGGTTGATGGCACTGCCGTGACTCCCGAGCCAGAGTCTAGAACCGTGCGCGACGAACTCAGTGACTGACCATAGGACACGATAAAGAAATCCGCGTCGCGCCGATCGCGAAGATGGATGCGGACGCGCTGATCACGCGCTGCATTACTGCAAGACGCTCAACGATTCATTCCTTGCGCTCGGCCTCTTGATCCGCGAGCTGGCTCGAAGGCGCGATGACGTTTTGAATAAAAGCCACATTCGAGGGCTGGTACGCGATATGCCATGGAATGTATTTGCCGAGTTGAACCGGCTGGTATTCTTGGAAACGTAGCCGCGCAGTAGCAGGAACCCGCGCGCTCTCGACGCACTGCGGATGATAAAACAGCATTAACGGCACCCAACCGGGCGATCTGTCGCGCGGCTGCCTTCGTGCTGACCGGGATCAAGTTGAACAAGAGCTTGCTGCGATTGCCCAACGGCTCGATCACGCAGGTGAAAGGCAAGAAGGGCGCGGTTCATTTCGCCAAGACTGGCGGCTCATGCTCAGGGCAGGGCGTGCCGCTCGATGGCCAACAGCTGCGATATATCGACTTTCCCATTCCCGAGGCGCGTGCGGAGCAAGTATGCGGAGATCGAGCGGCGTGGCAGGGGCATGTTTCGCGGCATTGCGGGTAGCAAGCAGGCGATGGCCGAGGTCCCCTCGGCACAGCTGCGCGGCAGCGGCGACCGCCACGCCTCAGTGAGTTGATCTGGGCAATGCCCGCGCGCTGAAGTTCTTGGCGGTGAATATGACAAGACACCTTCAACCTGGACGTCGCCGCCCCATCGGCTAGAAAACTGTTTCTCGCGAATGAATCGGCTCAAGGCATTAGGACCAACCGGAGTAAGCCTATAAGAAAAGGTAGTTGAAGTACTGCTGCTTGCACGGCACCTCACTTGGTCCGGAAGGACCTGCATGACTGACGCCCGGGCAACTTATCAGCCGGAATAAGGTTTGAACGTGGAGCGCTGAACATGACGATCTTCTTCTTGCTCTTGGCCGATTTCCCGTTGCCGTTGCCGGTCCGGGTCCCCCTTTTCATAGCCAAGGTGATCAGTCAGCTCCGCACCAGGTCCCTCAATCAGCGTCTTCCTCAGCTATTTGAAAAGCCCGTCCGCACCTGTGAGGTCTTTAGGCTTAGTTAGCAAGCAGTGATCCAGTAGTTCAGGTGTAAACGTCGTGACTCACAGAAACCTGCTTACACACTCGTTCTGACACCCTCCTGAGCCGGTATCAATTCGGCCGAAAGCAGGAGATCAAGCAGTCTTCGTTAGCCGACTGACCTTGGCAACTCACTCGCTCGACTTCGACCAACGATTCCTTCAACATGAGGATGCAAGTCTCAGCCCCAGCGGCATGGCCCCAACGTCTGCAGTTGGTATCTCGGGCTGACCCAAAAACCAGCTGTCCATCTGGCGCCAGCATCTGCACCAACTTGCGGATAGTCGCACGCATGTCGGTCAGGCCTCCAAGGTAGTAGAGGACTTCGGCCAGTACGATCAAATCAAACCGCTCGACGGTCGAAAATTGCTGAACGTCCGAAGCTATCCAGGTTATGTGCGACCACCGTTTCGTCCGCAGGCGAGCTCGAGCAATCGCTTGCGGCATAACGTCGATGACTGTGAGCCGTTTGCAATGAGGTGCTAGTATTTCCGTAAATGCGCCAGCCGCGCACCCGACCTCGAGGGCGTGGGAAATCACTCCTTGCGAGCGCGATAGCCGGAGCATTTGCGAGTGACGCTCGCGTTCGAATGGATTACCGTCGAGCCTCCACGGATCATCGGCGGCTAGTTCCTGCTCTAACGATTGATATTTGCTGTCCGAACTCATGATTAGCCTACCTACTGAGAATGCACGATCGGGTGCCCGCGCGTATGCTGTCAAACGAGACCAGCCTCGAAGAACTACGCGAAAGCTCCGCCTCCCTGGGTCTACCGACCATTGAAGAGCCTCCAGTCCAGCTTTTCGCAGACCTCATGAGCACACCTCTTCAGTCCCAATCCAGTACCGCGCATACCAGGACGCAGCTGGGCAATCGTCCGTTCGTGCTTGCCCATCATCGAGCAACTGTGTTTAAACGAACAATTCGTTTCACACGCATTTTCCTGATTGATGGTTGAGTTAGCTGGCGTCTGACTATGGCGATTGCGGCAAAGTTAGTAAAATCTATTGTTTTGATGGAAGGTATCCATTCCGATAATGGTTCGCGAAGAACGCGTTCGCGTTAAGCGCATGATGAGCCGGCCGCCTTGACGTAGCAGCACATGCTAAAAAGCCCCCACGACGTTGGTCCTGCGAAGTTCCTCGCCGGATATCGAATGCCTCGAAACGTCAGACGCAGAGCTGGACGCGCTCGAACACTGCTCGCGGCGAATCGGGATCGAGCCGATACCGCTGCTTGATGAAGGCCAGCGGCGGCTCCGCCGATGATCGCATCAGTTAACCGCTCGACACGATCCGATTTTGTATAGACTGGATCGGAGGCGCCCATCAAACATGACTAGAGCTAGGTTCAGAATGCTCGAGAGGAATCCGAGTCGTGCAGCGTTTCGGCTGGTGCCGGCCAAAATTAGGTGCGGCATAACTTATTGGAGGAAGGCGAGGTGATTAAATCAATTCGTCAGAATTCTGACGTTCGACTGGCGGCACGAGCCGGGTGTCCCATGACAAGAACTGCAGGGATCAGAAAGACGAGCGAAAATGCGATGCGTCGTCACGTGTCGTGCCTCGATGGACCCGGAAATCTATGCGAACACTCGATGCAGCGCTTCGTGGCAGTCTGGGAGCCCTCCATGCCGCTCGGAAGTTGGGCGTCGGGCATCAGAGCGACCGTGGCAATGCGACTTGATGTGCAAAGAGAATTATTTCATGCTAGACGCTATGTCGATCGGGCGCACGTCTTTCAGTCGCAATGACTCGAGCTTGCCGAGCTATCGGCGTGGCTGGGTGGACGAGGCCGTGGCTGCGATCGAGGCCGAGCAGTGCCGCACGGCCGATACGCACCTAACTCGGCTGATCGTGCCGGCTCTCGCCGGCATTGACATCTATTTGAAGGACGAGTCGACCCATCCGACCGGCAGCCTGAAGCACCGATTGGCTCGCTCGCTATTCCTCTACGCGCTCTGCAACGGACAGATTCACGAGGGCACGCCAGTCGTCGAGGCCTCGTCGGGGTCCACGGCGGTGTCAGAGGCCTACTTCGCGCAGATGATCGGCGTACCCTTCTATGCGGTTATGCCGCGGACGACGTCGGCCGAGAAGATCGCTGCGATCGAGCATTATGGCGGCAAGTGCCATCTGATCGACGACGGCCGCGCGCTCTATTCCGAGGCAGCGGCGCTCGCCACCCGTCTCAACGGACATTACATGGACCAGTTCACTTTCGCGGAGCGGGCGACGGATTGGCGTGGCAACAACAACATCGTCGAGTCGATCTTCACCCAATTGAAGGGCGAGCCGCGCCCTGTGCCGGACTGGATCGTGATGGGAGCCGGCACTGGCGGCACCTCGGCGACCATCGGGCGTTATTTGCGCTATCGTCAGTTTCCAACGCAGCTCTGCATTGCCGATGTCGAGCATTCCGCCTTCTTCGACTGCTTCCGCTATCAGGACCGCTCGCGAACTTGCGAGCGTCCCTCGCTGATCGAAGGTGTCGGCCGGCCCCGCTGTGAGCCATCCTTCGTTCCGACCGTGGTCGACCGCATGATGAAGATCCCGGATGTTGCGACGATCGCGGCTATGAACGTGCTGTCGCGTCGCCTGGGCCGGCCGGTCGGCGGCTCTACCGGCACCAACTTCTTCGCACTGTGCCGGCTGGCTTCGGAGATGTGCAGCGCCGGCCGAGCGGGATCGCTGGTGACGCTGATCTGCGACTCGGGCGAGCGCTATCGGCAGACCTATTACAAACCGGAGTGGCTAAAGGCGCGGGACATCGATCCTACGCCCTATGAGGCCGAGTTGATATTCTTCCTAGAAGCCGGACATCTGCCCGGATTCTCGATCGCAGACGTGACGAATCCGTTGAATGCCCGAGGTGCAGCGGAACCACGCTGATCGAAAATTACACCTCGTCTGCACCGGCGTCAGATTTTTCAAATCGCATCGGTTTGGTAGGCGAGTGCCCGTTGGTTCGGAACCAATCAAAGTGTGGCACATCCGACGCGATTCTAACGGGTGGCCTCCACCTTGGTGAGTGACGCTCTATAGCTGAGCTAAGTGTGCATCTCGTATTTCTTGCACATTTGCTGCAAATATGAAGCGACGAATAACGCTCTCGCAAGTCTTCGAATTGCGAGCTTTCAAAATTCTTCTTTGCGCCAAATGGTTCGACACGTGCATTCGCAGGGCAAGCGTCTGGGCTGTCGTCGCGGAACTCGCTTTCCATGCCCCGTTAGAATTCGGGCAGGGGGATTCGTACAAGACCCGCGATGCATCCCGGGCTTCGAGAGCTGCGCTTCACCCGCACTTGGAGGCGATCGAGCGTTGATACCCTTGCTCTACGAAATGCGCGTCAAGGCCATTCAGGAGCATGATGGACGAAAGTGTATCAGTGTTGATGCTTCAAGGACACCCGTCCATTTAACGACAAATATCGAGACGAGTTTCCTTTCGGCGCGGTCGACGCAAATCTCAACTTCAGGCCCAGAACTATCACACCCAGCCCAGCGGCCGACCGGAGACAATTCTGGGCCAAGCAAGCATTGCCCGCACCTAGAATGACACAACTTTATCGATTCCTTCTTATTTCCTTCTCGACGCACTCCGAAAGTTCAGAGACGAAGAGGAAAGCCGGTAAGTTAATACGTCGACTTCATCCATTGGATGAATGTTACGACGGAGATCATGGGGTCGGCATCGCGGCCCTGGAGAGCTTGCCGAGGTTGCTTGGCGCGAGAAGACGAGGCGCGCCGTCCGCTTCGAACAACGGCACCATCCGACTGAGGGCAATAGATATGCGGCTTTCGTTGTTGGCACGTGTTTTGAATGTCGGGCCCTACCAGAACAGCTCAATGGGAGACGAGGATGATAGGTTATAAGATCGTGTGAAAGATCGTTGGTCATCTGCGATCTCAACGTGCGACATTTGCTAACCTGGACGCCCGATGCATCCGACGAAAGCCTGTGTCGTGTATCCTTCTTTCGTTCAGAGCCATTTGTCCTGCACACTTGTAACTCTGACGTCTAGATTGAGAGCTGGAAATCTCATATGCTAGCGGAGTCGGACATCAAATGTACGAACGCAAACAATCGCGCAAGCACAGTCTGGACAATTGTCCTCGGCTTTGCCGCCGATCCGTTGATGCGCTGGAGTTGGCCTGACGCAAGGCGATACATTCAGAGCATGCCTCAGTTCATCAACGCCTGTGGCGGACGAGCATTCGAGCATGGCACAGCGTACGTCACGGGAGGGGTTCGCGCCGCGGCCCTGTGGCTCCCTCCCGGCGTACAACAAGATGAGGCGGCGCTGGACGAAATCATGGCGCAATCCCTGAGCCCGGGGATTACCGAGGATATGGCACACCTGCGGCGGGGAATGGCCGAACATCATCCGCCCGAGCCACATTGGTATCTGCCTCTCATTGCCACCGATCCCAACTGTGCCGGACAAGGGCTTGGCACATTGCTAATGAAACACGCTCTTCAACGATGTGATGAGGAGGGCGTTACCGCGTATCTCGAAAGTTCGAATCCCGAGCACATTCCCTTTTATCAACGCCACGGCTTCAAGGTCATTGGTGAGATACAACATGGCTCTTCGCCGCCGCTCACGCCAATGTTGCGAACGGCTAGCTAGCTCGAAGCGTTGGCCCACCGCTTTGGGGATAGCCATCTAGCCGTGCTGCGGCCGCTGCTGACGCTCGGTCGCACGACTCAGGCCGTCTATGACAGCAAGCGCGCCGATTTCCAGAAGATCTACGCCCAGCTTACGCACAGAAAGAACCGTCCAAAGGCGGCCACAAGCATCATTACCTCGCGTTGAGCCAGCTCGGTCCCACATTTACCCAGCTTATTTCCAGGGCCATCACGATCGATACTTCACACTGCGCGATGGCGCGGGTCTGTTTATGAATGTTACGACAGTTGCTGTAATGGATAAGGCGGCCTTTGGCATGGCGGGATAAACCGGGATGGCCAAAGAAGATTTACTTCATCGATGCGAGTGCGTCGGCCGTGAAGAACGCCGGATTTCAACTCGGGACGAATTGAAGTCGGACCGTGAGCTGGGCGAGGAACTGGCGCAACAAGAGCTCGAGCCAGCGGATGAGACGCCGGAAGTTGTAGCCCGCTGCGGCGAGAACGGCATTGGCGGCATCGCCCTGGCGGTGCCACAGGTAGTTACGCCCCATGCGATGCTCGGATTTGAGATGGCCGATGACCGGCTCGACGGCGGAACGCCGGCGCAGCTCGCGTTTGATCTTTGGCGTCACCCGCCGCTTCTGGCCTGAGATGAACACCCTGAACTTGTAGTCGGGTGGCGCATTGTGGCCGCGATAGCCTTTGTCGAGAACGAGGCGCTCGATGATGTTGCCGATCAGCACCTCCATTTCCGGGATCACGATCTTGAGCGTGTGACCATCATAGGGGTTGCCGGGCAGCGCCTTCACATGGGTGACGAACTGGCCGCCTTTGGCGTGCGATAGCGTGGTGGCGACGGAGACCTTGACCCCGAACTCGTAAGGCCGGTGAGCCTTGCCCTTGCCGATGCACTCCACCTCCGGCGCGTGCAGCGAGTAGACCTTGGGGCCCCGCTGGCGCTGCTTCTGGTCGAGCACGCATCGCGCCAGCGCCAGCATGCGGTCGAGCGCGACCCCATCGAACAAGCCGACGTTGCCGTCGAGCTTGCGGGCGATGTCGCGGATGACGCGGCCGAGATAGGTTCGCAGCGTCCTCAAGGCCCGATTGGCGCGCTTGAACTGCTTGGCATGGGCATAGCGCTGGTGCTTGATCAGGGCAAACTTGCCGACTCGCCCATAGGACTGACGCAGCTTGATGCCGGCGCCCTTGGCTAGCCGAACCAGGATCTCGCGGGCCCGGTTCAAGAGCCGCGCATCGGTTGGGAACATCACGTTCTTGGGCTGCACCGTGGTGTCGACGATGACCCGATTGAGGTCGGACGGCTTGATCGCCTCGGTCTTGGTGGCGACCGCAAGGCTCTCCTGCAGCAGGGCTTGCAGCTTCTCCTCGCCCATACGCTGGCGCCAGCGCGTCAACGAGGAGCGGTCGAACACCAGGCGGTGCTGGAAGAACTCCTCGCCGCAGAAGAACTGGTAATAGGGATTCTCCACCCAGCGCTCGCATAGCACCTCGTCGGAGAGGTCGTAGGTGTGCTTGAGGATGGCCAGGCCCGCCATCAGCCGTGTCGGCAGCGGCGGCCGGCCCGGCTTGTCCTCGTAGACCGCGCCGAACCGCTCTTCGAGGAACGACCAGTCGATCGTCCGCGCCAGCTTTACCAGGGCATGGTTCAAGTCGATGATCGCGTCCAGCCGCGAGCGCAGAAGATCGGCTTGGCCGCCGTCGCGTCGTTCCTTTGGCTTCATCGTTCCCTCCGGTCCACCGAAGGAATCATGACCCGCGATTCGACGGAATCCTCAAAAGCAAAATTGCAAGCTTTTGGGCCCCCAAAGCCCGAAAGCTTGCAATCTCAAAACGCCTCTCGCCAGAAAATTCGACTCCCGCTCAATGGCTTGGAAGTTCTTCACGCACGACGAGTGCGCTGATTGCCGCATAGTACGAGCGCTATAAACCGAAGCGGAGGCTTTCAGTCTACCGGGTGCTAAAGGCCCATGACCTGATCACGGTCCGATGGCATCGATTTCGGACGTCAATAGGCACTCTATCGCGAGAGGCCCCTAACTACATCCCGTGTCGAGCGGCCTGCGTCGACCGGTGCTCCGCCTCAGCAAGCGGATAGCGTGGATGGCCGCTAAGCACTGTGCTCAACAAGGACTTACAGAACGCAGGCGTAAGCTTGCCGCGGTGGACCACGACATTCTCGTGACCCGTCGCAGCCCGGGCGTTCTGCCATTGCCGATTGTAGCCGCGCTGTTCATTGGACTTGACGTGGCAAGCGGCGAACTCGGCGTCATCTAGCGTCGCCAATTGCCGCACAAGTACCGGCCGGTTCGTGTGGATGTGCACCCACATCGGACTCGGCGTCGCACCATTGCTCAGCGCCTTGGGTTGGAGCTTGAACTCAAATAGCGTCCCTGGCTCGCCCTTTAACGGGCGCGGTACATCCGCAGGCGCCAACTCCCCGGCCGCCTGCAAGTATTCAAGGTACTTCTGCGACGGAAAGGCGTAGGTCTTCATGCAATCAATAATAGTCGTGGCCTTTCGCTCTTTCGCAGCCTTGGCCAGCCCCAGCGCCTGGGACGACATCATGTTGAGCCGGACTATTTTGTCGTGTATCTCGGGCACTTGCGCAGGCGTGAGTAGGCCGCTTCGACGAGGCTCCTCCAACGCGGCCACGCAGGCCTGCATCTCGGCCGCCTGCATCTGCAGGCGCTCAACCACGGTGTCTACGACGTGGTCGGCGTCTTCGGGTTTCATCTGGCGCGCTTGCGAGACGGCCCTTTGCTGTCCAGCCAGATCGAATTGCAAAAGTTCGTCCAAGCGCTTGAGTAATGGCGTCAGCGCCTCAATCGACGGCGGGGCCTGCCAGATAGCTAAGTGTGCCGCCGCCGACGATGACGCCCTTTGCGCCTCCTCCGCGCTCACCAGCTTCTTCGTACCTAAATCCGAGAGCACGAGAACTTTGGCTGCTGGCGCTGTGGCCTTGTCGGCCGTAGCGAGCTGTGGCTGCATCCTCCCGGCCGCTGAACTCCCGGCGCCCTCGGCCGGCGTGCGCTTGCCTCTGCCCTTCCTGCGCGTTGTTGAGCCTTCGGCCACTACAGCCCTGCCGGTAGTGTTGGCCGGTATCGCAGCCCCAGCGTCGGCCGGCGGTGTAATAATGGCTGGGGTCCTCGGCTGCAGTGACAAGAGGCGCTTGGCCTCATCCGCGGTGACCCACGCACCTTCCACAATCTCGCCCAACAGTTCCAATGGGAGGTCGGCACCTGTTCCGAGAGCGCTTAGATTTCCGACGACGTCGTGCAACGCCAACGCAAATTCCGAAAGGCGCTCCATGACGCCTTCCAGAACGGCGCAGTGCTCTGCGTCCAGCGCGCGTCCTTTGTTTAGAACAGCGCCGCGCGTCGAGACGAATGCCGGGAAAACATCATCGACGAAGGTTCCCAGCAGACGCACCTGCCCGTTCTCATCCATGAGGATTTTCCTCACGGCTGGTTCGAGCGCGCTCGCCTGCGGCTCAATCATGACCTGCGCGAGAGCGACCCGCGATTGCAGATGCATGCACTTCGTATACAGTGCCCAGCCGGTGTGCAGCCGCAGTGCGGCCTCGTCGGCCTGCCGCATATCGTCCGTTGTAGTTGGTAAAGCGGCAGCGGCTTCGCAAACCGACTGCATCCGTTCCGAGCGCAATGCCTTCTTTCCCCACCACTCCATGCAGGCCCAATAGCGGTTCGCCACACTGGAAACCGCTCGGCGCAGCTGGTCGGAGGGAGGGTTGGATTGGACTATCCGGTCGAGCACGGTGGCCGCACTCTTCCTGCTCTCCTCCAAGGCGTAGATAGTCGGGGTGGCCAGCGTGTTGCATTTGTTCGCCGCATCGAGCGCCTCGTCCCGGAGTCGGCGAGCCTGATCGTCGGACAGAATGCTACGCGCTACATGCGGGGGCAGGCTCGCGCGGTACTCCAGAAGTTTTGAGCTTGCCTCGACGAGTTGATCGAGCAGCTCTTGCTCCGTCGACGAGTTCTGCGCTTGCTTGGCCGCCTTACGGCAAGCGTCAAGTTCCTCAAGCAGGCGACCCATTTGTCGCTTTGTTGCCTTGATCTCGTCGCCTGTCGAGGAAATGGGGACTGCCATACCCGAAGTGCGCGGCTGGCTGGCAACGGGCGCGCTTCTATCTTGCGGCCCAGAGCGCATCCGCTTCACGACGGAAGTGAACCGGTGGCTGCCTTCCCCAGCGGCAAGACTTGAGTCCGAGCGCAAACTGCTCAACGTGCTGTCGGCGCCATCAGCTCCAACGTGCGATTTGCCAGATGGGCCAATCCCCGTCATATTCCAACCTCCGATACAGGCGAGAATGCGCAGGCTATCTAGGTAGACGGCCTGGCTGACAATTAGCTGACGGAGTGCATTCTCCCGGATGCACAAAAAGTCCGAATCACCTCCAAGTCCATGGAAGATGCCGGGTTGCTAGTCTCGCGAATATAAGTTCGCAATCGTAGCTTCGTGTCGCTGTCCGAAAGAGCGCTGGCAACAGCGGCGGAGGTCTGATCGCGGTCCAGCCACTTGCGCCCTTGATACAAAGCGATGACGAGCGTGCCGAAATGAAATCGCTGACAATGCGGCGAAAGAACGCGCTAGCGCTGGCTCTGAGAGCCCGGATCGTGCTGACCTGCGCGGAGGGCGGTCAGAACGAGGAAGTGGCGGCCAAGTTGGACCTGGACACGCAGACAGTAGGCAAATGGCAGCATCGTTTCGTGAAGCGGCGCGTGGCCGGGCTGCACGACGAGCCACGTTCCGTGGCGCCGCGCACGATTGACGATTCTCGCATCGACGCGGTGGTCGTGCGGACGCTGGAGAAATGCCCCCGAGAACGCTACCCATTGGAGTTCGCGCGACATGGCGAACGTCACCGGGTTGTCGGTGTCGACAGCGCAAGGCATCTGGCGAGCCTTCGGACTCCAGCCGCACCGGCTGGAGACGTTCAAGCTCTCGACCGATCCGCACTTGGTGGCCAAGGTGAGCGACGATCGTGGGCCTTTACGTCTCGGCGCCGTGGATGAAAGTCCTAAATCCAGGCGCTAGGGCCTGTTGGGATTTTAGGATTCTCATCGGGGCTCGGTTGTGATCCAAGCTTCGGATGGAACGAGATTGACGTCCAATGGACGAAGATGGAACCGCTGCGTCTTTGCAAACCGAGCCCCGGACGCAACGGCAAGGACAACGGATGTTTGTCGAGGCGGTGTCATGGATCGCGCGCCCGGGCGTGCCGCGCGCTTTCGGCCACTGGAGTGGCGTGTACACGTTTCCGCGATTGGGTGAAGACGTGTGGAAACGCCTTGACCTTGCCCCACGGGCTTAATCCAGCTTGAAGTTCGTTCTGGCCCACAACAAGGACCAGAGCATGAAGCGCAGCCGCTTTTCGGAAGAGCAGATCATCGGGATTTTGAAGGAGCATGAGGCCGGCGTTTCGGTTGCCGATCTGTGCCGCAAGCATGGCGTCAGCGACGCCAGCATCTACAAATGGAAGGCCAAGTTCGGTGGGATGGAGGTGTCGGAGGCCAAGCGGCTGAAGACGCTGGAGGACGAGAACACACGGCTGAAGCGGCTCTTGGCCGACGCCATGCTGGACAATGCTGCCTTGAAGGACCTCGTGGGAAAGAAATGGTGACGCCCGCGGCCAAGCGGAAAGCTGTCGCCCATCTCAGAGGCGCCTTCGGGATGAGCGAACGGCGGGCGTGTAAAACCATCGGCTGCTGCCGCATGACCATGAGATACCAGACGACCCGGGCGGACGAAGCCGGCCTTCGCCAGCGCATGCGGGCAATCGCCCAGGAACGTCGTCGTTTCGGCTATCGACGCCTGCATGTGCTGCTCAAGCGGGAGGGCTATCTGGTCAACCACAAGAAGCTCTTCCGTCTGTACCGGGAAGAGAGGCTCGCGGTGCGCCGCCGTGGCGGCCGCAAGCGGGCGATCGGGACCCGGGCGCCGATGACGGTGGCGATGGCGCCGAACGACCGCTGGTCGCTCGACTTCGTGTCGGATCAGCTCACCGATGGCCGCCGCTTCCGTATCCTTACCGTCGTCGATGACTGCACCCGCGAGTGCCTGGCACTGGTGGCCGATACCTCGCTCTCCGGCACCCGTGTGGCGCGGGAGCTGGACCGGCTGGTGATCGAGCGCGGCAAGCCCAAGACGGTGGTCAGCGACAACGGCACCGAACTCACCAGCAACGCCATCCTGACATGGACTGATCAGAGCCGGGTCGCCTGGCACTACATTGCGCCGGGCAAGCCCATGCAGAATGCCTTCATCGAGAGCTTCAACGGCCGGCTGCGGGATGAATTGTTGAACGAGACGCTGTTTACCTCGCTGGCCCAGGCCCGCGTCGCGCTCGGATGCTGGCGCGCCGATTACAACGATGCACGCCCACACTCGCGGCTCGGATGGAAGACGCCGTCCGAGTTCGCCTTCACCTGCCATCCGCGCCGGGATCTGGCGCTGCGCTATGCCGAGGGCTCCGCGCCAGCTCCCGTCGCTACCACCGCCCAACCGGGCAAATCCAATAGCCGGAGCGAACTCAGGATTGGATAAAACTTGGGGGCAAGGTCAGCCTGTTCGACTCGGCTCGCACGAGCCGGACGTGGAATACGCCATGGTCGTCAAGGTCCACTGCCACCTAGCAAGCAGTTGTCCAATGGTTCACGGGGTAATCGTCGTCTCGCTCGTCATGTGAGTCTCCTCGGTAAGGTAACTCACAGAACCTGCTCGGAGATCCTTGAACCTCCTCCGAATTGATGGACACCTGTAGTAGGCTCGAAGAGCCAGGAGGTGTCGGATGGAAGGACGTCAACGTCGGTCGTTTACGGACGACTACAAGCGGCAAGCGGTTGATCTCGTAGCGTCGAGCGGGCGCTCGATCGGATCTGTTGCCAAGGAGCTTGGGCTGCGCGATTCCGTGCTGCGGCGGTGGATGGAGCAGCGAGGGGCTCGGCTGGAGCCGACGGCGGCGACGCGGCGCCCCACAACGCAGGCGACGCTGCCGTCGGCGGACCACGCGGCAGAGATCGCGCGTTTGCAGCGAGAGAACGAGCGGCTGCGCATGGAGCGCGACATTTTAAAAAAGTCGATCGCGATCTTTGCTGGAACACGGACATGAGATTCCGCTTCATCGAAGATCGCCGCGCCGACTATCCGGTGACGCTCCTGTGCGACGTGCTCGGCGTCTCGCCGGCCGGCTATTATGCCTGGCGCTCGCGCCCGGAGAGCCGACGATCTGCTGCCAATCGTGACCTCGTCGACGACATCAGGCGGGTCCACCGCGACACCCGCGGGCGTTATGGCAGCCCGCGTATCCATGTCGAGTTGAAGGCTCAGGGCCGCGGGGCGAGCCGTGGTCGCATCGAGCGGTTGATGCGGCGTCACGGCATCAGGGCCATCATGGCGCGGCCACGCCGGGTGCGGACCACCGACAGCCGCCACGACCTGCCGATCGCCCCGAATCTGCTCGACCGCAACTTCATCGCCACTGCTCGGAACCAGATCTGGCTGGCCGATATCACCTACATCGAGACCGATCCGGGTTGGCTCTATCTGGCCGCCGTCATGGATCTGTACAGCCGCAGGATTGTCGGCTGGGCGATGGCGGATCATTTGCGCGCCGACCTGCCCTTGGCGGCTTTGCGGATGGCGATCTCGGCGCAGCGGTCAAGTGCCGGCCTGATCCACCATTCCGATCGCGGCGTTCAATATGCCTCGGCGGATTACCGCAAGCTGATGCAATCCGCCGGCCTCAGGGCGTCAATGAGCCGCAAGGGCGACTGCTATGACAATGCTCCGATGGAGAGCTTCTTTCACACGCTCAAGACGGAGCTCGTCCACCACAGGCACTATGCAACACGGGCAGAAGCCACACGGGATATCTTTGCCTATATCGAGGGCTTCTACAATCGGACTCGTCGTCACTCCGCCATCGGCTTTATCAGCCCGATCGAGATGGAGCTAAAAGCAGCTTAACCCTGTCCATTTTTTCGGGGGAAGATCACCTTTCTGACACCCTCGGGACGCATCGGCGAGCGGGCACTCACGGAACTTTGGTGAGCTGCCCCGAGAGGATTTCGCCAGCCGGACCATAGCCGCTCGATTTGCCGGCTCTCGATGAGAATAGCCGGCTCGCTCTTTTGTCCAACCAGCAAAACCAACGCTTAGCGCGGGTGAGGGCCGTGGAGGCGATGAGCCTTCTTGAGCAACCTGAAGTGCTGCATGGCGAGACATAAAACGGGTATTGTGACCCACTGGCAATCCGGTCGCTTCGCGTCATCTATCTTCTTCGGACCAGTCTACATGAAGTCACCGTCGTCCCAATCCGGCGTGGTATTTCGAGCAAGCTGGGCCCCTCTGGTACCACTGCCGCTAGTGTCAGTAGCTTTAAGATACAATGGAGGCTTGTTTTTCCGCTGCCATTCACCATCATCATTCTTCGTCCACTTGTTAGGATGCTTGGTAGGGTCAAGCACCATCATCGAGTCACTCACCTCAACAAAACCCAACGCCGCTGCGCGGGCTTTCGCGTCGTCGTTGACAGCATGAGAGAGGAGCAAAGGCCGTTCGCCGTCGAGCCGAAGCTGATGTTCCAAAAGAATATCACCTGCGTTCTCCACGAGAGGATGAGTAACCCGAAAATCTACAGTGGATGTGAGTTCGGTCCGTTCGGGAAACTGTTCCCGCCAGCGCGCGCGTGCCTCTTCATCTTTGAACACATTACTCATGCTAGCTCCGCCTTCCGTTCGCAGAAGTCCAACACTCTTGTTGCCTAACTGATAGCTGAAATAGCGTGCGCTTTCCGAATCAGGTTTCTTACCGTGGTCATAGGCAACTTGTGCTGTGCGTGCGGCTTTCGAGGATACGGGAAGCGAGTATTGCTGTGATTTGGCGGCGATATCCCCGATTTCATCGCCATAAAAGTCCTTCACCTTTTCTTCGAATTCAGACCTTTTGATCTCCACCACAGGAGGTCGGCGAACGAGGGAGTACGAGGGGTTTGCTCCCGACGAGCTAGCCCTCGGCGCCGCTATGTGCATCCCAGCAAACATGTCCGCAAAGCGTTGGCTGTCTGCATCAGATTCCGCGTGGCTGGGGGTGGATTGTCTGATTTCATCAGCGTCGGAAGCGCCAGGGGAGCTATTGATTCGGCCATGCATGGTGATTGGGTTTCCTATCGGTGAAGTGCTCTCGCACGGAGTTCAGGCTCGTCGGGCACCGCGAAGTTGATAGTCAGCCTAGCTGACGACGAGCTGACGCGCAGGCGTTAAGCGTGTACGATCCGGCGTTCTACGCCAAGGCCACGCTATGGCGAACGCGGCAGCGCACGCGGCTCGTGCGAAAGCTGTTGTAGGCTGTCAGATCCGGTATCGGCATTCCCAGCAAGTGCGAGCGATAGGCCAAGATTGTTGCGTAACATCTGATTGCCTGGGGCGGCTGCGAGAGCCTCGCGATATAGCGCTTGTGCCTCATCATGACGCCCCTGGGAGTCGAGGGCCACCCCTTTTGCGTTCAGGGCACGCAAATCACCAGGAACTGCAAGCAAGATCTTGTCAGTTACCTCAAGTGCTTCACCCGCGCGGTTCTGTGCCATAAGGGCCTGGGTCAGCGAGATTGCCGCATCGACGTTGTCTGGCTTTCGCTTCAGAGCCTCACGCAAACTCTCCTCGTCCGAAACTCGGAGGAGGGCGTGTGCAATGCGCTCGCGCATAGCAGGATCGATGTCCTTGGCGCCCAGCAACTCTGGCCGCGGCGTCTCTCTAACTTGATCCAAACTGGCACAACCACCAAGCACAAGAGTGGCGAATAACGCGAGGAGAGTTAAGCCCGAGGGCGGATGAAACGCATACAATCGAGCAGCGAACGTTGTTGTTGGTGAACTCATGCCGTCCATCTCACAAGCGACTGCTGTGCTCTGTTAACCGTTTGCGGCAAGCAGGGTGCGTTGTTCTGCTGTCGGAGCTTTTTCCTTGGCACCTGTAAGCTTGAGCGACCCGACCGGCTGTACCGTAAAATCGGAGGCGAGATCCTGATAAGACAGAACAGGAAGATCGATCCCGTTGCGGGTGAGGAAGCCGCGGACGAAGCGTCGGATATCCAGCGAACTCAGGATGACGGGCTGGCTCTGACCTGCTGGCACGCCCGAATGAATTTGGCGCAGTTGCGACAGCAACATCTCGCTATGCCGGTCCTCCAGCGCGAGGTACGGCCCGACGGTAGTCTCTCGAACCGCACTGCGAATTACATCCTCAGTTTCACGTTCGACGATAAAGGCGGGCAGAACACGGTGAGCGTTGGCATGGCGAAAGCAGATTTGCCGTCTTAGGCCGGAGCGGACATATTCGGTGAGCAGGACGGCGTTTTGCTCGCGTTCGCTCCATTCGGCGAACGCCTCCAAGACCAGCCGCGTGTTACGGATCGGGATGCCCTCGTCGAGCAGGCGCCGCAAGACATCGGCGATCCGGGGAACTGGAGTCGTGCGTAGCACTTCCTTCACCAGGTCGGCATATTCCTGCTCCATCCGGGCAAGCAATTGTCGCGTCTCTTGAATGCCTACCAAGCGCTGCGCATATCGCGTCAGTACGGAACTGACGCGCAGGGCGATGATTTCGCTCGGACGGTGATGCCCGATCCCGGCCGCTTTGAGAGCTGGTGCATGGCTCTGTTCGATCCAGATCCGGTCGGTGTCTGGATCTTGCCGATACGGGATGCCACTCAATTCAATGTTCGCTCGGTCGTCGATGAGCGCGAGCTGCGTCGGATCGACTCGATCCCGTTCAACCGGCACCCCTTCCACATCTAGCCTGAACTCGGATTGGGCCAAACGTTGATCAACCTGGACTGGAATGCGGGGGATCGTGATGCCAAGATCGGCTGAAACCAGTGCCGAAATGCGAGCGATGTGCTGCTCAACTTCCTCTCTATCAATCGCGTTTACCAGGTTAGGTGCAAAGAAAACCGCGACCGGAAGCGCTTCCGCAGGTATGGTTTGCCTTTGAGCCTGCGCTGGTGTTGAGGTCGGAGCACTAACGATGGCTCCCGTCTTGGAGTCCGTGTTCGCGCCTTGCACACCGCCTTTGACATAGCTTGCCCCGGCAAAAAGTGCGGCCAGCAGGAGAAACGGGGGCAAGGGGAAACCAGGTATCAGCCCCATGAGAAGTAAGACGCCGGCCGCTAGCCGCAATGCCTGGGTACTGGCCGTGAGTTGGTTGATGATATCGGCACCAAGCTTGAGCTTGGAAGGACCATTTACACGTGTGACGATGGTTGCGGCCGTAACCGATAGGAGGAGCGCCGGAATCTGAGAAATCAGCGCATCGCCGATGGTGAGCAGCGTATATTGATGCAACGCCTCATCGACCGACATGCCCTTGGAGAGCAGTCCGATGCTGATTCCTCCCAGCATGTTGATGCAGATGACTATGAGGCCGGCAATGGCATCCCCTTTCACGAACTTCATGGCGCCATCCATTGCACCGTGAAGTTGGCTTTCTCGCTCCAGTGAAGCTCGCCGGCTGCGTGCCTCGTGCTGATCGATATGACCGTTGCGTAGCTCCGCGTCGATAGCCATCTGCTTGCCTGGCAGAGCGTCGAGCGTGAATCGTGCTGAGACTTCAGCAACGCGCTCGGCTCCCTTCGCGAGAACCATGAACTGCACCATGGTCACGATCAAAAATATAACAATTCCGACCGCGATGTTCCCTGATATCACGAACTCACCGAAAGTATGAATGATGCTGCCGGCGTCTCCTTCAGCGAGAATCAGCCGCGTTGTCGCGATGGTCAGCGCCAGCCGAAAGACGGTAGAGATCAGGATAACGCCGGGCAGGGACGAGAAATCCAGTGGCGTACTGAGATACAAAGCAACCATCAGCAGCAATACGGCAAAGCCCAAATTGAAGCCGATCAGCATGTCGACCACGACGATCGGCATCGGCATGATCATCATTCCGATTGCCAGAAGCAGCATGAACGCGACCATGAAATCCGGGTGGAATGGCGCGCGCACGATAAGCTTACGAAGAAGGTGTGCCATGGAGAGCCTTCTTATTGTTGTTGCGTTGGGGCTGTCCTGCCACGCATGGACACGTAGTCTTGAAAGACTGCCCGCGCCTCGTCCATACGGCCGGCCCGTCGTAGCGCGTGACTGCGGAGAAGCATCAAAGGCAGACGCGAGGAGGGCTCGTCGTCAAGCGTGTCTAGTCTATCAAGCGCCGCAAGTGCTTCATCGCCAAAGCCCTCCGAGATGAGAGCATAGGTAAGAATGCGAAGCAGGTCGACGTCTTGCGAGTAGTCATGGGCAATGAGTCGCAACAGAGCGAGAGCTCGTGCGCTCTGTCCACACGCAAGGTGGACGAAGGATATTGCGCAGACCAAATCGCGCTCCTGCCCGGAGATTGGCAGGACATCGCCGGTCTTGGAAGCATCGGCCGGCGGCGGTGGACTGGCGAACTGCGCTCCGCCCGAGTCCATCATGCTAGCTCCCAATTAAGCTGTTTTGGTTCTGCCGGAGCAGGATGAGCCGCCGGAGCTCCTGCTGCAGGGCGTCGGTCCCTTCACGCGCCGAATCCTCCGGTCCGGCCCGTAGCCTATCGGCCAAGCGCTCCAGAAGAACACTATGATTCTCTGCTCGCAGCACGTCCGGATCACGCAGGCGTGGTGTCACGAAGGAGAGCAGGCCAGTTGCGAGGTTGCGGCCATAAAGTGAAGCGAGTGCCGCACGGGGATCGATCTCAGCTATCCGTACGCGCCTCTCGTTGAGACTGACACGCGAGACGGCATCAATATCGTTTACATCAAGCGCGGCCTCGATTTGCAGATCCGGCGCCTCGGTATCCGGCCAAACCGACCCGTGCCTCTTCTCGCCACCGCCATCGGTGCCATGGATCTCTAAATTATGGACTTGAGGCAGGGCCGGCTTGTTCGCTGGCGCATGGTCGTGGGTGTTGAGCCTTTGCGAAGAGGTGCCAAGTCCGACAGGATGCTGGGGCAGCTTGGTCATGACGTTCTCCTTTCCTGCGGCGGTGGAGCTCTAATAGGGGAGAGCAGCAAGCCGTCCATTCCGGCTGAGCAGTACACGTCCCGCCTCGATTCGATCGACCGTCCATCCATCGTTCAACAGCGCGCCCACGAAGTACTTTTGGCCACCAATAAGAAGATAGGGGTGGGCTCCGCGCCACACCGCCTGGACAGCGATTGAGGAGGGCGGCTTATCCTCCTTCACGGTCACTCCATTTACGAGTGTCAGCGACCCGTTTGTACGCTGATCGAACCATTGCTGAACCTCCTGCCATTTACTGACTGTCGCAGGTGTCACGGTGCCCTCGGCGCTGACCACACCTAGCCCAGAACCGATTTTAATATTGAGAAGTCCCGCCTTGTTAATCTCAGCTTGCAGCTGTGCGGCGGCCGCATTGAGGGGGCGATCATCAGGACCGGTGAGCGTCAGCTTGGGTGGAAGTGCTGCGACAGGGGGCGCACCGGGGCTCAGTGCACCGGCACTGCCGTCAAAGAGAAAGCTGATCGCAAGAGTGGCGATCCCGACAGAGCTCAGCAAGACCAAGGCGACTGCTATTATCGAGACACGCGACAGGCCGATTGATGCTTGTCCCGAATCCTGTGTGCAGCGAATGGACATCGCGCCCGCATGAACGACTGCAGGAAGAGAAATAACAAGCCGCTTGCCTGCGGCAATATCTCCGCTTCCTTCTATGCTGACTCCGGCTGCTAGGGCCTCGATCTCCATCGAATCGTGCAGCGGCGTGAGACGGAAGTGATTGGGCTCGAGCCCCTGTTCGACGAAGACGATATCGGCATCGAGGCTACTTCCGATAAGGCTCGTTCCGACGGGCGCTTCACCGGTCACCCCGGAATAGAGCCCTGATAGCACTTCGAAATGAACGGAGGCGGGTTCATTCACGGAGAGTCTCCTGAGCAACGAGAAGCCGTACGGCGTTGCCGTACGGCTGGTTCCGAATTCGTCAGGCTGTAAAGAGCAGTCAACACGCGAAAAGACGGCCGCCAGCTCCCGCTTTCAGCGCTAACTCACGCGCTCGTCGGCAACCTTCTTTTCGGACGAGAGCTCGGTCGTAATTCTGCGCATCACGATGCTGTTGGCCTGAGCTTGTTTGCTGACACGCTCGAGCTCGGCGAGCTGCGCGGCGAAATCGCCAGCCCCCGTAGCACCGGTTTGCTGATTCGTTGCGACTTCAGATGCCGCGGGGGAACCGCCAACTGGAGAAACCATATCGACTCACCTTTCTGTTCGGAAGTTGTTGCTACTGCTAACCAGCCTAACCAGCTGGCGTGACGACGGCAGGAAATGAGATCATTACATGCGCGCCCGGCGCGCCATTCAAGAGCGTCAATTCGCCGTTGCCATGGTTACACTGGGGGGTGCCTCCTGCGGCAGGGCCATTATCCTTGGCAACCTTCTCAGCATCAGCCTTCTCAGGCTCCAATGTGTGAATAACTTTCTCGAACGCGTGGTCGAGTGCCCCACCGACAGCGGAACCAATAGCCGCTCCCGACGGTCCACCGAGCCATCCACCAGCGGCGCTTCCGATCATTTCTCCAATCATCGCATTCTCCTGTGTTCACTCCACTACGCTCAATAGACGACTCATCGCCTACAGGTCAGCACTCTCATCCTAGGAGGATTACCTTTCGAGAAGCTGACGAGTCTCACAAAGGCCGCGGGCAGGCGGATAAACAAGACGACCGTGCTGTTCGTGTGCAAGTGCCCGGCCTCGCAATAATGAGCGAAACCAATTTCGAACAGGTGCTCCTAAAGACCTCTCGAGCATTCACGCGAGAGGCTCGACCGGCATCCTTCAGAAGAGCGTGGTCGATAGCCGGCCGCGCGTCCAAAGATGTCGTTGTTACGACGCCCGTTATGAGGAGCGGTTCGCGATCACATGCTCTCAACATTCAGGTGATCCGGAAGCTGATGTGCTGGTAGGTATTCTATCGTCAGCTTTTCGACAGGTATTCCGGATAAGCTTCCGGCGACTTGGATACGCTCGACGTGAGAGTCCCGATTGCCGACGGGCAAGGGGGAGAAGTGGTCCGCCGATCAAGGCTGTTGTCACCTGCAAAAAGAAACGCGAGAGCGCCTGCTGCTGGCCGTGACCTTGGATTGGTTTTGAAGGGCCTCGGCGCAACGTGCCAAGTTGATTGTGCGGGTGGTCCTCGCAGTCTGTCGCTTCCTTCAATGCAATAGGAGTGAATGAAAATGCCGTATCTTCCCGTGGTGGGCGGTTTCAATCCGGCGGTAGGGCTCGTGCCTGAAGGCGTGCCCACCGTTCCAATGTTCAACGTCGCATTGGGGCAGTACGCCGGCGCTGCCGGCGCCCCGGCGGGGGCCTACCAGTACCTGCCGGTAAATAGTCCGGTCGTTGTCGCCCCCGCCGTCCTCAGTCCAGCCTACGTTGCTCCAACCCTTCTCGCCCCGCCGCCGCCTCCCCAGTTCGCGTCGGTCGCCCAGAATCAAAGCCCGTCGTCCGCAATTGATCCGGTGTGGACGAATGAGGTCCATGATGGCAAAGCCACGATCCACCTTGGCGATAAGTATACAATTACGGCGGACGAGAAGGACGGCACCTGGACTGTCCGCAACAACGAGACCGGCCATTTGACGAAGATCCACGGCGATCCTCACTTCGATGCTAACGGAGACGGCAAGGACGACTTTGATTTTAAGAAAGGCATGACCCTGCAACTCGATGATGGCACGAAGATCACCGTGGATACGGCCGACTACGGCAATGGCAAGAGCATTTCGTCGAAGCTCACCATTACGAATGGCAGCAACGCCATGGTTGTCGAAGGACTCGGTGACGATAAGGATGGTGCCGACAATCTTAAGGTCACGCAGTTAAACGCTGGCCTCACGCTCGATGCGCTGACATCAGATGGTTCACAAACGATCCATGAGCAAGGTCAGGGTTGGGTTGACGGCGCCGGGCGCGAGGTGGACCAGGCGAGTATCGATGCTGGTGAAGAAGGGCGCGCCCCGGGCGCCGGCTCTCAGTCCCAGTACACTCCTCAGCCGCTCGCTACTCCATCGTACTACTACTATACTCCAGTTTTCGTTCCTCCTCCACCGCCTGTGTCGATGACCCCAGTTGCGGTTAACCAGAGCCCGCCATCGAAAACTAATCCGGTGTGGTCGCATGAGGTTCATGACGGCAAGGTAACGATCCACCTTGGCGATAAGTATACAATTACGGCGGACGAGAAGGACGGCACCTGGACTGTCCGCAACAACGAGACCGGCCATTTGACGAAGATCCACGGCGATCCTCATTTCGATGCCAATGGCGACGGGAAGGACGACTTCGATTTTAAGAAAGGCATGACTCTGCAACTCGATGATGGCACGAAGATCACCGTGGATACGGTCGACTACGGCAAGGGCAAGACCATTTCGTCCAAGCTCACCATCACGAATGGCGACAACGCCATGGTTGTCGAGGGGCTCGGGGACGACAAAGATGGTGCCAACAACCTGAAGGTGACGCAGTCCAATGCTGGCCAAACCCTCGATCAGCTGACGTCGGATGGTGCACAGACGATATATGAGCAAGGTAAAGGATGGGTCGATAGATCCGGATGGCAGGTCAACCAGGCGAGCATTGACGCCAATGAGCAGGCCGCCGGGTGAGGCCGATCTGGGCGCCATTCCAAGAATGGGAGCGGGCGTTGCCGCCCGCTTTCCCATGCTCCTTAGCGCGCGTAGGGAAGCACGTCGCTTGGGGTGCCCAAGCATTATCCGCGCTTTCGATGATTTGATTGGCATTTCTGTGCCGGTAACAGTCTGCAACGAAGGCACAACTGGATGAGTGGGGGCGTCTCGAGGAGTGAGAGCTGACCCACAAGAGGGGACGCGCCTCGGCGCCCGGTGCGCGGCGAATACCAAGCGGCAGCAATGCGCGATCTATCGCATTTGCGGCCAAGAGCGACGCGCCAACTCGTTAGGCGCGTCAACAGTCGCTAACAGCGCGCGAGGACAGGAAGACCCTGTTTGGTCTCTCACTCCTATAAGACGCCTTGTGACGGCGATTGCCTGAAGCAAGGCGAGTCCGTTCGACATGTGAGCCGGACGTCTTGGGCTACCAAGATACGGATGACCGGAGTGGCCCGAAGCGAAAAGAGCCTAAGAACTGTCACACCAAGCTTACGGCAAGTTGTCTGAACGACCAGGCACCATTGAGGTGCGAATCCTCCGGCTGCTGAGAAGCTCCTCTCCGTCCCCTCTTCTCATCGTTGCATGGATGGACATTTGCGCTCGTGGCTTACAGGACCGAATCAAACATCCTCTTCTGTATCGTCCATGGCAGAGTCTAAATCGGCTTGCGCATCGCTTACAATTCGCATTGCGAGCATGCCAAGAGCCATTTCGAAAGCTTTGCGTTGTTGCATGGCCTGCGAGTTGGCCTCATCGGCCGCCTCGGTTCCGTCAAAATCCGCGCCGTTATTGCCGCCCGCTGCTCCGATATTGGGTGCACCTGCGTTCATGTTCGTAACACCGCCTATAGATAACCCACACTCGCATGCTAGCGAGGTTAGCTTTCGAGAAGCTGACGACGCTCAGGACGTTCATGATAAGCCATTGGAGACCGCATCGATGTTTCCGTCAGGTGCGGCGTTGGTGGTCTGCCGAAGAAAAGCGAGCGCTGGTCGAGGAAGAGTGTTGCGGCGGACAAGATGGTCTCGGTGGACGCTAGCACGCCGGCTATCCGAAAGGCCTGTTCATTAAAAAAATTCCTGCAGGGCAGCAGCTCTCGGCAGGGGCCGCCAGGAGGGGCGTCCGACTTGACTGAGGCGTTCAAGCACCTACGAAGTTGTAGGGCAAGGAGACGATGGAGGTCGACATGCTGCGTGAACCCGTGGAGCGCGGTCGAGCAAAAAACGAATTGCGCGTTCGTCATCATTGCCGGGACCAGCCAATGAAACAGGCCGAACGTGAAATCGTCGACATGCGAGCACCTGATCTCGCGTGTCGCTGAAGTAGCGCTTGAAATAGCGAGTTGGCCCGTGCTGGAGGGTGAGCTGCCTTGAGCTCAAGGCGCGCTGTGAGGAACAGGACAAGCGGTGGAATTCGCCGGGCCTGAAACCTTCCAAATGATCTTCTTCGCGAATCCGCTAGGACCAAAGCGCGTAGCGTCGAAGCGCGGAGCGCCGCGACAGGCTTTGGATATTTCTTGGCAGGCGCCAGCTGCGGCCGCGAAATGGTGCAGCGGTGCCTGCGAAGCGAGATCAAGCCTGCGGCATGTGGCGTCGCAGGATTTAGACGAACGCGAGGCGGCGAGTTGTCGTGAGTTTTCGTGTGTAACGTCGCGTCCGTAACATGTTGGCAGATACCAAACAAATCCGGCCTTAGCTTTCGAATAGAAAACAGGCAGCGCGCTTCGTTTTGCCTACCAGCTGCCCGCGCGGCGGCCTGTGCGCACAAGCACCCGGCGATTGGCCCGGCTTTTGCTCCGCTGCTTGCCTACGGCGTGCGGCTCCCCTGCTTTGTCGGGATCGTCCGCTCCAGAATGTGGATCTCGATCGACCAAAGGCGATGCCATGAAGAATTGGAGTTCCGTGACAACCAAGGTGCTAGGCACGGCCACTGTTGCAATGGCCTTAATGACGCGCACCGCGCTGGCGGTCGAACACAACGTTGAATACAAAAAGGATAATAGCAGCAATTTTAGCCACATTCCTGAAAACAGGAGCGTGCTTGCACAGATCACCGAGACCTCGGAACGACCAGCAAGCTTTACACTTGCGAACGGCCTGCAGGTGGTAGTGATCCCCGATCATCGCACGCCGATCGTGACGCAGATGATGTGGTATAAGGTCGGATCCGCCGACGATACGCCGGGCAAATCGGGGCTTGCACATTTCTTCGAACACCTGATGTTCAAGGGCACAGCCAAGCATCCGCCCGGCGAATTCTCCCGGACCGTGCTGCGAGTCGGAGGCGACGAGAACGCCATCACCTCGATGGACTACACCAGCTATTTCCAGCGCGTGCCGCGCGAGCAGCTGGCTAAAATGATGGAACTCGAGGCCGACCGGATGACCGGTCTCATTCTCAAAGACGAGAACGTGATTTCCGAGCGCGACGTCGTGCTGGAGGAATTCAATAGGAGCGTCGCCAACAATCCCGATAGGCGGTTCACCGAGCAGATCAGAGCGGCGCTTTACCTCAACCACCCCTACGGCCGCCCCAACCTCGGCTGGCGGCAGGAGATCGAAAGACTCGACCGCGAGGACGCGCTCGCGTTTTACAAGCGCTTCTACGCGCCGAACAACGCGATTCTGATCATCGCGGGCGACGTCGATCCAAAGGAAATCCGCCCGATGGTGGAAAAGAATTTTGGCGACATTCCTGCGCAGCCTGCAATCCCCGCGAAGCGCATGCGGCCACAGGAGCCGACGCCCACGGCACCCCGCACCGTGACACTCTCCGATCCCCGCGTCGAGCAGCCCACCTGGCGCCGCTATTATCTCGTGCCATCGGCTTCGACCGCGGCCGCAGGCGAGAGCACTGCCCTCGACGTGCTCGCCAAAGTTATGGGCGGTGGCACCAACTCCTATCTCCACCGTGTGCTGGTCATCGACAAGCAGCTCGCCATCAGCACTGGCGCGAGCTACCAGGGCACCTCGCTTGATCCCTCGCAATTCATGATTTCAGCCACGCCGAAACCCGGCGTCCACTTCGCCGAGATCGAGGACGCGATCGACAAAGTGATTGCCGACCTCGCGCAAAATCCCGCACGCGCCGAGGATCTCGAGCGCGTCAAGACCAAGCTGATTGCGCAAGCGATCTACGCTCAGGACGATCAGGTAATGCTTGCGCTCCTGTACGGCCGCGGGCTCACGACGGGGCTCAGCGTTAAGGATATACAAAGTTGGCCTGACCGCATTAGCGCCGTCACCCCCGAGCAGGTGCGCAAGGCCGCGCAGCAATGGCTCGAAAAAAAGCGTTCGGTAACGGGCTATCTGATTAAGGATTCTGCGCCCAAACGCGAGGAGAAGCGCTCGTGACCTATTCCTTCACACGCCGTGCCGTCCTCGGTGGGGCTTCGCTCGCGATAGCCACGCTCCGCTCTGCACCATCGCTTGCCGCGACCAGGATTCAGCGCCTGGTCTCGCCCGGCGGTATCGAAGCTTGGTTCGTGCAGGACGCCACCGTCCCGCTGATCGCGATGGAATATGCCTTCGCCGGCGGAGCGACCCAGGACCCCACAGACAAGCCCGGCGTCGGCCACATGGTTGCCAGCCTGCTCGATGAAGGGGCCGGCGATCTCGACTTCGAGACCTTTCACGAGCGGCTCGACCGCCGCGCCATTGAGCTGAGCTTTACCTCGAGGCGCGACCAGTTCCGCGGCTCTTTGCGAACGCTTAAGCACAACAAGGACGAGGCTTTCGATTTGCTGCGGATGGCGCTGACCTCGCCGCATTTCGATGCGCTCGATGTTGAACGGATCCGTGCTGCGGTGCTCGCGAACCTTCGGCGCGGCTCCACCGATCCTTCAACGCTCGCCAATCGCAAGTTCCTCGAAGTCGCTTTCGACGATCATCCATATGCCCGCCAGGCCGGAGGCACCGTCGAGAGCGTGCCAAAAATCGACGTCGCCGATTTGAAACACTATGCCCGGCGCGTGATCGCCAAGGACACGCTCAAGATTGCGGTGGTGGGTGACGTCGATCCAGAGACGCTTGGCAGACTGCTCGATAAGACGTTTGGTAGCCTGCCGGCCAAGGCGGAGTTGACAGAGGTAGCCGATGTGATCGCGGCCAAAGCGCTGCAGTGCGTCTTCATTCCGCTCGACGTGCCGCAAACGGTCGTGACCTTCGGCGGTGCTGGCGTCCGCCGCAGCGAGCCGGATTTCATGGCCGCCTATGTCGTCAACCATATCCTCGGTGGTGGCGGGCTGTCGTCGCGGCTGTTCCGAGAAGTCCGCGAGAAGCGCGGGCTAGCCTATTCCGTCCATGAGGCGCTCTTGTGGATGGATCATTCCGCCGTGTTTGTCGGCACTACCGGTACCCGGGCCGATCGCGCCAGCGCGACGGTCGAGGAGATCGAGAAGCAGGTCCGCCGCATGGCCGAGGAAGGCCCGACCCAGCAGGAACTCGATGACGCCAAGTCGTACCTGAAGGGCTCGCAGATGCTGGCGCTCGATACCTCATCAAACCTTGCGCGGGCGCTGCTGCAGCATCAGCTCGACAAGCTGCCGATCGACTATATCGAGAAGCACAGCGCGCTCGTCGATGCGGTGACGCTGCAGGATGCCGGGAAGGCGGCGCAGCGGCTGTGGGGCCAAGGTCTGCTCACCGTCATCGTCGGCCGCTCCCCACTGGCTGCAGCCCAGTCGACCACCGCGCCATCGGCCACGACGCCGCGGCCCGCTGCAGTACAGCCAGGCACCGCGCCATCAGCCGCAACGCCGGTAACACCCAATTAACTTGGTATATTCGTGAGGTGACATGCGATTTGAGCCTCTTTTTTGGGGGCCGCGACAGGTGCGGTCGTGGCAAGCGGTGCCGTCAATGCGGCGGATCTCGGCCCCGGCAGTATAGGTCCCACCGGCACTGTCGGAGCCGGACGAGAGATATATCGGCGGGCACGTCGGAGCCGGCGACGGCCGGCGATCGTTTAGTGATCCTTATGTCGGTCGATTTACAGTGAGTCGTCGATACCCCTGTGTTCCTGGCTCGAGGTCAGATCGGCCAAAACTGGCGAGAGAGCACTGCGTCTTTTGGCTCGAATTGGACACCGTGGGCGCTGCCTCGGACGGTACAAACACCTGTCTTGCCGTCTTCGGCATTGTCGTGAGCGCAAAACTCAAAGCATGTCCCGACGTCTTCGTCATCGGGCCCTGCGTTGGCCCGCACGGCCACACGCTGGCCTCTTTCAAGGCAGGGTTGGGTTGGGTCGCGGCGATGTCGTCAATAGCAACGAATTTTGTCGTGCGCCACACGGGGTCACTCATCTCGACTATGGTCGTCTCAGTGCCACCCTCGGCGCGGGCGTCGAGCAAGTGCTCACGCCGGCATGGTCGGTTAAATTCGAGCCGGCATCTAAGATTCGAGGGAAAAAGCACAGCGTGGAACGATGGGGCACGTTCCTGCAGGCTCCATACAAGTTAGACTGAAGATGCTCGCTCGTCGCTCTAAGCTTCGCACGGCCGAGACAATACAGTGACGGGGGCACGGATGCTGCAGCTAGGTCGTGTAAACTCTTGGTATTCCCTTGAACCGCCAATGCCTGACCAATTCTCTGAAAGGACGCGTTGGGTACACTCATCTTAGGAGGCCAAGATAGCCAAGTTAGTCGACGCCGTCCGAAAGGACGTCGCCAAATGCTCCTGCCGTCGGCGACGTCCCGAAGGTCTGCTGGCAGCACGGCTATGCCCGTGCCGCGGGCTGGGCTATGAAATGCCTATTCGGCGGGCGCGTCGCCGTGCGGCTGTCCAGGCCAAAGGCCTGCGTTCAGCGACGGTTTGACACTAACAAACCCGTCTTGTCGCAATTCGGCTGTGTGGGGCACACCCAGCATGGTGAAAGTTGTGGTCGGGGAGGTATTGGTGGGCAAGAGTCCGGCCCTCCTTAATATGTTGATCTCCGCATCCGAGGCCGTATGGGGAAAGAAGACCCAGTGGTCGGCTATGAGACGTTCGTTTTCTGGAATGAAATTCGTGAGTTCCAACAGCGCAGCCCCGGCGGACGAGGACGGCCCGGCTCGCGACGGCCCGGCCTTCGACGGCCCGGCTTGCGATGGTCCAGCTTGCGATGGGCCAGCTTCCACATGCTGCCAAATCAGCTCAGGATCGAACTCGGGGAGTTCCGCGATGGCTTGAGCAATCGGCTGCTGCGAGCCTGGCTGCGGAGAGCTTTCCCTGTCGGCCACCAATGGCCCGGGGGAGGGCGCAGCCGGCGCATATAGATCATCGTCCCAATCCAACAGTGATGGATCGGGATGCCCCGACTCCAAGTATTGCGAATAGGGATGGCCGGCGTCCAGATATGGCGAGTAGGCTTCGCCCTGCTGCACGGGAGACACCGCAGCAGGTGGCGGAGCACTACCTTCGAACTCGCTCAGCTGGTGCTCAAAGCCCGCTGGGTCCGCGGGCGGTGATGGTGAATCGGGCTGCGGGCTCGTGTTCGTTGGGCTGATTGAGTTGAAATCCATCCTGTTCCTCCTTTGAAAGTTCGGCTCGGGCCCTAGTTCGACGAAGACCATTTGCATTGCGACCTCCAGAGGACCGTTTCGAAGGCTCGTGGAGTGCAGCCTCCGAGCTGCCGGCAAAAATGGCGCCAGCCACGCTTGCCGTTATTCCGAGCATCGGGTGCCCGACGTGCATCTCTATTAAGATGGATAGGCGGCATCGCCGTCTAGACATCCGCTCTCTCATGCTAAGAGAGTGAGCTTTCGAGAAGCTGACGAGCGTCAAAAGGATTCGCAATGAGCCAATGGTGACGGCACTGACTTCCGCCGAAAGCTGCCGCGCATTTTCAATTTCATCTCTGGCCTGGCGCAGGCTCGCGCACGACGCTGTCCTGACGCGGCGCGTCGGAAGAATAGGGGGCTTCCGGTCGTCCATCGCGAACGACCGTGGTTGAGGAGCCACGAAATAACTTCAGCACCGATTCCCGCGGCTGCTTTTCGATAGCAGCGTGCGGCCGCGCCTGCGCCTCCGCCACAAGGCCGTTAAGCGTCTGATCCAAGAGCGCGATGAAACGTGGTGGACCAGAAACCAGGACGAGGCCATCTCCTGGTGCCGGTCTCACAAGATAGCGCTCGTCGGAGATGTCGAGTGCATCGAGGGCCGCTTTGAATGCATCGAAGCTGATCGGCTTCAATACAAGCAGACGACTTTGCGCCTCGCTTGCAGCAGATACATACAGCACGAGCCCATCGTAGTACCATTGAAGATTGTAGAGATTGGTCAACCGATCGAGGAACTCGCGCGGTGGCAGATCTGGCATGCGTCCGCGAATCCGACCCTTCACTTCGCCGCTTACGTTTACTCTGATATTGAGGTTGTTACCGAATTCCAGCAGTGCGGCAGACAGGTCCTGATCCAGAACAGTGTAGCTATAAGGTGCCGAAGGCAGCGAGAGCTGAGCCCCAAAAGCCGTGAGTGCGCCGGTGCAAAGGAAAACTCCTGCGCACGCAAATCGGTTCAAAATGTTCAGGATGGTGCGTCGGCTTAGCATTCCCAAGTCCTTTAGTCCTGAGAACAAGTATTAAGACTTCGCCCAAATTGGAAGCCGAGCGTGATCTCTAAAATGGCCTTATAGCTCGCGTGGTCGTCAGCTTGCGGTCAGCTGGCCTCTTTACGGTATTGACCATCAATCTTAACAACGGCCGATGTTTCATCGGCGCCAAACCAATGACACCTTCGATCATTCTAGGCGCTATGCCGATCTCTCTGAACCCTGCCGAAGGTCTGTCCGGGCTCTGTCAGCCGGCAACTATCGGTGAGCAGAGCCAGTTTCAGTAGACTTTTGTTCAGGTGGGGTGCCTTCGATTCAAGACGCTGCCTCCTCAGTCGTAGATAGATCGGTATTGATTCCGATATCGGAAGGTCACCGTGCAATAACACAGGCGAGTCCGGTGGGCGAGCGCGTCCTCCAGGCACCCACTCTCTCTCTCTGCAATATATCGGAGCAATACAGGTCCATCTGTTGGCAGTGTGCTCGCCTGGATGGTTCGGACCGAGTGATACCAGCCAGTTTTGCCCAAAGCCGTCATCAGCATCGGCGCGCTAAAGATGCGCCGATGCTGCGTCCAAGGACGTAACACTGACTTGGTGCGCCCATTGGTGACGGAGCTTGATCGATGAAGCGAGCTCCCGTCATAGATATGTCGCCAGGCGAGATAATCGCGCATTGGCCCATCGGCGCGTAGGATTGGCTCGTCGCGGGTAAACCGTTATGCCTTACGTGTCACGGCTCTTCAGTAGAGACGAAGCAGAACCACACAATTGAATCATCCTGAGAACTCGTCAGCTTTTAGAAAGCTAAGCATCCTAAAATGAGAACTGGATTCTCAAGGGCGAGGCCGCCTAGCGAGCGCAAATGGAATGAACGCGGCAGCGCGGCAGCGCGGTAGTCGGGATGGGCTCGATGTAATCGGAGGATCGCGGCTTGGAGCTGCGCCAGTTTCTTGTTGTTGCTGTTTTCGATTGGACAACGAGATTTGCTGTTGAAGCCTCCCTCGCCTTGAGCCGGGCACACGTCCGAGCTGAGCTGGCGGATTTGCGCACAATCGACATTCTCAAGGACGATTAGAGTGGACCGCAACAACATCAACCCATTCAGCCCTGGTGAGTTTCAGGCGTACAACGCCCCGCTGCAGCAGCAGGAGCAAGAACCGGGCAATACGAGCCAGCAAGCGATGTTTGAGCAGCAGCTGAGCGAGCTGCAACACAGTGCGTTTTATGAGAACTCCGCAGAAGCGGGTTCGCCTGATGGGCAAACCGCAGACCGAGGTGAAGCGATTCGGCGCACTGATGTCGGCGATTTGATGCAGGTGCCGCCCATTCAGGACCACGCATTCAGCAGAACGCGCCAAAGCCTAGACATAGCCCATACTCCCTTCGGCCATTCGACTGAAGTGCCGTCCAAGCGAAGCCGCGAGAACGCTGGCCCGGACGAGGAGCTTTTTTCTAGATTCCGCGAGGCATCAAAGAAAAGCCGAGCCAGGGATGGCACGATCCGCGAGGAAGCCAAGAAAAGCGGACCAAGCGATCGCACCATCCGAAGGGATCTAGAGGTGCTGCGCAACTTCAGCGCCTGGAGTCAGGCGAAGCAGAAGCCACCAATCAGCAGCCGACTAGAGAATCTTCAGGCATTGCGTGCCGAGGGGAGCGAGTTTGCGGCCAATGATGTTGGCTTGGGCGCTCGTATCGAGGCAGCGTTGACAAGGCTCGAGCAATTCGCAGTCGGGGCGCCGGTGACAACATTGACGCGAGGGGGCCGGCCGGTTGAGGCTCCCGTCACCGCAGTTGGAGCGTCGGTGATGACATTGCCGCGGGGCGGCCGGCGGGTCGAGGCTCTCGTCCCCGAGGACGAGGCGCTCATCAACGCTGCGTGTGACGAAGGCGGTAAGCGCGGCTTTGCGGAGGTGACCATGCAGGAGTACCGTAGGGCTCTTAACAGCTTCGGTAGGTGGCTCAACAAGCGCGGGGTGAGTATTACTCAGGCTGGCTCCGAGGAGCGAGACCGCTATATTAACTCTGGGAAGGGCTCGTATCTTAGAGAGTTTCCACGCGCGTGGAATCTTCTTCAGGACTACCGACAACGCGCCAACGCGCCGCAGCCGTTCCCGCCACAGGAAGTTTCCGCCAGCGCGGATGACGAGGCGCTTTTTCTCAGATTCAACGAGGTGGCCCCGAAAATCGGCGTGAACCTTTGGGCACTTCGCCAGTTCAGCGCCTGGCTTCAGACAGCACAGAAGCCCTCAATCACGGGTCGGGTTGAGAATCTAGAGGCTTTACGTGCCGAGGCCGACGAGTTTGCGGGCGATGACGTTCGCTTGCGGAATCTTCTCAGGACGGCGTTGCCAAGGCTCTGGCAATATCAACAAGCTGTCGAGGCGAACCGAGCGCTGGGGTTGGGTCCACCAGGACAAGCGGGCTCGCTCGCCGGGCAAGGCGCTCCGCAGCCGAGCTCGCTTCAGGAGCTTCCGGCAACGCCCGCTACTCCGAGCGAGGGAGCGTGGGATTGGTTTAGGGAAGCGATGCAAGAACCCACTCCATCGTCCACACCACATCGTGGACTGCAGCCCAGCTCGTATCAGGAGCTTCCGGCAACCCCGGCTACCCCGAGCGCGGGAGCGTGGGATTGGTTTAGGGAAGCGATGCAAGAACCCACTCCATCGTCCACACCACATTGTGGACTGCAGCCCAGCTCGTATCAGGAGCTTCCGGCAACCCCGGCTACCCCGAGCACGGGAGCTTGGGATTGGTTTAGAGAGCAGATGCAAGAACCCACTCCGACGTCGTCCACGCCGTATCGTGGCTCGCAGCCCAGCTATTGGGACTGGCTTAGTGAACAGGTGCAACAACGCGAGCCATGGTCGTCTGCCAGGGCTGCGGCGTCAAATATCTACGGCGGCCTTGAGCCAGTGCCTGATCCGAATGCGCCCACAGCGTCTGAGTTTGACTATGCGCACTCTGCGCCGGCGCGTGGTATCGCCAGACCCCCGTCGTTCATCGGGCCATCATTGCCCCCTCAAGAGCTACCGGAAATCGGACATATGGTCGACAACTGGCGCCACCGTTCCCAACCTGCCTCGGACACCCTGATCGACATACTCGGTAACGCCGGCCTCTTGCCGAATCAGTTCGGCCCAACACAGTTCACCATCGAGAGTCAGCTTTACTCGGCCACGTTGGGACCGGGAGGACGCAGGGACGTTCAACTCATCCATCATCCGCGCGCTAGCCAGATGAGTGAAGTCCGGAGATCGCGTCAGCCGCTCCGCGAGCCGGCGTCAGCCAGCGCTCCCTCAGACGTTTATGGCAGTGTTGAATCACTGGTTGAGCTCAATCCAATCACACGGTCCGAGTTGCGTGACCATGCTCAGCCGGTGCGGGGCGCCGGCTCGTCGTCTCCTGGATCATCAGGGGCCTATCGCCGCCGAGCGGAGTTACCGGATATCGGACCGTTTCTCGGCGACGATTGGAACCACAGCCGCTGGGACAATCAAGGCCAGGGCCGAGAGGTCTCGCACAGCGGCATGATGTACATACTGAACACGTGGAACCTGCTTCCGACCCCGCAGAACCGGCGCATACAGTTCACCATAAACGGTGAGCTCTACACGGCCGAGTTGAGGAGCAGGCAAAGTAACGCGATCTTGGGATCCGGCCACGTCGTTTATCTCATCTATCACCCTCAAAGCGACTGAAGTACGCGCTTGGGCTGGGAGTCCCCGAGTTCTTCGTTTCGAAGCGCCCAACATCCCATGGCAGCGAAACTGCGAATTCCGACGATCTCGCGCGCGTGTACCGACGCGCTGCGGCCTGCGCCGTCCGAGATGATTTCGCCAACATTCCGGGATGATCTTGCCGGGCGTGGAGGCGTCTTCTGCGAATGCTTCTGGCTCCGAGCAAGTCGCACGGGAGTGGGACCTGACGTGCCAGCGAATAGGGAGCGCCCGGACGGTCCTAGACATGAACTCCGCCAGCGCCCTAGCTCTCGAAGGAGGTACTCTCGGCAGTTTCACGGCATCGAGGAGCTGATCGATAGTAAGCGGCAAGCTGAGGCCGTCAGGCGGCGTGGTTCCATGGCATAAGCGCGTCGATTTCGCTGCTCGGCCAGCCGTTGGCGATACGCTGAAGCGTGAGGGTGAGCCAGGCGAACGGATCGACGTTGTTCATCTTCGCTGTCTGCAGCAGCGTTGCGATGGTCGCCCAGGTTCGCCCGCCGCCGTCGCTGCCAGCGAAGAGGCTATTCTTTCTCGTAATTGTTTGTGGCCTGATGGCGCGTTCGACGATGTTGGAGTCGAGCTCGATGCGACCATCGGTCAGGAAGCGCTCGAAGATGGCACGGCGCGAGACGGCATAGCGGATCGCCTCGGCCAGTTTTGATTTGCCGGAGATCCGCCGCAAGCTCTGCTGCCAGAGGTCGAAGAGATCTGCGACGACCGCTGCGGAGGCTTGCTGGCGCGCGGCAACGCGTGCGTCGGGGCTTTGACCGCGCACGGTCTTCTCGACCTGCCAGAGCTTTGCCATCCGCTCGACCGTCGTCGTTGCCACTCTCGAGCTTCCTGCAACATGCAGCTCGTAGAACTTGCGTCTGCTGTGTGACCAGCTTGCGTCAGGATAAGTCCTGGAAAGGAGGAAGAATGTGATCTGAAACCTTTCATCGTGACCCAGAGGGTTCGACGCCCTCCCGGCAAAGGCGGAGCCCGCCAGCCGGAAGCGAGTCTTGCATGGGTGACGGCAACGTCGCTCGTGAAGCGTAGACAGCGGGTACCAAAGCCCTGTGGCAAGCCTCGAAATCATGGTCGTGCTGAAGCCTTCGCCGTGTTGGGTCCGGGGGCAGCACCGGGAAAGCCGCTATGGCCAGGCTCATCGGTTCGGCCGGGGTCTCCGAGCAGGGCAAAGGTGCGGGATGGGTCACCAGGAAACCTGAGAGATCCCGTTGGTGTCCACATGGAAAGCTGGCGCGGAGCACCGGCCTCAACAACGCTCCAGGCCTGGTGTCCCGACTTGGCGGGCATCGGGAGCGCGCATGCGAACACGAAACACCAAGGCATGTGGAATCCGGAGGCGAAGACATAAGCTGACGGACATGCGCAGCGGGAAGTCGTAGCGGCTTCGTAGTACTGAGGAAGGCGGGGAACTGGGCTTACCGGGACCCACTGGAGGGAAGGGAGTCGCCACGCGTTAAGACCATTGACGAGAAACACGGGAGGGAACGCTGAGTCCTGCAAACCTGTCCACGAAACGACAATGGATAGCCGATCTGGCGAGGAAACATCCCGAGCGGGTGCTGACCTCGCTGCATCACCTGATCGACCGTGAATGGATGCTCGAAGCCTATCGCCTGACGCGCAAGGATGGCGCGCCCGGCATCGACGGCATGACGGCGACCGATTATGAGGCGAACCTGGAGGTCAATCTTGATGATCTCCTGGCGCGCATCAAATCCGGCCGATACGTCGCGCCGCCGGTGCGACGGCACTATATCCCGAAAGCAGATGGCACCGAACGGCCACTGGGTATCCCGACATTGGAAGACAAGGTGGCGCAGCGGGCGATTCTCCTGCTGCTGGAGCCGATCTACGAGACGGACTTCTTGCCGTGCTCGTACGGCTTCCGACCGGGACGGTCGGCCCATGAGGCCCTGCACGCGCTACGTAATGGGTTCATGGAGCAAGGGCTGCGCTGGGTGGTGGACGTCGATATCTCGAAATACTTCGACACCATCGACCACGCGCACCTGCGCCGATTCCTCGATCAGCGAGTCACGGACGGCGTCGTCCGGAGGATGATCGACAAATGGCTGAAGGCGGGGGTGCTCGAAAAGGGCGTCCTGCGCCGCACGACTGGTGGAACGCCCCAAGGCGGCGTGATCTCGCCACTGCTTGCAAACATCTACCTGCACTACGTGCTGGATGAATGGTTCGAGCAGGTGGCACGACCGCGGCTCAAGGGGCGGTGCCTTCTGGTTCGATACGCTGATGACGCGGTGATCGCCTTCGAGGACCATCTGTCCGGCAAGCGATTGCTGAATGTGATGGGTAAGCGGCTCAGTCGGTACGGACTTCAACTCCATCCGACCAAGACCCGCTTCGTAGACTTCCGGTTCAAACGCCCTGATGGGCGTCATCCTGCGACGGCGGGGACCACATTTAACTTCCTTGGCTTCACCCATGTGTGGGGTCAATCGCGGAAGGGTAAGAATGTGGTCCGGCAGATAACGGCAAAAGACCGTTATGCTCGCGCGCTGGCTTCCGTGACGGAATGGTGTCGGCTCAACCTGCATCGTCCGTTCCGGGAACAGCACGCCCATCTGTCACGGGTGATCCGGGGGCACTGCGCCTACTACGGCATCTCCGGAAACGGCCGACGGATTAGATGGTATCACCACCAGCTCACGCGGATATGGAAGAAATGGCTCGCACGGCGTGGCCGCCACAGCAATCTGCCGTGGTCACGCTTCCGGGCCATGCTCGCGCGACATCCGCTGCCGCCAGCCAAGATCGTCCACCAATATGCCGCTCCGTGAGCGAAGCTTACGCGTGAAGAACCGGATGCGGGTAATCCGCTCGTCCGGGTCTGTGAGGGGCGGGGATGGCAACATCCCCGCCTACTCGGCAGCCAGCCAAGGTGATGCCATCATTGCCGCGATCGGGTCGCGCCAACTTGTTATAGGCGGCATAGCCATCCACCTGCAGGATGCCGCGATAACCATTGAGATGCCGGACCGCGCATTCGCCGGAGCGGCTGTCTTCGAAGCGATAAGCCACCATCGGGGGACCGCTGCGGCCAAAGGTTCGGTCATCTCTGGCATAGGCCCATAAGTAGGCCGTCTTCGCCGATCCGGAGCCCGGAGCGAGTGTCGGCAAGGTGGTTTCGTCGGCAAAGACCCGTTCGGCCTTCTTGACCTCGCTGAAGATGTAGTCGGCTACGATCTCCAGCTCGAAGCCGAGCTTGCCCATCCATTGCGCCATCAGCTGGCGGTCGAGCCCGACCTTGTCGCGGGCGTAGATGGCCTCCTGCCGGTAGAGCGGCTGGCCATCGGCATATTTGGAGACGGCGATCTGGGCCAGAAGCGCTTCCGTCGGAATGCCTCCTTCAATGATATGGGCCGGGGCCGGCGCCTGGATTACGCCGTCCGCGTTCTTGAAGGCATACTTGGGACGGCGCGTGACGATCACACGGAACTTCGCTGGCACCACATCCAGGCGCTCCGACACGTCCTCGCCGATCAGCACCTTCTGCTTGCCGGCATGCTTAGCCAGCTCTTCCGGCTCAATGACGGTTTCGATCCGTTCCAGATGGGGTGCAAAGCCCTTGCGCCGGCGCGGTGCACGCTTGCCTTCCGCTTGCTCACGGCCCTTGCTGACCTGGGCCTTGATCGCGGCGATGCCGGTCTCGATCTCCTCGAAGACAAAGGCCCGCTGTTCATCGTCGCCGTTCACAGAGCCGAGCTTTTCCGATCGTCGGCCGAACCGGGCGCGGTCGAAGGCCTTCAGGATCTGCGTCAGCCGCTCGATGCGCGCATCGGCATCGGCGTTGCGCGCCCTGAGATCGGCGACTTCGCTCTCCAGAGCATCGGCGCGGGCCGCCTTCTCGGCCATGGCAAGCACCATGGCTTTCAACATCTCTACGTCATTCGGGAGGTTGAGATCGGGCGGCGTCATTGGCCCGACCAGAGCACATTTTGCCCCGTTTCTCTTGCCCTTTCAGCTCACTGATTCACTTCGCCGCAGCGCTTTTACCCAACAATCTCCGGCGGCTTGACCGCCACGGTCCGGACCCGCTTCCAGTCCATCCCATCCACCAGTGCCATCAACTGCGCCGGGTTGAGCTGCACCCGATGATGCCCGATCCGCGGCCAGCAGAACTTCGCCTTTTCAAGACGCTTTAAATAGAGGCACACGCCGGACCCATCCCACCATACGATCTTTATTCTGTCGGCTCTTTTGGCCCGGAAGACATAAAGCGCACCGTCGAACGGATCTGAGCCCGCATCGCGCACAAGCGCAACAAGGCCATCGATACCCTTGCGGAAGTCGACTGGATGGCTGGCGAGGAACACCTTCACACCCGAGGGAATCATGCCGAACGCACCGCCCGGATCACCCGCTGCAAGTGCGCCTCGTCGACGTCCACGCCGGCACGCACGACCACCTCGCCAATGGCAATCTCAATCACTGTGCCTGCCACAGACGCCACCACACCCTCGCAACTCGAGTGCCGCGAGCGATAATGCCGCTCGGCCCGAGCATCACGGCGCCAGGCGAACAGCTGCGACGGGTGAATGCCGATCCGGCGGGCGATCGCCGAGACGCTCGCGCCAGGCTCCAGCGCCTCTGTCACAACTTGCGCTTTGAACTCGTCCGACCAGCGTCGGCGAAGCTGCCGCGGCGCTCCCTCAAGACGGTCGGCGACCGCTTCGATCATATGGAAGGTTCTAGTTCCAGAACTAGGCGCAGACATAGAAGCTCACATCGGCTCACAAACTCAGCAGCCGATAGCCGATCGCTTATCCACTCCGCCAGACGGGGTTTCCTTGCCGCTTACGATCGATATTGCCTCGAAATGCTGCGACGACCGGATCTTTATTCAGGAATTAGGCCGCAGAGGTGGCAAAGCCGTTGATTCGCTCTCAGATACCAATACGGAGCCTACAAGCTGGAAATCCGTAGCATTTTTCTCCGCAGACGCTGGTGCCCAAGCGGCTTCTCGGCGGTGAGAGAGCATGGCCGCGCCTGTCGTTCGGCCACGAGGCCGTTGAGCGTCTGGTCCACTAGCGCCACGAAGAGTGGCGGACCCCTATTTCACCGTGGCGGTCTCTCAACATAGCGCTCGTTGGAAATGTCGAGTGCATCGAGCGCCGCTTTGAACGCATCGAAGCTGATCGGCTTCAACACAAGCAGACGACCTCGCGCCTCATTTGCAGCAGATGCATACAGCACGAGCCCATCGTAGTACCATTGAAGATTGTAGAGATTGGTCAACCGATCGAGGAACTCGCGCGGTGGCAGATCTGGCATGCGGCCGCGAATCCGACCATTCACCTCGGTGCTGACGTTTACTCTGATATTGAGATTGTTACCGAATTCCAGCAGTGGGGCAGACAGGTCCTGATCCAGAACCGTGTAGCTAATAGCTGCCGAAGGCCGCGAGAGCGGAGCCCCAAATGCCGTGAGTATCCCGTGACCTTGCCCCCAAGTTTTATCCAGACCTGAGTTCGCCCCGGCTGTTGGATTTGCCCGGTTGGGCAGTGGTAGCGACGGGAGCTGGCGCGGAGCCTTCGGCATAGCGCAGCGCCAGATCCCGGCGCGGATGGCAAGTGAAGGCGAACTCGGATGGCGTCTTCCATCCGAGCCGCGAGTGTGGGCGTGCATCGTTGTAATCGGCCCGCCAGCATCCGAGCGCGACGCGAGCCTGGGCCAGCGACGTGAACAGCGTCTCGTTCAGCAATTCGTCCCGCAGCCGACCGTTGAAGCTCTCGATGAAGGCATTCTGCATGGGCTTGCCCGGCGCAATGTAGTGCCATGCGACCCGGCTCTGATCAGCCCATGTCAGGATGGCGTTGCTGGTCAGCTCGCTGCCGTTGTCGCTGACCACCATCTTCGGCTTGCCGCGCTCGATCACCAGCCGGTCCAGTTCCCGCGCCACCCGGGCGCCGGAGAGCGAGGTGTCGGCTACCAGCGCCAGACACTCGCGGGTGCAGTCATCGACGACGGTAAGGATACGGAAGCGGCGGCCATCGGTGAGCTGATCCGACACGAAGTCGAGCGACCAGCGGTCGTTCGGCGCCATCGCCACCGTCATCGGCGCCCGGGTCCCGATCGCCCGCTTGCGGCCGCCACGGCGGCGCACCGCGAGCCTCTCTTCCCGGTACAGACGGAAGAGCTTCTTGTGGTTGACCAGATAGCCCTCCCGCTTGAGCAGCACATGCAGGCGTCGATAGCCGAAACGACGACGTTCCTGGGCGATTGCCCGCATGCGCTGGCGAAGGCCGGCTTCGTCCGCCCGGGTCGTTTGGTATCTCATGGTCATGCGGCAGCAGCCGATGGCTTTACACGCCCGCCGTTCGCTCATCCCGAAGGCGCCTTGGAGATGGGCGACAGCTTTCCGCTTGGCCGCGGGCGTCACCATTTCTTTCCCACGAGGTCCTTCAAGGCCGCATTGTCCAGCATGGCGTCGGCCAAGAGCCGCTTCAGCCGTGTGTTCTCGTCTTCCAGCGTCTTCAGCCGTTTGGCCTCCGACACCTCCATCCCACCGAACTTGGCCTTCCATTTGTAGATGCTGGCGTCGCTGACGCCATGCTTGCGGCACAGATCGGCAACCGAAACCCCGGCCTCATGCTCCTTCAAAATCCCGATGATCTGCTCTTCCGAAAAGCGGCTGCGCTTCATGCTCTGGTCCTTGTTGTGGGCCAGAACGAACTTCAAGCTGGATTAAGCCCGTGGGGCAAGGTCACCCGGTGCAAAGGAAAACTCCTGCGTCCGCAAACTCGGTTCAGTTCAGGATCGTGCGTCGGCTTAGCAATTCAAAGTCCCTTCGGCCTGAGAACAGGTATTAAGGCTTCACCTAAATTGGAAGCCCAACGTGATCTTTAAAATGGCCTTATGGCTCGCGCATTCGTCAGCTTGTGGTCAGCTCGCCTCTTTACGGTATTGACCATCAATTCTTAACAACGTCGACTCTCATCGACGCCAAACCAATGACACCTTCGATCATGCTAGGCGCTACGCCGATCTCTCCGAACCCTGCAGACGGTCTATCCAGGCTCTGCCAGCCGGCAGCCATCGGCCAGCAGAGCCAGTTTCAGCAGACTCTTTTGCATGTCGCTTCGACATCAGACGCGGCCTCCTCAGTTACAGATGGGGCGGCGTCCATTCCTGCTGTGTCAGAGGTTCAGCGTGCAACAGTGCAGGCTAGCCCGCCTGGCGAGCGCGTACTCCAGGCTCTCTCTTCGATGTATCGGGGCAACCCCGTTCCTTCTGTAACGAGCGGCGGTGTGGCGGCCATTTCGAAGGCCGTTCAACCTGGGCCGGCCGCTCAGCCGCTTTCTCGGTCGCAGCTAGTCGGGACGAATCCCGCGGGCAAGCCGGAAGGGGTGCTCGACTTCGACGCGATGGTTGCGGGTCTGCGAGACGTTTACAAGGGTGTCGTCGAGGTTTCGCTCGTGTCCAAGAGCACCAGCGCGGTCAGCTCATCTTTGAACAAATTGCTATCGGCGGGTTGAGTTCGTTGACGTCTGGTTTCATCTATGGACAAAACGGCCATGCCCGCCTATCCGGTCGGCGGTTGCGTGTTTTTGCCGTGCTATCGCTTCTCCTCCCCTTGATTGGCTGTAAGGCCGATCTCTACACCAAAGTGCAGGAGCGTGAGGCCAATGAGATGCTTGCGCTCCTGCTTAGTAAGGGCGTCGATGCGGTCCGTGTTACTGCCAAGGACGGGACCAGCACGATCCAGGTCGAGCAGAAGCAGTTGGCCTTTTCGATTGAGCTGCTAAATCTAGAAGGTTTGCCACGCCAGCCTTTCAAGAACCTCGGCGAGGTGTTCAAAGGATCGGGCCTGGTTGCCTCGCCGATCGAGGAGCGCGCCCGCTACGTTTATGCCCTGAGCGAAGAATTGTCGCGCACGATTAGCGATATCGAAGGCGTCATATCCGCGCGCGTCCACGTTGTCTTGCCGAAAAATGATCTCTTGCGCCAGGACGCGATGCCGTCCTCAGCGTCGGTGTTCATTCGACATAACTCCAATGCAAAGCTCTCGGTTCTGCTACCGCAGATCAAGATGCTGGTCGCCAACAGCATCGAGGGCCTTTCCTATGACAAGGTGGCGGTGGTCTTTGTGCCAGTTGAGCGGGCTCCGCTTGAACTGCCGGCCCGGCCAGCTGCGTCCGCTCAGTCGACCAAATATACTTCAGACCCGCTGCTTGCGGCCGCTATCGGGGGAGGTGGCGCTGCCGTTGGCGTTCTGTGCTACATATTCCTAGGCTCTCTTATGCGTCAGCGCGCCCAGCCGTCGCGCGCGCGATCCAGATTTGGCATCCGTTCGAACACGCCGGCTATCCTGCCTCCCAGTAAGAAGATCGCTTCCGACAAGGCATAGGGAGTGAGCAGATGCCCATACCGCTGCCATCTACCGGTTCTAACACGTGGTCGGAATCGCTATCTGAGGGCCTGCGCGAGCTTGCTGCTTCTACCCATCTGACCCGATTAGCTGCACGCCTTGACGGCCGGTTGTCGGCTTCGACTTTGGTGCGGCTACAGAAGAGCTCGAGGCTGCAGGTAAGACTTGCTGGAATGCTGCTTGGTAATGAAATGGACTCCAGCGGCCGTAACTGGAGAGACGATCTTCTGCTCGGCCATGATCCGAATAGGGCTGCTTTGCTTGCCGGCAGTATCTGGCATGCTCGCTCGCTCCTAAAGCTCGTCTCAAAGCAGCATCTTGCGATTCTGCGCGACCGTATCGGGGCAGAAGCGCACGCTTTCGGTATCCGGAACTTGGCGAGCGCGGTCGCAATCACCACTGTCGCTGATCCGGAGCTACTTTCGCAACAGATTGAACACGATGGCCATGCCTGCCTAGGTGCTTGGATCAACGAAGCCTCGGCACTTGATCGCACGCGCGTGCTGTTACGCTTGCCCACGGGCACTGCTGCGGAGAATCCAGCGGCCGAACACCGCAATGCCGCGGGCCCAGTGCTTTCCTTGGTGATAGCCCATTTGTTGAGGGAGGCGCCACGGCATGACAGCTGATGACCCAGCGCTGCCGGTGGCCCCCCAGATACGGCCGCTCGGGCCTGTCATACCGGCTGCCGAGATCGGAATCTGGTGCGATGCCGTAGAAGCGCGAGCGGCTGCCGAGCGGCATCTGCAACGCGTTCGCGGCTGGGGACGGACAGCTTATAAGCGGGAGCGGGAGCGCGGCCGTGCGGATGGCTTCAAGAGTGGCGCCGAGGAAATGTCTCGGCTGATCGCGCAGGCGACTTCCGCACTTGCGCAGCGAAAAGCCATTCTGGAGCAGGAGTTGCCGCAGCTCGTCATGGAGATCGTGAGCGATCTGCTGGGCGCGTTTGATCCAGGCGAGATGTTGGTGAGGACCGTTCGTCACACGATCGAGCAAAAATATGGTAGCGCGGAAATTTGCCTTCATGTCTCTCCTCTGAAAGCCGATGCGCTGGCGCGCGAGTTCGCTACGTGCGATGGACAGGAGGGCCGGCCGAAAGTGCGGGTTGATCCGGATCCGGCTCTAACGACAGAGCAGTGCGTGTTGTGGAGCGAATTTGGCAATGTAGATATTGGAGTTGCCGCGCAGCTCCGAGCTCTACGCCTTGGCCTGGGTTTGCCTTCAAAGGAAGACGGACCGTGACCACATCAGCAACCCGTGCGGAGGGAGAGAGGAATCTGCACGCCGCGCTATCGTCTCTGAAATCTACAGCAAAGCATATCGACACGCGTGCTGTACGAGGGCGGATCACACGGGCGGTCGGCACCTTGCTCCACGCCGTCTTGCCAGAGGCGCGTATAGGGGAGCTTTGCCTGTTGCAGGATCCCCGCACCGGATGGTCTCTCGAGGCCGAGGTCATCGGCCTATCGCAAGATGGGGTATTGCTCACTCCTATTGGTGATATGGCGGGCTTATCCAGCCGAGCAGAAGTGGTCGCGACCGGACGAATGCATGAAGTACCGGTCGGCCCCGATTTGCTTGGCCGGGTGATCGACAGCTTCGGCCGGCCAATCGACGGAAAGGGTCCAATCAACGCCGCTCAAACTCGTCCGCTGCGCGGTAAGGCTCCCAACCCAATGACAAGGCGCGGTATCGAGCGAACATTCCCACTCGGTGTCCGTGTCTTGGATGGGCTTCTGACATGTGGCGAGGGTCAGCGGATCGGCATCTACGGAGACCCAGGGTGCGGTAAGTCGACGCTCCTGTCGCAGATTGTAAAAGGCGCGGCTGCCGACGCCACCATAGTCGCGTTGATCGGTGAACGCGGTCGTGAAGTGCGGGAATTCATCGAGCAGCACCTTGGTGAGGCAGCGCTTCGCCGCACCGTCGTGGTCGTTGAGACCTCCGACCGCTCGGCAATGGAACGAGCGCAATGCGCTCACATGGCGACGGCACTCGCTGAATATTTTCGTGATGAAGGACTTCGCGTCGTCCTGATGATGGACTCATTGACGCGCTTCAGCCGCGCCATGCGCGAAATTGGCCTTGCCGCAGGAGAGCCGCCGACGCGGCGCGGCTTTCCGCCATCGGTTTTTGCGATGCTTCCTGGCCTGTTGGAGCGTGCCGGCATGGGCGAGCGCGGCTCAATCACGGCCTTCTATACTGTGCTTGTCGAAGGCGACGGCTCGGGTGATCCAATCGCCGAAGAATCACGAGGCATTCTTGATGGCCACGTTGTTCTCTCACGCCTTTTGGCTGCACGCGAGCATTTTCCAGCTATTGACGTATTGTCAAGCCGCAGCCGTGTGATGAATGCGGTCGTCTCTGTATCGCATCGAAAGGCGGCTTCCTTCTTCCGTGATCTGCTCTCCCGCTACGCCGAGGCCGAGTTCTTGGTGAAGGTTGGCGAATATAAGCAAGGCAGTGATCCTCTGACAGACCGGGCAATCAATTCAATCGAGGAGTTGCGGAAATTCCTGCGTCAGGGCGGAGACGAGGCGTCAAGCTTTGAGGAGACGATCAAATGGATGTCACGTCTGACCGCGTGAATCGTGCCCATGCCTCGAAATTGCGGCTAGTGAAGGATATGAGACAGCGGAGCGCCCTTCGTGAGGTGTCCAACATGGAGGCCCAGCGCCGCACCGCGCTTCAAGCGGTGGAACAAGCTGTCCGGGATCTTGCAACGGCCGAAAAAAGCCAAGCGGCGCTCGAAGCGCAGCTTTACCGAGAACTGGCATCATCTGATTCGCTATCTGTCGAAGAGCTCGATCGTCGCTGTCACATCGTCATTGGACGGCTCAAAGCTGAGATCGCAGGAGCACGCCGAACGCTTGAGGAAGCGCGCGCCGCTCAAGAGCGGGCCGAGACGGCGGTCTTCGAGGCGAGGACTACTTTGACTAAGTGCTCAGCTGCGAGTCACAAATGGCAGCAAATTGAAGGCGACGTTCAGCGCGCGAGTGATGCCCATTCAGAGGTGAAAGCCGAGATAGAGGCCGATGATGAGGTTTTGCTTCGGTATGGCAGTGGTTCGCGTACTCACACGGCTAGCGACTGAATTCTGATGGCTTCTTCTCTTATGCTAGGGAAAGCGCCTTGTCTTGTAGACGCGCCTGTGACCATGGCTACGGGTGAACAATCGGGATTTAAACCGGCGCTAATCCTGTCCCCTTCGGTCGTCTCCTGGCTCAACGAGATCGCTGCTGCCCGCAAGCCTCTGCAAAGCCGTCTAAGTGATAAGCCGCTATCCGTGCGGATGGAACGGCTTGTCTGGGGGCCGGAGCCGTGTGCGGTATCGATGCTCGACTGCGTTTGGGCCATTGGACATGAAACAATCGTCTTATCATTGGCCCGTCCGGTTGTAGAAGGGCTGATCGCGACGGTGCAAAGCGGGCTTGGCCTACCTGCCGAGCCCACTCGTTCGCTCCTCGTCGAATTTGCACTCGATCCGTTGCTCAATCAACTAGAGGGTCTGACGCAACAGAAGTTGCAGCTGATCTGTTTGAGCGAAGCGACGGCTCGAGGTCCTTATCTGGAGCTCGAAATCACCTTCGGCCCATTCAAGGGCAAAGCGCGCCTGTTTCTGTTCTCTTCTCTCGATGATTCAGTTCCACCTGCGTTTCGGGCGTTAGGCGGACTGCTCAGGCAGCTGCCGCGAGAGGATCGCCAGCTTCCCTCAGAATTGCCTGTCATCGTTAAGGGAGAGATCGGCTCGCTCCGTGCGACAGTCGCGTTGCTACGGAAAGTAAATGCAGGAGACGCTCTATTGCCGGACGTAATACCGATCGCCCGTGGCCAAGCCATCCTCAACACGGGAACCTTATGGGCTCCGGCCCAGGTTGCAGAGGATCGCTTGATCGTACGGGGGGCATTCCGCCTCCAACCACATCCCCTGGAGTGTGCACATATGATGACCCAATCCGAAAAACCCCGGCCGCCCTCTGAAGGTGATCTCGACAACATCGAGATTACTCTTGTTTTCGAATGCGGCCGCTGGACTGTCGCAATCGGAGCCTTGAGGGATATCAGCGAGGGACATGTGTTCGAACTTGGTCGGCCGCTCGACGGACCGGTTGATATCCTTGCTAACGGCCGCCGCATAGGCCGCGGGGACATCGTAAGCATCGGCGGGGAGCTCGGCGTCAGGTTGCGGGGCAGGTTGGCCGTCAATGACTGACATTCAACCGGGAATTCTTGGTCTTCTTGCGCTCACAGCCGGCCTTGGCCTGCTGGCGTTTCTAGTCGTAACAAGCACAGCGTTCATAAAAGTATCCGTCGTGCTCTTCCTCGTTCGCAACGCGCTCGGGACTCAATCTATCCCACCGAACCTCGTCCTATACGGGGCGGCGCTGATCCTGACAGTTTTCATTAGCGCGCCAGTGATTGAACAGACCTATAATCGCCTTTCTGCGCCACAACTCCGCTACCAAACGGTCGACGATTGGCTGAGCGCCGCAAAGGACGCGCAGGAGCCGCTGCGCGGGCATCTGAAGAAGTTCACCGCTGACGAGCAGCGCCGTTTCTTCTTGGCTTCAACCGAACAGGTCTGGCCCGAGGAAATGCGCGGCAACGTGAGCGCCGATGACCTGGTCATTCTGGTGCCATCTTTCCTAATTTCGGAACTCAAGCGTGGATTCGAAATTGGTTTTCTTCTCTATCTGCCCTTTATCACCATCGATCTGATTGTAACGACCATCTTGATGGCCATGGGTATGTCGATGGTTTCGCCAACGGTGATATCCGTGCCTTTTAAGCTGTTCCTATTCGTCTCAATCGACGGCTGGTCGCGGCTTATGCATGGGCTGGTGCTCAGCTACACAACGCCGGGAGGCTGAGCATGGATGAGGCGAGCATTCTCACTCATATGAGCCGGTCACTTGTGCTCTTCATGATCTGGGTTCTGCCTACGCTTATCGCGGCGGTCGTTGTCGGATTGGTCGTCGGCATCATCCAAGCGGCAACGCAGCTTCAGGATCAAACGTTGCCACTGACTGTGAAGCTTCTGGTCGTTGTCGCGGTGATCGCTTTGTTCTCTCCAGTGCTCAGTGCCGCGCTTATCAAGGAAGCCGAGCAGGTATTTACCGACTTTCCCGCACTCACAGCAAGTATTAGTCGACGTTAGATGAACGTCCCCTCACTCACCGAAACGCAAACTCTGATCCAGGAGGCGATCGAACTCGCGCTTGCAGCCGGGCTCGCGGCAGCCCGCGCCCTTGGCATTATGTTGGTCCTTCCCGTATTTACGCTGCCGCGCATTAGCGGGCTGATCCGCGGCTGCGTGACCTTTGCGATGGGACTGCCATGCCTGTTGCAGATCAGGCACGGCTTGCAGTCGTTGGATCAGGGCTCACGACTGATCAGTGTCACGCTGCTCGGTTTGAAGGAGATGTTCGTCGGCCTGCTCATCGGCTTTTTGCTCAGTATTCCGTTATGGAGCATCCAGGCAGTGGGTGAGATCATCGATACCCAACGGGGGATTACGAACCCTGTTGCTTCCGATGATCCAGCCACGCGTGGCCAGGCTTCGGCGACGGCGGTTTTACTCGGTACCACTGCGATTGCAATTTTCGTTCTAGCCGGGGGATTGGAGAATATGATTAGGGGCCTTTATGGCAGCTATTTGATCTGGCCCGTGTATCGACTGATGCCTAGCTTGACCGTGCAAGGCGCGATGGCATTTCTGGGGCTTCTCGGGCACATCATGTATACGGCGCTACTGGTCTCTGGCCCGGTGTTGGCATTCCTGCTGCTACTCGATGTGTCGGTCATGATACTCGGGCGGTTTGCGCCGCAACTCAAACTGAACGATGTCTCTCCCACCATGAAGAATCTGGCGTATGCGACAATCATGGTAAGTTACGCCACCTTCCTCGTCGAATATATGGGATCGGAAATCAGTCAGTCCAACACCGTGCTCGAGTTGTTCAAGAACCTCCTTAAATGAGTGGCTCGAGCGAAGAGAAGAAGCTCCCTCCCACTCCCAAGAAGCTAAAAGATGCGCGCAAGAAAGGGCAGACTCCGCGCAGCACCGATTTGGTCAGCGCAGTCAGTGTTTGCGCCGGTTTCGGCTGCCTCTGGTTAAGAGCGGGCCTCATTGAGACCAACTGGTATGAAACAGTACGGCTAGTCGACAAACTGCAGGAGCAGCCGTTCACAAGCGCGGTCCAGCAGGCGCTGGGCGGCCTGATCGAACTGTTTCTTGCGGCCGTTGGTCCATTTCTCGGGGCCGGTGTTGCCGCTGGTGTTCTAGCGGGGGTCCTGGCCAATGGTGGATTAAACGTCTCTTTCGAGTCCTTAAAGCCGAAATTCGAGAAATTGGACCCCATGAAGGGGCTCAAGCGGATTGCGTCTAAGCGGTCGCTCATTGAACTCTCGAAGTCGCTTCTTAAAGTGTGCGTTCTCGGCGCAAGCTTGCTGCTCCCGGTTATCGCAAGTTGGAAGGCGCTGGTATACTTGCCAACCTGCGGTATGGGGTGTCTCAGCTTCGTCTTCACTGAGATCAAATTGCTGACCGAAATTGCTGCCGGTGCTTTTTTGATCGCCGGATTGGCCGATCTTCTTATCCAGCGCTGGTTGTTTTTACAGGACATGCGCATGACGGAGACAGAGGCCAAGCGCGAGTCCAAGGAACAGCAGGGCAATCCGCAGGTCAAACGAGAACACCGTCGCCTTCGTCAGGAGACGGCGAACGAGCCTCCGCTTGGCGTGCATCGCGCGACACTGATAGTGACAGGACAAGCGATCTTGATTGGGCTTCGCTACATTCGTGGCGAGACCGGCGTACCGATCGTGGTTTGCCGTGGTGAGGGCGAACTTGCCTCACGACTGCTTGCTGAGGCGCAGTCGCTGCGCCTCAGCATTGTTCAGGACCCGGCCCTGGCGCGTCAGCTCATGCGGAATGCCATGCTGGGCAACGCCGTTCCTGGGAAGTGCTTTGAAGGGGTTGCGCGAGCACTCTATTCCGCCGGGCTGGTCTAGACATTGCGTTTGGCAGCAATGATTGCGACGCGATCCGGCGCGCACTATCGTGGCGACTGTATATCCCTCGTTGCCGTTGACCCGGTTTCTGGCGGGGACCTGTTGGCAATTCCATCTTCCAAGTCGCTCTTGTTGCGCCGTCCCATGGACCCATATGTGGCAACAGGAATGGCGGCACGATCGCCTTTTGTTGCCATGACAGCTCTATTGTCCAGCAGGTCGCCCGGATCGTTGACCATGATTCCCAGATTGTTGCGGATTGAGCAGCCTAGCGTCTGGTCGAACGAATTATCGTTAACCGAGGGACCAATGATCGAAAGAGACGGACAGACGGGAGGACGTGCTTCATAGACAATGGCCTCGATTTGCACCGCGAAGCCGACAGGCCGGTCGATGCGAGGGCCGAACAGGCGGACGTTGTAAGGCGCGACGCCCATTGCGCGGGCCTCGCTGGCTACCTGCGCGGCGAGCCGGGGCGAGCCGGTGATATCGAGATGGAGCGCATCAAACCGACCGCGGCTGGCGCCGGCAATGAAATCCCTCAGCCGATACCGCTCGAGGCCACGAAGGCTCTGCAGCACCAAGACACTGTTCTGCTGCTGCACCACGGTTGCTTGTTCAGCCGCCCCGGTATTGACCAGAGCAGTGCTTGTGCAGCCGCCTAGGCTCGCCATCAGAACGAACAGATGGGGCAGGGCTCGTAAAGTCATTCGGCGATCCTTATTCGATAATAAAGCCGGCACCGCCTGTCGCGCCTGGTACACTGGTGCGCGGAGCGTCGCGGCCTCGCGGCGGGCTCGCCAACGTGTTCGTCAATGTGCGCCCCAGATCTGAGGGCGGTCCGATGCGGTCGGCGGGCGCGCTCATCCGGTTCGGATTCGACGCTGGCCGGACAATGTAAGGCGTGACAATAATAACAAGCTCCGTCTCCTGCTTTTGAAAGGACGAAGAGCGAAACAGTGCACCGAGAATGGGAACGTCGCCTAACCAAGGAAAAGTACTGATATCCGTGCTGAAGTTACGCCTGATTAGCCCGCCTATTGCAAAGCTTTGTCCGCTCCCAAGCTCGATAACGGTCTCCGCACGCCTTGTAGAGAGGGCAGGCACGGCCATACCGTTCACCTTGACCTCGCCTTCTTTTGAAATCTCGCTGACCTCAGGTTTGACGCGGACATTGATTTGATTGTTGTTAAGAACGGTCGGGACGAAATCGAGGCTCACTCCGAAGTGACGAAATTGGATCGAAACCTGTCGGTTGTCCTGCATGACGGGAATTGGAAATTCGCCGCCCGCCAGGAAGCTCGCGGACTCACCGGACATTGCGGTGAGGTTCGGCTCAGCCAGCACTGAAGCGAGGTGCTCGCTGGCGAGCGCGTCGAGAACAGCGCCGACGTTGATACTACCGGCGCTGAAGCCGATACCTGCCTTGCCGCCTCCGCTAGCCGTGCCGGAACCAGCACCTTTGCCGCTGCTAAAGAAAAAAGTGCCATTCTGCCCCAAAGCGGAGAGGTTGATGCCGAGCTCCTTGATGGCGCTGCGTGAGACCTCCGCTACGCGAACGCTCAGATTGACCTGTAATGACCCCGCGACCTGAATTTTATTGACGACAAGCGCACCCGGACCGAGAAACTGCTCTGTGACCTTCACGGCAGTGGCAACGACATCGGCATTGGGAGCCGTGCCGTTAAGGATCGCGCCGCGGGGGGTATAGCTGACTTGGATCGGATAGTCGCCGACCTGGGCCTTCAGCATGGCACGCAGATCCTCGATCGGTTGCGTCACGACAACACGCAACTCGGCGAGAGCTTCCCCATTGTCGTTCAAAGCGAACAGGCTGGTCCGTCCGGACTTCTTGCCAAAGACGAAGATGGTCGTGTTCGATGGGGCCTGATAATCCGCGATCGTCGGGTCGGCAACAAAGATGCTCGCCGCCGGCCCGGGCAGATGAATTGTCTTGCCGAGCGAGGAGGAAAGGTCCACCGTCCCATTGATACTGCTAGAGGGCGCGCGCGGCGGCCTCCCTCCAGCGTCTCGCGTTGTCTGAGCTGCGGCAGTTGGTGGTGATAGCAAAGCGACCGCGCACAGGAGGTGGGAAAGAGAAGGACAAACGACAGACCAGATAGCGCTAGCGACGATCGAGCGTCGATCGCTGCCACCCTCATTATCAAGAGCGATCTTCAAGGTAGTCTTTGCTTTCAAGTTCGATCGACTAGGCGGCCGATGCCGCGCTATTCAATTCAAGGATATAGCCGACGCCGCGTGCGGTCGTGATCCGTAGCGTTGCACCAGACTGATTCAAATGACCGCGCAAGCGATAGATTGCGACTTCAAGCGCATTGGTAGAGACCTCGTTGTCAAACGCATAGAGGCTATCCTCCAGCGACGCGCGTGACACGGCGCGGCCTGCGCGGCTAAGCAGATGCTCAAGAATGCACACCTCGCGGCGTGCAATCTTGAGCGGCCGACCACCAACTGAAACTTGCCGGGCGATCGGATCGAATTTTAGATTACCAAACACAACGACGGGGGCTGTCATTTGCGTTGATCGCCTCAGAATGGCTCGCATCCGAGCGATGAGTTCATCAGTAGACACGGGCTTGGGCAGAAAATCGTCTGCACCACCATTGAAAATGGCGATCCGCCTACCGAGATCATTGCGGCTGCTCATCACCATGGCAGGCATAAAATGTCCGTCGCGTCTCAACCGCTTCAGCCAGTCCAGGCCGCTTCCATCCGGTAGAGCCAACTCGAGCAGGAGAATGTCGTACTTGGCGTAATCCAGAGCGGTCGCCGCCTCATCCAGAGTGCCCGCCACATCAACCGCAAAACCGCAATCCGAAAGCGCACCTTGCACAGCGCGCGCAAGGTGCTCATCATGATCAACCAGCAGCGTTCGCATTTCATTGCCTCTTCATGCCAAAACTACCACGCAGATCACCGTCGACCATGAAGTCGGGCGAAATTGAGTTCTCCAGCTTCAACGTAAACGTCGGGACACGGTACCTACCAAGAAGAGCAATGTTGCTGACGGCCAATCTCGCTCTGCTCATTGCCTGCCGATTAATTTCGGCCGTCTGCTGTGGATCGCATGCGTCCTTGACACTCGACGTGGTCTTGATGTCGGGAACCAGCCCAGAATCAGTCAAAGCATCAAGCGCTGTGGCAGGACCCTCGTGCATCTTTGCGCCAATCTCGGCAGTGCTTCTGGTCATTGGCTCGGCGAATGCATCGCCAGCACGCGCAATCGAAACCAAAGCAAAAGAGAGAATGGCTGGATTGGCATCCGAGCTGATAGGAGACATTTGGAAGCTTCCCATGTTGTCCTGACTCTGCGGTGAGCCTTGCTATGCCATCGACCTGTGAGGCCGTTTGGCCACGGCAAATGCAACCTTGAACGCGTAAAGACGTATCGTCCCCCCGCAGCGGGCCGATGTTCTAGATGCCGCTAGCGTGGACGAAACAGCCAATGCACCGCGGACTATGAAAAGATTGTCTTGTTGGTCGGTGACGTGCATCAGGAGCGGAAGAGACCCGGCATTCAGACAGATCTAACACGCCCGCTAGGCTCCGGCCCATCTGGCACACCGACGAATGACGGGTCCGTCCTCGCAGTGGCGTTATCGGGCATGTGGTTCGGGTGGTTCCGCCGTCTGCATTCCACCTCTCGCGACGAGCGGCGACACATGCCGAGCTTGGACTCAACTTTGTTTCCCGCGCGACAACGAGAACAAGGCAGCGAGGGCTGCTCTTGAGCTCCTCGTGCTGTTGCAGCCTCAACCTGGCTGGCGCGGGTACCCCGTCCGGCGCGTAGGCGACGTTGCCAACAGGCCTTCGGGTGGACTGATCGAGGAGCGTGATGGGGTTGGGCGTGGCCCTATGGGTTGGGGACATTCGCAATTCTTGCTACCTGTCAGGAGTTGTTGCGCGACGCATTGTCGCGACTGATGTACGAAACCCTACAATCTGACGCTACGTGCGATTCAAGTCCCTTCGAGAGCTCGTTGCATGGAATATTTTATAAATCTCAGGCTTGCTGACGCAGCCACGGGGAATTGAATAAAAAGCACCGCGCATCAAGCAGCAAAGCACCTTTGAAGGAACCAGAGGGCCTTCGCTGGCGCCGAGACTCTCCATTCGTGGTCATCTGGACGGAAAGCCGATGCCTGTCATGGCGGTTGAGACATTTCGCTTCTTGCTAATCTGTCAGCAAGTATTGTCGCCAGTGTCGGAAACACCACAATCTGACGCTGCGTACGATTGGGTCTTCCGAAATCTCGTTGCATGAAGATGAGCTGCAAATCCCCTGAGCGCGGTTCATACTCTCGTCCGACGTGTTGCCGTCTTATATCCGATGACGTCGTCCGTGCACCGACGCAAATTGATAAGCCATCGCGCGGATGAAAGTCATCACTTCACCCGAGATAAACAAGCGGCGCGACGTTTCCTGACAGATCACCATCATTGTGTCCGAGCTACGGGCTCAATCGGTGCCCGGCATAGTTCTTCATGGCTCGCAACTTGGTGCATTTTCAAAGCGCGTCGGTTACACGCTTGACGGTGCGCTCGTCATCGGTGGCAATTGTCGAGCTTCGTGGTGTGGCCTCTACGCCCGTTCGGGTGATTTAAGGATCCGGGCTGATTAGGGAGTTGCATGCCAGAGCCTGCCATGAAGGCGAGGCCGCTTCCCAAGACGAGCGGCCAAGGTGCAGCGGTCATCAAGTCATCACAAGGAGCTTCTGGCGAGGGCCGTTACGAACGATGGGCGCCACAACGAGCTAGAGTGATACGGAGAGGTCCATCGACACTGGTACAACCACGGCCAGCCCGCGCATCATAGTCGCGCGCGTCCCGGACAGAGATCGGCGGGGTCAGAGCGAAAAAGGCCGCGTTTGCGCCTAAGCCTCCAGTTGGCGCTTGCCGGGACCCGGAGATGCAGCCCACCTAGTTGCTCAATTCGCGCTCGAGCGAGGGGGCAGGGCACGAGCTGAAACCGAGACTGATGCCATCACGGCAAAGCGATCCGAGACGATCGACAATGTTTCGGTGATAGATCCCCCGCAATTTACCCACCAGATCAGAGGATCCGGTGAGGTCGCGTGGCAGGCAGCAGCCGCGCGCGGGGGATCTGTGCGATCTCGTAGAAGCCGGATGGAACGAGCCGCTGCCGCGCCCGAGCACCGGGCGAGATTCAAGACCCGATGCTCTTAGACTAGACGATCGCGCTATGCGACTGAGAAGGAGATCTGCGGCCGCAGCGCGGAGCAGCGTCGCCTCGTGCGGCAGCAGAAGAGCCGACCACTGCCTTCGAGGCCTGGCTGCGGGCCAAGCTGGCTCTCATCACCCAGAAGATCAACCTCGCCGAAGCCATCCGCTAGGCCCTCTAGCGCTGGCAAAGCTTAACGCTCTTCATCGATGACGGCCGGATCGACGACAACAATACCGTCGAACGATCAATCCGTGGCATCAAACCCAATCGCAAGACGCGATCTTTGCCGGACACAACGGCGGAGCCGAACACTGGCTGTCGTCGTGTCCCTGGTCAAGACTTGCAAGCTCAACGGCTCCGCTCGCCTATCTGACCGACGTCCTGACAAGGCTCGTCAACGGGTATCCAAACCGCGGCATCGAGCAGCTACCTGGGCCTACCTCGCTCAAGCCCCCAAAGCCGTAGCCTGAGAACGACGCTTACCAGGCTCTCGCCGAGCTCAGCGTTTAGTTTTGGGCCTCTCCTAATTGGTCCAATGCTGTCTCGAGGCGAGCTATTCGGCGAGGACCGTATCAGAGCTCCACAGGATAGTTCTCGACTAACTGCTGCGTGTTCCTCGACGGCGCCGATCAGACCGATGCTTGAATGACTCTCGAACCTGATGCGCCGAGCCGAGCTGGATATGCCAAAACTGTGATCACACGGTGGCGGGCTCGGCGAACGGCTCGTTTTACTCATTCGTCGATTGGCGACTGGCGGGCTAGACGATCCACTTCCAACTGTGGGGGTCCATCATCTCGTCGAAGCTCCCCTGGAGAGAACTGCTCTAGCAGGCTGTTGAAGAAGTCGGTGGCGAAGCACTTTGGATCGTGATTCTCTAGGATCAGGATTGATCTAGGGGATGCGATGCGGGGAAGTGACGAACGGTTAGGCTCGCTTTTCAGTTATGTGGACCTGGAGGCTCGGGTTGCCGGTCTTACTCAGATGTCCGTCGATCGCAATATGCGGGGTTACCAATCTATCTCTCAGATCGAGCACAAAACTGCGTGACGTCATAGGCCTTAAGGACCTCCTTGCTTGGCAGGAGGTTGCTCCTGGCAAGCGTACCCATCAGCTCGTCCGGGGACTGCTGGCCTTCGCTAGACACATTGGGAGGGGGACTACGGCGTGGCCATCCGTCGGGCAGCGCATTATCGGCCTGACGCGCCTCGTGCAATTGCTGCTCAAAGGCCTCTTGCCCGGGTCGGTCTCCTTGATGTTCTTGCGGCACAGCGTGTTGCACCTGGGGCCGCGCTGTTAAATTCGATGGGTCAAAATTTTGCGGGTCCACGCTAGCCTCACGTCCAAAAACACCTGAGCAGGTCTTCTAATCGGGCAAGCTTTCGAGAACGTGACGTGGCCACGGTCCCGTGGCCGGGAGGGCATTCGCGCCGGCCAATCTCGGAAAAGGCGGCCGGAACCATAGTCTCCTCCAATATCCGAGCCTTTTCGTCCTTAGAGATCCAACGACGGTGTCCTGTTTCCGTGACCACTTCCAGTCGGTGCCGTCGCGTCCGACTTAAGCATAATAGTCAAGAATAAATGCAAGGCGGTCCCTTCAAAGGAAATCGCGAACCTCGCCTATCGCATGCGCCACGAGAGGGTAGGAGCAAAACGACGTTTACGGATCACCTGATGCTGGGTGATTTTGCCGGGACATGGGTTGGAGATCTGGACATGTTCTGACCTGCGAGCACAATCACGATCCGCTCGCGCATCGCAAGTCGCGCGGGTCCCACCGCAGAGGTCTGCGGGTCAGAGCGAAAGGCCGCGTTTGTCGCTAAGGCTCTAGCTGTGGAGCCTCAACAGGTTGTTCCTGGTCAGAGCGAGTCTGCTGATCGGCGGCATCGAACCGATACTGCCATGCGGCCGGTGCCAATTGTAGCGGTGAAGCCATTTGGGCAGCTCGGCGGCTCGTTCTTTTGAGGTGTTGTACGCGCGGGCATAGGCCCACTCGCGCAGGCTGGTCTGAATGAAGCGCTCGGCCTTGCCGTTGGTCTTCGGCGTATATGGCTTGGTGCGGATGTGCTTGAGGCCGAGCCGCTTGCAGACTTTGCGGAAGGCAACGGATTTGTAGCAAGATCCGTTGTCGGTCATCACCCGCTCGACCTTGACGCCCAGGCTTGCGTAGTAGGCGATTGCGGCCCTGAGGAAGGCGACGGCGCAGCCCTGTCGCTCGCTCTTCATGACCTTGCTAAAGGCGATCCGGGAAGCATCATCGATACAGACGTGGACATATTCCCAGCCCGGCCCTTCGCCGCGGGCACGCTGGCTGCTCTGACCGGTGCGATCGCCGGTAATGCGATGGCCTACCCGGTTGAACTTGCCGAGCTTTTTGATGTCGAGGTGGATCAGCTCACCGGGATGTTCACGTTCATAGCGCCGCACCGGTTCGGCCGGTTCCAAGTTGCGCAATCGGTTCAACCCCAATCGTCGCAGGATGCGACTGACCGTCGCCGGAGAGATGCCGACCTCGGCCGCGATCTGCTTGCCGACGTAACGTTGACGGCGCAGCGCCTCGACTAAAGCGCATGTGGCAGGCAGGGTCTGGCTTGGCAATGAATGGGGGCGTGAGGAGCGATCACGCAACCCATCAACACCTCCCGCGCGGAAGCGCTTGACCCATTTGGCGACCGTCTTCGCTGTGACGTTGAACTGGAGCGCGGCTGCGGCCTTCGTCAGCCCGCCCTCGATCACGCTCCGTACCATCGCCTCTCGACCTTTCGGCGTCAGAGGCGCATTCTTATGGGTGTCCATTCGGTTCTCCGGGGATTGGCTAAAGCTTCGACAACTTCAGCTTCCTCGTTCAGGACCGGATGGACAACCTCCTGAGAGCTCACATCTAGGTCGTGTGGACTCTTGGGATTCTCAAATCGGCGGGAACGTGATTCAAGGCTTTCCTTTAGGAGGAAACCTTGGGTGCCATGGACCGACTCGTTCTGAGCGATGCGCAACGGCGTCGTATCTCCGGCTTGATCATCGGTCGGCCGGACCAGCGCGGTTCGACGGGCCGCGACAACCGCATGTTTTGTCGAAGGCGCTCTATGGATCGTGCGGACCGGTTCGCCGTGGCGTGATCTGCCTGAAGCATTCGGCGAATGGAACAGCGTATTCCGGCGCTTCAGCCGGTGGAGCGCCAAAGGGGTCTGGCTGCGCATGTTTGAAGTGTTGGCAGATGATGCGGACTTTGAATACCTGATCGTTGACTCCACCATCGTTCGCGCACACCAGCACGCCAGCGGCGCAAAAGGGGGGGGCTCAAAATCAGGCCATCGGGCGTTCGCGCGGCGGCCTGACGACAAAAATCCATATGGCCGTCCGCGGCTTGGGCTGCCCGGTCCGTTTCTTCCTAACGGCAGGCCAGGCCGGCGATGCGCCTCAGGCCCAGCCGCTCATCGAGGGGGCTCCCAGCCGACGTCGTCATGAGCGAAGCGGCCTACGATTCCGATGCGTTGCGATCCGCCATCGCTGCAAAAGGCGCTCAAGCCGTCATTCCGAACAACCCCTCGCGGGCAATCAAATATCCGCTCAACAAACCACTCTACGCCGAGCGCCACCTGATCGAATGCTGCTTCTCAAAACTGAAGCGGTTCAGGCGCGTCGCAACGCGCTACGAAAAGACAGCCCGAAACTACTTCGCCGTCGTCACTATCGCTGCAGCTCTGCTCTGGTTAAGGTAATTGTCCACACGGCCTAGTCGACGCTGACTGGCCGGCGATGCCGCTCACCTGGTTGCTCAATTCGCGCTGGAGCGATGAGGACCAGGGCACGATCTGAAACCGAGACCAATGGTCGATCATGCCAAAGCGCAGCGAGGCGAGCGACAGCCTATCGGCGATAGATCCCCGCAGTCTACTCACCTGCATCAGCGGGTAATGCTCAAGCCCCATTTCCTCTGCGAGGCCTCTTCCGATGGTGTCGAGCTCACGGTGCAGGCTCTCGATCAGGTTGCGGCCAAAGCTTGACCTTGTCACCTTGACGGTAGGCAAGCCCCAGGTCTGCCAGCACATCGATCAACCGCTCCAGTGCCGCGCGGACCTCGGCACCAAGCAAGTTGAATTTCGCGTTTGCCATTTCCATTATCCAAACGCTCATGCATCATTGCGCAGGGCGTTTCCCGTCGGTGCCCTGGTCCGAGCAAGCCTATGCCACTTGCTCGCCGGTAAGACTTCTCCCGGTGCGCCGCCCCGCTGCCCCCCGAGGGTGAAGCCTAATCGCGTCTTCAACCAGCTTCAGGATAAATACGAACGCGTGAGCTGCCGTCCGTTTCCAGCAACTCGGCCCTGTAAGGCACGCCGCGAATGTTGATATACGTCGGACGCCCGGCTTGCGGCATGAGGTGCTCCCCCTCTAGTGCACGGACAAGGTAAGGCGGAAGCCAACGTTCCCTGTGCTGCCATCCCCCGCGGATAAGAAACCCAAGATCCGCTATGGGCTGACGCGATGGCCCAGCTTCATGCATCGGCCTGGCGCGAGGATGATGGATGAGACGAACGTCCGTGCGCCCTCCCGGCCCAAGAGTGGCCGAATAATGCTCACCGTTTATCGCGAACTGGCTTGGGCCGAAATGGTTCGGCATGAGATTGATGTTACTCAGTACATCGATCAGGACGTCCGAGGCCGATTGAGAGCCGTGGTGCCAGCCTTCGCCGACGATAGAGCCGATATCCAGTAGCTCCTGAGGGGCCCCTGATGGTCCAACGAACGACGGCTGTCTGGCGAGGTCAGGCGCCGGCACAGAGTGAGCGTCGTCGCGCAATTCATACGGTGTGGGCGGATTCAAATTAAGCAGCGGCCCAAGATCGCCGTAGACGTCTGCCGACGGACGCCTCGCAGATGACGGTGAAGCGGGTTCTTGCATCTGCTCTCTAAACCAATTCCAAGCGCCCGCGCTCGGGGTGGCTGGCGTTGCCGGAAGCTCCTGAAGCGAGTGCAGCTGCGGGCCGCGGTGCGGTGTGAACGAGGATGACGCGGGCTCTTGCATTTGCTCCCTAAACCAGTCCCAAGCTCCCGCGCTCGGAGTGGTTGGCGTTGCCGGAAGCTCCTGAAGCGAGCTCGGCTGCGGATCATGGTGCGGCGTGAATGAGGACGACGCGGGGTCTTGCATCTGATGCCTAAACCAATCCCAAGCTCCCTCGCTCGGCGTAGCTGGCGTTGCGGGAAGCTCCTGCGGTGATCCGGGCTGCCGAGCGCCTTCCCCGGCGAGCGGAGGCGCGCTCTCAGGAGGAGCCAGCCCCAGCGCTCTGTTCGCCTCGAGGACTTGCTGGTAACGCCGAAGCCTGAGCAAATCGGCGTCAATTTTGGAGTCCCCGGTTTGATTCCTATACTCCTTAACATCTTGGGCCAGCCCATCGTCGTTCAGTCGGCCAGCCATGGCGCCTTTTTCCCGCGTTTTCAGCCAATCACTCAGCCTGTAAAGACGGCGCGCCCGTCTATCAACCGTCTCCGGCTCAACCCTGGCTGTCACCTTTTCTGCCTCGGCCAGCATGTCGATGAGGGTCGCGTCTGTGGCATAAGGAGCCAGGCGGCGGATATCGGCGGACAAGGCGCTTCCGGCGCCGACGTGGCGGAGTTTTTTCAAGGCTGCGTTGGTGCGCCTCCTCGTAAGCGTAGAATCCTTCTTGGAATCCCTCGCGTAGGCCTCCACATCGGCATCCAACCCAGCTTCTAACTCCGGGTTGCCAATACGGTCTGCGATTGATGGCCTCCCGTTCTCGCTAAGCCAGGCGCTGAAATTTCGCAGATCGGCTATCGCATTTCTGATAGTGCCGTCGCCCACTGCTTTGCCGGTGCCGATGTCCCGCGTGAGCTTGGCTCTGCTTTTGAAGTCCTCAAACAGCTCCTCGTCCTCCTTAGGGACCCCGCGTGTTCGGCCGGGCTGCTTGGCGTAATCTACGCGAAACTTCGTTGAAAGGACCTCCTCCTGGGCCGTGGAACCGGACGGCTGTTCGCTGCGACTCGCCCCAAGCGCCTTTCCGACACCTGACTTGATACGCGACCACAGTCCGCGACTCTTACTGTTCTTCGTCTGAATTGCAGGCTGCTCCTCAGATCGCAAAGTGTAATGCGCACTGCTGAACAGCTCATCCCGAAAATTGGACTGCGACGGTAATTGAGCCGAATCTCGAAAGTGAGTTCGGGGGATTTCTACGCTGTGGCGCGTGCTGCTGAACGAGTTGTCCATCAGCGGGGAGTGTGGCGGCATCCTCATCGAACCGCCGAGGTCAGTGCGCCGGATTCCTCCACCGCCCTTTTTGGGACTTTCATCAGGAGAACTTGACGTAGCGGAGCTCTCGCCAGGCGAACTGAGTTGCAACTCGCCCATCTGCTGCTCAAAGCTAGCTTGCTCGCTCGTATCGCCCGATTGCTGCCCCGCGCGCGACTGCTGATAGTACGCTTGCGCGAAGCCTTCCACATCAAAATCAAACAGGTCAAAATTGTTGTTAGTCCGCTCCATGGCACCTCACTCTCATACAAAAGCTCGCATCTGGCGCACGGCAGGCTGATTGAGTGGAAGCGGTGGAGCCTTCGGATTTCAACTGTCGAAGCTGAAGCAACTGACAGATCGACAATCATTTGCCGCGGACCGAGACCGTCGCCACGCTCCTCCGATTTCCGAGATTAAGCAATCGGGTGTTCATTTCCCTTATGACGGATGACACCGCCGTCTAGATATCGACGTTCTCATGCTAGGAGAGTTACCTGTTGAGAAGCTGACGAATCTCAGAAGATCACAATGAGCCAATGGCGACTGCGTTGATTCTCAGAAAGCTGCCGTGTACTCGCTAGCTATTTTTGGCCCAAGCCACGCACGAGGCCTTTTCGATACGAAGCGGGCAAACGGCCTTGCCGACTGCTCGGACATTATGTCTGCGAGCGATACGACCAAACTTGAAGAACACTTATATCGCGCGAATTCTTCACATGCGGAATCCGACTCAAGACGACGGCTGTAGCATCGCCATTGATTCGAGATCGCGGAACATGACGTAGTTGCGCCAGATCCACTGATGCAACTCGCTGGAGGAATCCTTCTCGTTGCGCAGATATCCTGTGAATGAAAAGCTCAGTCGGTCGACGTAGGTCTTTAGAAATACTGGCAGCGCCGAAAAGCGGAGTACACGCGCGCCATCCATGACTTCAGGTAACTCGCCGCGCAGCATGAATTCATTGTGGATGGTGATCAGCGCTCCGGACGGAATCCGCCGCCTCAGCATCTCATAGCTGCGCAAGGAGATGCGGTCGGTACCGGCCACGAATAGGACGACGGGGGCAACATGGCAGCGGAGCGCCTCCCTGATGAATCCGATCTCCTCGCACATCTTGAAGAATTCATCAAAGGCATGGAAGCCGAGATCGATTACCTTGGCCACCCGGTCGTGCAGGATAAGCCGGTCCATCAGCTGCATCTTGCCGTATGTGTCGATCACATCCGCCGTCTCAGTGATGTTAGGCAGGTAATCGACCAGTGACGGCTCCTTCAGGTTGATGTCGAACGAGAGCGCAGTGCCGTTCTTCAGCAGTAAGAACTCGCTCATGAGGCGAGAGACGAGGGTCTTACCGACCTGCGGGCTAGGCGAGCAGATGATGTAAACGGGCGTAGCTAACATTGGCATTACTATTAAGCGAACTTCATACGCGGCTTAGCCCGTTCAATCGACGAACGATCGACTATTTTTCACCGCCGCGTGTTACTGACTTGGCGCCGGCCAAGTCGGTCAAGTTAATGCGATCATATTCGCGCCAGACATTCGCGAGCCAGTGCCGAACATAGCCGCGCAGAACGAAGGAGTGGTTCGCGGCCTCGTCGTTCCGATTCTTGTTGGCTACAAAGTTGACGAACGGGACGGAAGCAACTTCGACCTGCTCATAGGCCATCTCGTTGAGCTTAGGGATCGTCAGCTCGGTCGCGTTCTTGATTTGCTGGAAATAGGAGTTGTAGGTCGACTGGTCCCACTGGAAGAATTGAGTGTCGTTGATGAAGTTCTTGACCAGAAAGTACTTTGCACCACTCATGAAACCAGCAGTCTCGGCGATCTCGTCCAGAGAAGCGATGGAGGATCCCAAGATATGGAATACGGCAAAGGTGATCTGGCCGGACCGAGCGGCATCCAAAAAACCGATGTCGCGCAAGGATGCCAGTGCCGGGGACAGCAAGCCTGCGCGGGCGTCGATCACGGTGACAGATAGCCCTGAGTTCAGTGTGTCGAAGATCTTCATCTGATCCGCAGTCGTGGTCATGTCGACGATCTCGGTGATCTCGGGGTGGAAGCGCTTCAACGTTCCTCGCGGGGACTCGGTATCGAATGCGCGTGTCTGCACGTTATTGGTATTGAAATAGTCCAGAAGCGTTCGGGATACGGTCGTCTTGCCAACCCCACCCTTGTCCGCACCCACCACAATCACGACTGGCTTTGTCACGTAATTCTCCTCAAGCACTTGCTACGTCCGACCGCGACGTGTGCGATCGGCAAATGTCTGCTTTGGATGCGAACATGGCAGAAACAAGGGATACTGGAATCTTTGACGAGTCACCAACGTGATCGGTGGGGATTTGTTAACGCCAGGCAATCAGTGACGCTGGAGTACGGACGACAAGTTGCTGTGAGCGGTGTTCCACGTCAGGTTTGTGAACAGGTCGTCCGCGGAAAAGCCCGACTGGGACAATGAGATCACCGCGACCACCATCCAGCAGTACGTCCCCACTGTATAGATAAGCATCAAATAGCTTGAAACTCACGTAGCGTCAGGTTGTAGTCTTGGAGATGACCAAGGCTCACCGCGCAGGCGACTATGCTCATTTGAGAAATCAATTCGAGCGGCATGGCTTGCGAAGTCGACCTTCTCGCTTGCGGATGATGACCGATTCAGCTTGTGCCAGGATGGGAAGCGCTTTCGCCGGTTATTGGAATGACACTGAAAGAGAGCAAAGTCGCAATGTGGCTTGGGAGCGTCGGATAGTTACGATGCTGAATGCTTCCTAATGTAAGTTGCAATTGCGCAGGTCGCACACCGCCAGCGCAGCGATCAACTTATCAGAAGCTCGGGAACAGACGCTTCCACTGCAAAGGACAATCTTTGTCCGGCCGGTGTTCCGGCCCGGAGAAAGCGCCGCTGCGACGGTGTAGCAGCGCAGAGCACCCCTGGTGTGATCTCGTAATGACGTTGTGTACGGTCTGATGAAACTTAGTGAAGCGCTAAGCGAGATTGGTCGAACTCGCCACATCGGTGAATTCTCAGCTGTAGTGCTGAAGCACGACAAGCAGCTGCGGATGGTGGACCACGCAACCTTTCTGCAAAAGGCCGCCGCGGATTTCAAATTTCGATTTGTGGCATGCTTCGAAGAAGACATCCGCGCCGGGAAATCGATGGGGTACGCTACGACATGCAACGCGGTGAGCCGGCAGGCCGGAGGTCAGGCAGGTATCCAAGCTTGCGAGCGCATAGCTGCATGTATGTCTCGGCTTGATTACGCTCTGATTAAGGAAGTCGGGCTCAGAGCCCTTTCGTTGTTCGCATCATCATTCGGTCGACACTCAAGGGTGGCGGAATGCCGTAGTGCAACGATCAGAATCGCCGAATGTTGTCACGATGAAAGCCGAGCGCTTCAGGAGTTGAACAGCCAAAGTCTAGGATTGCTGGTGAACGGTTTCAGCAAGTGGCCGGAAGAGGCGGCCTCTCGCCAAGCCGCGAGCGCGATCGCGGGCGAGGTGTTTCGCCGTGCAAATCGCCATGCCCGGCTCTCTGAGTTTACCTCGCTGGGACTGGCGAACCTGGTCAACGGTTTCAGCAAGTGGCCAAAAGAAGCTGCCTCTCGCAAAGCCATATTCGCGATTGCGGGTGAGGTCATTCGCCGCGGTGACCGGCTGTCTCATTTCAATCAGCAGGACTTGGCGAAACTGGTGAACGGTTTCAGCAAGTGGCGCGAAGCGGCTGTCTGTCGCCAAGCCACAGTGGCAATTGCGGGTGAGGTCCTTCGCCGAGGCGACCAGCTCTCTCATTTTAATCAGCAGGACCTGGCAAACCTGGTGAACGGCTTCAGTAAATGGCCGGAGGAGGCCTCTCGGCAAGCCACAGTCGCCATCGCGGGTGAGGTCCTTCGCCGTCCCGGCCGGTTCTCTGATTATACTCATCAGGGACTGGCGAACCTGGTGAACGGTTTCAGCAAGTGGCCAGGTGAGGCGGCCTCTCGCCAGGGCACAGTTGCGATCGCGGGCGAGGTCCTTCGCCGAGCCGCCCGGCTCTCTGACTTAACTCAGCAGGGACTGGCGAATTTGGTGAACGGCTTCAGCAAGTGGCGCGATGAGGCGGCCTGTCGCCAAGCCACAGTCGCGATCGCGGGGGAGGTCCTTCACCGTGCACCCCAGCTCTCTCACTTTACTCACCCTCACTTGGCGAACCTGGTAAACGGTTTCAGCAAATGGCCGGAGGAGGTGGACTCTCGCCAAGCCACAGTCGCTATCGCGAGCGAGGTCCTTCGCCGTGTCACCCAGCTCTCTGACTATACCCAGCAGGATCTGGCGAATTTGGTGAACAGTTTCAGCAAGTGGCCGAAACAGACGCCCTGTCGCCAAGCCGCAGTCGCGATAGCGGGTGAGGTCCTTCGCCGCGCGGCCCGGCTCTCTGGGCTTACCCAGCAGGACCTGGCGAACCTGGCGAACGGTTTCAGCAAGTGGCCGGAACAGGCGACCTGTTGCCGAGCCACAGTCGCTATCGCGAGCGAGGTCCTTCGCCGTGCCGCCCAGCTCTCTGATTATACCCAGCAGGACCTGGCGAATTTGGTGAACAGTTTCAGCAAGTGGCCGAAAGAGGCGCCCTGTCGCCAAGCCACAGTCGCAATCGCGGGTGAGGTCCTTCGCGCCGTCCGGCTCTCTGAGTTTACCCAGCAGGGACTGGCCAACCTGGTGAACGGTTTCAGTACATGGCCTGAAGAGGCGGTGTGCCACCGTGCGATATTGGACATCGCTAGAGAGCTAGAAGGCCAATATTTCAATCACGATTCCTACAAAGAATCGCAGCAAGGAAGCAGAGATACGCTGGATCAAGCGAGTGCCTAGGAACTCCAGCAGCGCCTGCGAAAGATCAGCAACGAGGTTGCACACTGCCAAGGACATCCGCCCACTGGGGAGCCGAAAGGGTATTGCACGTAGCGCAAGCACACCCTTTCGGCGCGAGCTGCCGAGCCCAGGATGCCCGAGATCACCACGTCGCCTACTGCATGCTGCGTAACAAGCGCCCGGTTTGCGCGAAAGTATTTTGCGTGCCGCGCGTCAAGGGGTAGGGGCGCTGGCTTTTGGATTTGTGGAGGCGTCGCAAGCGAAAGTTTGGCGCGACGACTACTATCAGATAATCAAGTCCGATGAGTGCGTGCCCATTGGGGCATTCGGTAAACGCCAATATCGCCGTTCTCAACGGTATGATGGTTAATGAGAACGCCGAAGAAGCTATGCGTCGAGTACTCGATGGTTTCAAGTTCTTCGGCTATTCGATCGCGCATTATGCGGTGTACGGCGAACACCGTCCGGGGCGCACGAATTTGTGGCGGCACTTCCAAATGATCAAAGACGAGATGAAGCAGACGCCAGGCTCAGGCAGCATCGGGCAACCTAGGAGCCTTCGCGAGCATCTTATGAGGTATGCTGATGTCGGTATCGACCAGATGATCTTTATCCCGCAGTGCGGAATGAATAAGCACGAGCATATCTGTGAGGCACTCGAGCTTTTCGCCAAATGAGGTCATGCCTGCTCTGAAAGAACGGGAAAACGAGCGCGCCCGACGTAAAGAAGAGGAGCTGGCTCCCTACGTAGAGGCGGCACTTGCCCGCAGGCTATCGATGCCTGAGCCGAGCGAGGCGGACATCCCGAATGTCGAGGCGATAATCGTGCTCGAGCGTTTTAAAGGACTACGCCGCGGCGGGAGGCACCTTCGCGGACCCGACCCGCGGAGGCGCCATTCCGATGGCTTCACGCGAGTCCTTCGCCAAGTCGACCAATGTCGACGGATACCACCACGATGGGATCTGCCCGAATGGGCGGGTAGGTTAGTGGCCGGCAGCCATCGAGGAAATCGGCCCTCGCTCACAGTCCGAAAAAGCTTGTGTGCTGGCCGCACCGCGCCGCTGTGGTGGGCTGATTGCCGCGGAACTGCGATCAGGATCAGCGCGCGCGAAGCGCGATCACTCCCATGATCGTGGCGGCCGTCTCAAGTTAGCGCCGAACAGACTTGATAAGATTTCCCGACCGGTAAATTTGACTGTCCCGCAGCCAGTTCTGAGTAGATCTTTTCCCGGTCGGGAAATTTTGTCCGCCGGAACCCAATCCTTACCGGGGTTTTCCCGGTCGGTAAATTCAGGCTTCCTGCACGCCCTGCCGGGGCTAATATTCCCGCTCGGGAAAGATGATCATGACCATCACGACCACCTCAGAACTCGGCCAGACGATCCGGAACCGGCGGACCTCCTTAGGTCTCCGGCAGCAGGACCTCGCCTTGGCAGCGAACGTCGGCGTCCGGTTTATCGTCGACATCGAGAATGGCAAGGAGACAAGCCAGGTCGGTCTGGTCCTCCGCCTGCTGCAGGCGCTCGGCATCCGGCTGACGGCGGAAATGAGCCCTGTGCCGGCGGCTCGCTCGGCCAGCGAGGAATCCGAAACCTTCGACCCTGATAACTTCACGCCTTCATGACGACCAAGCCGAAAGCGGGCGGCGCCGGCGAGACCCTGGAAGTCCGGTGCGGCGACAAGCTCGTCGGGCTGCTGCGCCGGCGCTCGGACCAAATCCAGGACATCGAGTTCGTCTACGATGAAGCGTGGGTGAAAGGATCCTCGGGCGTTCGCCGTCTCGACCCGCATGCCGCTCACTCAGCGCTGGTGAAGCGCTACGACCGCGAGCCTCACGGGCGCAGCCTCCGCAGAATCCATCAGGAGGATTTCTGTCAGGCCACGGGGCACATCCCATCGACCAAATACGAATCCAATCTGGCGACCAAGCTGCGTGGGCCTCCCCTGAAAGACTGCTTTGACGTCCTGCGGAACACGCAGGCAGGCGCCTTCAACGCCGCCCGCTTCGTCGATTTCTTAGTCTTCAACGTTCTCTGCGGAAACGTCGATGCGCATTCGAAGAACTATTCGCTGCTGCTGCAGCCGAGCGGCGCCGCCTCCATGGCGCCGCTCTACGACGTCATGAACGGCGACATTTATCCGGACGTCACGCGAAACCTGGCGATGAAGATCGCCGGCAAGAACCGCGGTCACGACATCTACGCCCGACATTGGCATCGGATGGCGGAGGAAAACCACCTTTCCGGCGCGCAGGTGAGGTGGCGCGTCGGCGAATTGTCTCAGGCTGTCCTCGATGCGCTGCCGTCCGTCGTCGAAGAGTTGAACGCGCGCCTCGCGCGGGGCGGGCTCAAGCGTTTAGGGCGTGCTCGCTGAGGAACGCCTGATAGGCAAGCCGGATGCCGTCTTCGAGCCGCGTCGTGGCACGCCAACCGAGCTTGACCAACCGGCTGACGTCGAGCAGCTTGCGCGGGGTGCCGTCGGGGCGCGGGGTGTCAAAACTGATCTCGCCGGCGTAGCCGACGGTTGCCGCGACCACGCGTGCGAATTCGGCGATCATGATGTCCTCGCCGGTGCCAATATTGACCAGTTCGTGATCCGAATAGGTCTTCATCAGATGAATGCAGGCATCCGCGAGGTCGTCGACATAGAGGAATTCGCGCCGCGGCGTGCCGGTCCCCCACACCACGACCTCCTTGGCGCCGGACTGCTTCGCTTCGTGGAAGCGGCGGATCAGCGCGGCGGCGACATGGCTGTATTCGGGATGATAATTGTCGCCACAGCCGTAGAGATTGGCCGGCATGACATTGATAAAATCGGCGCCATACTGGCTGCGATAGGCCTCCACCATCTTGATGCCGGCGATCTTCGCAATTGCATAAGGCTCGTTAGTCGGCTCCAGCGGGCCGATCAGCATAAAATCTTCGCGTAGGGGCTGCGGCGCGAGCTTGGGGTATATGCAGGACGAGCCCAGGAACATCAGCTTCTCGGCGCCATGGACGTGCGCGGCGTGGATCACGTTCGCAGCGATCGCCAGGTTGTCGTAGAGGAATTCGGCGCGCAGCGTGTTGTTGGCAACGATGCCGCCGACCTTGGCGGCAGCGAGAAACACCACCTGCGGACGGTTGTCGGCGAACCATTGGTTGACCGCCGCCTGGTCGCGCAGGTCGAGCTCATTGCGGCTCATTGTCAGCAGTTCGACGTCTTCATGCGCCAGCCGGCGCACCAATGCGGAACCGACCATGCCGCGATGGCCGGCGACGTAGATCGTCTTGCCCTTCAGCTCAAACGGAATGCTTGCCATTGGCTACCTCCCGCCGCGCATCCTTTAGGTCGCCTGCGACCATTTCCTTGACCATCTGGGCAAAGGATATCTTGGGCTTCCAGCCCAGGTTCTCCCGCGCCTTGCTGGGATCTCCGATCAGAAGGTCGACTTCAGTGGGCCGGAAATAGGTCGGATCGATGCGGACCAAGGTCTTGCCGGACTTCACATCGACGCCGGCCTCCTCGACGCCTTTGCCGCGCCATTCGATACGGCGGCCGACCTCGGCGAACGCCAGTTCGACGAATTCGCGCACCGAACGGGTCTCGCCGGTCGCCAGCACGAAATCGTCGGGGGCATCGGCCTGCAATATCCGGTGCATGCCCTCGACATAGTCGCGCGCATGGCCCCAGTCGCGCTTGGCGTCGAGGTTGCCGAGATAGAGCGTGTCTTCCAGGCCGACCTCAATGCGGGCGACGCTACGGGTGATCTTGCGGGTGACAAAGGTCTCGCCGCGGATCGGGCTCTCATGGTTGAACAGGATGCCGTTCGAGGCAAACATGCCGTAGGCCTCGCGGTAATTCACCGTGATCCAGTAGCCGTAAAGTTTGGCGACGCCGTAAGGCGAGCGCGGGTAGAACGGCGTGGTCTCCTTCTGCGGCACTTCCTGGACCAGGCCGTAGAGCTCCGAAGTCGAGGCCTGATAGAACCGCGTCTCCTTCTCCATACCGAGAATGCGGATTGCTTCCAGGAGCCGCAGCACGCCGATGGCGTCGGCGTTGGCGGTGTATTCCGGGCTTTCGAAGCTGACGCCGACATGGCTCTGGGCGGCGAGGTTGTAGATCTCGGTCGGCCTGATCTGCTGCATCAGCCGGATCAGGTTGGTCGAGTCGGTCATGTCGCCGTAATGCAGCAGGAACGGCACGTTGCGCGAATGCGGATCCTGATAGAGGTGATCGATGCGCGCGGTGTTGAACGAGGACGAGCGCCGCTTCACGCCGTGCACGGTGTAGCCAAGGCCGAGCAGATATTCGGCAAGATAGGCGCCATCCTGCCCGGTGACGCCGGTGATCAGCGCCACGCGCCGCTTTGAGTCCAGGGCCGTCATTCTCTCTCCGGTTACGCGTAAGGGAGGGCCGTCTTTTGCGAAGCCTAACTGAAAGTCGATTCAAATTAGGCAGTAGGTCGCAGAGTCAGCATCGACCTGGCATTCAATGCTGGAGCCTACCTTTTGCCTTATGCTGTGGTGCGATTGCGACGAGCTACTTTGATTTCGGCAGCAATGACATGGTACGACGCGCCTGTTGAAGAGCCCGCGATGCGCCGGCGACCGCATTTCAAAAGGCACGAGTTGATCGAGTGGCGCGCATAATCCATCCGCTTATCGTTACGCCGGCACATGCACTATATATACATTGATATACATTGCGCAGGAGGGGCGTGCGTGTAATCGAGAATTCAAAGACAAAGTTCAACGGACCTCAGCGAGCCCCTGAGTAGGCAGCTGCCGAGCGCTCCAAAAGTTCTCGACAGGACTGCCGCTTCGGCAGGGCCTCCTCTAAGAGAGTGCATATTTCCATGGAACCCACATCTTCCTTAACAGTACATCAGCAGATTGTTGGTCTTCTTCAAAAGCCGGATCCCGTTATCTTGGACATCGGCTGCAACGACGGAACCGATACGCGAAAGTTTCTCGAGCTCTGCCCGCAGGCTCAGCTCTACTGCTTTGAGCCAGATCCCCGAGCGGCTGCTCGCTTCAAGAAAAACATGGATCGGTACCTCGACAAAGTGAAGCTATTTGAGATCGCGGTCTCCGACCGAAATGGCAGGATCGATTTCCATCCAAGCAATGGAAATGGAGATGCGAAGGACTGGGATCTCTCTGGCTCGATACGCCGGCCCAAGAATCATCTCGTGGAATATGAATGGGTTCGGTTTGATCATCCCATCTCAGTTGAAACTCGACGCTTGGATGACTGGTGCAGTGAGGCGAAACTAAAACGCATCGATTTCATTTGGATGGACGTGCAGGGAGCCGAGTCCGATGTGATCGCTGGCGGCAGGCATAGCTTGAGCAACACGCGCTTCATCTACACTGAATACAGCGACCAGGAGCTCTATGAAGGGCAGAAGTCCCTGCAAGCAATTCTTGACTTGCTACCATCGTTCGAAGTCGTGACGCAGTATCCCCATGGAGCCGAGGGTGATGTCTTGCTTAGGAACACGAGCCTGTAGAATGAGCTTTGAGCGCGTGTACAAGGCCGCCGAAGACATGGTCGGCCACGGCCAATATGGGCGAACGCTGATCGTACTTACTTGCAGTTCGGTCGGCGAGCAGGATCACGACGAAGAGGATGAACAGAACTGATCGAGAGATGGACGCCACGGTTCCGGCTCCTCAACTGCCTGCGATCAGCTCTTCGATAAGAACTGGAAAGCTCCCTTGAATGGATACCAGAACGTGATGCTGTCCTTCGATATGCGGACAGCCATATTTTTCTCCCGCCCAGTTCTAGACAAACTGAAAATAGGTGTCGGGTGTCGGTGAACCGCTTCGAAGTGCTTTAAGTCCTGTTCGCCGGCGGGAGTTCTTCATCGCTGGTGTCGCGGATTTCGCCTCGGAGGCCGCGAACTCCTTTGTCGGAGATCGCGCTTCAGAAGTCGCCGGCAACAGCGGCATACATTCTTGGCTACGCTTTGCGGTAGGCCTTGATAACGGTCTTCCGGCGGTCTTCTTGCGGAGCGACTCCATATATTGGGGGAATAGTGGATCGCTTCACCGCACTTATTTTCCTAAAATCGGCCGCTGCCAATGACAACCATCCGCTTTGCCTCCTTTATGCAGATAATTTCTTAAAACCATGGTTGAAACGCTATCGCAAACTAGGTGACTGGCACGAGGCATGGACACTAATGATCTTCCCCCGAAAAAATGGACAGGGTTAAGCTGCTTTTAGCTCCATCTCGATCGGGCTGATAAAGCCGATGGCGGAGTGACGACGAGTCCGATTGTAGAAGCCCTCGATATAGGCAAAGATATCCCGTGTGGCTTCTGCCCGTGTTGCATAGTGCCTGTGGTGGACGAGCTCCGTCTTGAGCGTGTGAAAGAAGCTCTCCATCGGAGCATTGTCATAGCAGTCGCCCTTGCGGCTCATTGACGCCCTGAGGCCGGCGGATTGCATCAGCTTGCGGTAATCCGCCGAGGCATATTGAACGCCGCGATCGGAATGGTGGATCAGGCCGGCACTTGACCGCTGCGCCGAGATCGCCATCCGCAAAGCCGCCAAGGGCAGGTCGGCGCGCAAATGATCCGCCATCGCCCAGCCGACAATCCTGCGGCTGTACAGATCCATGACGGCGGCCAGATAGAGCCAACCCGGATCGGTCTCGATGTAGGTGATATCGGCCAGCCAGATCTGGTTCCGAGCAGTGGCGATGAAGTTGCGGTCGAGCAGATTCGGGGCGATCGGCAGGTCGTGGCGGCTGTCGGTGGTCCGCACCCGGCGTGGCCGCGCCATGATGGCCCTGATGCCGTGACGCCGCATCAACCGCTCGATGCGACCACGGCTCGCCCCGCGGCCCTGAGCCTTCAACTCGACATGGATACGCGGGCTGCCATAACGCCCGCGGGTGTCGCGGTGGACCCGCCTGATGTCGTCGACGAGGTCACGATTGGCAGCAGATCGTCGGCTCTCCGGGCGCGAGCGCCAGGCATAATAGCCGGCCGGCGAGACGCCGAGCACGTCGCACAGGAGCGTCACCGGATAGTCGGCGCGGCGATCTTCGATGAAGCGGAATCTCATGTCCGTGTTCCAGCAAAGATCGCGATCGACTTTTTTAAAATGTCGCGCTCCATGCGCAGCCGCTCGTTCTCTCGCTGCAAACGCGCGATCTCTGCCGCGTGGTCCGCCGACGGCAGCGTCGCCTGCGTTGTGGGGCGCCGCGTCGCCGCCGTCGGCTCCAGCCGAGCCCCTCGCTGCTCCATCCACCGCCGCAGCACGGAATCGCGCAGCCCAAGCTCCTTGGCAACAGATCCGATCGAGCGCCCGCTCGACGCTACGAGATCAACCGCTTGCCGCTTGTAGTCGTCCGTAAACGACCGACGTTGACGTCCTTCCATCCGACACCTCCTGGCTCTTCGAGCCTACTACAGGTGTCCATCAATTCGGAGGAGGTTCACTAATGCTAGGCAAGGGTGGCTAGCCGGATCTCGTGTTGAGCGTTGAGGGGGCCTTCCCTGCTGATAAAGGCTACCTATGCGCGGATTGGCGGTTTTAGCAGCGGCCACAACTTCGCTTATTGTTGCTAGGTGATACGGCCATGCGAGGAACACCATCATCGCTGATTGAGCCGTCGATATCTCGTCGATGGGACGACCAACACGCCTGCCGACTTTGGCGTTGGGAGCGGTTGTGATTTTGTCTACCATTAGTCAGCATGTCGCGAGCGGCCGTTGCACCCATTCAGCTCGATGATGAGCCGGAACAACGGCCATCCGTCGGATAGGTGGTGAAGGCGCAAGTGGTGATTGAGTCGGTGAGATTGAAACTGCCTTCCTGCACGATGACGAGTGGGCGCGGCTTGCCTGCATAATTCTTGCCGCAAGCGATGGCCCAGATCTCGCCGCGCCTTATCAATCCAGGTCGGACGCGTCGTCGATGAGCCTGATGTTGCGGCATGGCCGCTGGCTGCAACAGCAAGTGACTGACGACGAGGCTGCTTGCGGAAAAATGTAGACCGCACATCGGGTACCCAAATCCCGAAAGACCGCAAGCCCGACAAAAACAGCTTGAATCTCACGTTGCGTCAGGTTGTAGGCTTGAAAAATGTTGACCAAAGCCCATCATTTGCAGCTCAAATTTGAGTGCCACGGACGTTAGCAGTGAGAGCTTCGTGTCTTGGCGAGCACGCTTTCAGTCAGTGTGCGTCTTCGAGAGGCTGAGTCACTTCGCGTGATGGAAGGTCGAAACAGATCGGAGTCAAGGATCGAAGATTCTACAAATCCAAGAAGGCTCGTAGTGGTGCGACGTGGGAGCTAGATCAGTCCGTGCAAGCGGTTGGGGCGGCCGGCCTCCCGTAAGGCAGAGTCGCCCATGTGGGTGAAGCGTGCGCCGCACTGGCTGGGCCGCGTGGCACGTTACGGTCTTCTTAGGGTCGCGCACGTGCAGCCGATCGTTGTAGCAAGTGGCGAGCGCGCCGTATTTCTTAGAAGTGCGGTACCACTGCGAAGGAGCTTAAATCTCTGTGAAGTCTTGCGCTATCCTTGTTTTGCACGGAACGTTGGGAAACCTCAGGCTACTGCTCACCGCGGCCCGGCTGTTGCGCCGGCACGGTCACAATGTTCGTGTACTTGCGGATCCAGCTACGCGTGCAGAAGTCGACGCCACAGTTTTTGAGTTCGTGTCACGGCGAAGCGCCCTATAGGGGAGGCTGCGGATCTGGCAAATGTCTCGAACCTTCGGAATCGTATGCGCAAAGTCGTCTTTGAGCCTTGCTCTGCCTCCCGCAGCGCCAGAAGTAGATCCTGGAAATCGACGGAAGTTGTCTCGCGCCAAGTTTCGTGAGGCGCATGATGTGACCCTCGAGGCAACACAGGGCGCGGGAGGCGGAGCGGCTGGCGGTCTTTCGAGGGCGACCACAACGTCGATAACAGGCGAGCCAACATTCAGAAGGAAGCATTTCTTGACTCAGGCCGAAAAAGACGTGGTCGAGCACATGCTCGCATCATTAGCGATGAGCTCGCTGCAAAGTGGCATTGCACCCACCAACGAACAGGTTGCGCACCATTTTGAGCTATCATGCGAGAGGGTTGGACTTGTCGTCACACTTGAATCTGCGACCCGGATCTTCAATTGCATCGCACGTGAGATCCACAAGGCGCAGTCGGTGCTCGAGTTCATCGGTCGCGGCACGGATCAAATGCAGTGAGCGAAAGGAATGGAGCTCGTTGCACGTGCGCGCATCACAAAGTCGCCCTCGTGGGTCGACATCATAATGGAGGGTCGGCCCCACACGTTAGATTGCACATAGACGACATAATTCTGCTCGAGGTCCACAAGCAAAGTACCAATCCGCCCCGATCTCTCCCTCACCGTTTGTTCAAAGCCGTACCCATTCACTCTGAGCACTCTGCGACAGCCCCGACAATGGTGATGCAATTCGGCCAGCGAGGTGTGGCGCGCGAGGGCTGGCGATCTCGAAAGCTGGTCGCGTCAGCTCAGAGCTCGTCCGATGCACGCTCGATCCGTCCGATCCTGCCGTCGAAATATCGAGCGTCGCAGAGCATGACCTCGTCTTTGACGCTGAGGGCCTTGAGTGGCCTGCGGTCTCAGGTTAGCTACCGAAAAGCAAGCTCAGATTTGCAGCTTCACACTTTTCCAGAACAAGGTTCGCCCAATCTATGAAAACGCTCACGACGTTAGGGGCTGCTATCGGTGCAGCTTTGGCACACGACATCAGCTTTTCCGGCGGATCAATATATGACCCGTTTCCCCTTCCATTTCCCGCTGAAGACGACATGTTGGGGAACGTCTCGCTTCGTCGTCGGCGTGAGTTCGCCTGGGGACGGCATCACGCTCATGAGGCCCTGCGCAAATTGGGTTTCGCTCCCGTTCCGATTTTGTCGAGAGTGGATCGGGCTCCTCTTTGGCCTTCGGGGGTCGTCGGGAGCATTTCACACTCTTCGTCTGATTGCGGAGCTGTTGCCGGAAATTCCAAGAATGTGCTCGCTCTGGGATTGGACATTGAAGATCAAGAACCGCTCGAAGCGGACATTTTGCCGTTCGTATGCACCTGCGAGGAAATCGAGCGCAAGGAGTGGTCCAGCAGTCGCTTCGGCCCGAAATTGTTGTTGGCAATAAAGGAAGCCGTATACAAATCATATGCGCCGGCAACTGGTGAATTCTTGGATTTTCAAGATGTCAGTGTCAGGACGAATGACCAGAGCGGGGTCTTCGAGGCCGAGATTGTCAACCCGGAAAAGCCTACTAGTTTTGGCAGTCGAACCATAAATGGAATCTATCGCCCATTTGACGGAGGAATTGTAGCACTAGCCGTGCGATTTCGAGGCGCGTGATGCATCTCGTCTGCTAGATGCTGGAAGGCCACAGGAGACCTCATCGAGTTTGCCTTGCAATTGAAGAATGACCTTCGGCTCTAGCTGTGGAGCCTCAACAGGTTGTTCCTGGTCAGAGCGAGTCTGCTGATCGGCGGCATCGAACCGATACTGCCATGCGGCCGGTGCCAATTGTAGCGGTGAAGCCATTTGGGCAGCTCGGCGGCTCGTTCTTTTGAGGTGTTGTACGCGCGGGCATAGGCCCACTCGCGCAGGCTGGTCTGAATGAAGCGCTCGGCCTTGCCGTTGGTCTTCGGCGTATATGGCTTGGTGCGGATGTGCTTGAGGCCGAGCCGCTTGCAGACTTTGCGGAAGGCAACGGATTTGTAGCAAGATCCGTTGTCGGTCATCACCCGCTCGACCTTGACGCCCAGGCTTGCGTAGTAGGCGATTGCGGCCCTGAGGAAGGCGACGGCGCAGCCCTGTCGCTCGCTCTTCATGACCTTGCTAAAGGCGATCCGGGAAGCATCATCGATACAGACGTGGACATATTCCCAGCCCGGCCCTTCGCCGCGGGCACGCTGGCTGCTCTGACCGGTGCGATCGCCGGTAATGCGATGGCCTACCCGGTTGAACTTGCCGAGCTTTTTGATGTCGAGGTGGATCAGCTCACCGGGATGTTCACGTTCATAGCGCCGCACCGGTTCGGCCGGTTCCAAGTTGCGCAATCGGTTCAACCCCAATCGTCGCAGGATGCGACTGACCGTCGCCGGAGAGATGCCGACCTCGGCCGCGATCTGCTTGCCGACGTAACGTTGACGGCGCAGCGCCTCGACTAAAGCGCATGTGGCAGGCAGGGTCTGGCTTGGCAATGAATGGGGGCGTGAGGAGCGATCACGCAACCCATCAACACCTCCCGCGCGGAAGCGCTTGACCCATTTGGCGACCGTCTTCGCTGTGACGTTGAACTGGAGCGCGGCTGCGGCCTTCGTCAGCCCGCCCTCGATCACGCTCCGTACCATCGCCTCTCGACCTTTCGGCGTCAGAGGCGCATTCTTATGGGTGTCCATTCGGTTCTCCGGGGATTGGCTAAAGCTTCGACAACTTCAGCTTCCTCGTTCAGGACCGGATGGACAACCTCCTGAGAGCTCACATCTAGTAAGCGGGTGGGGCAGGGCGTTTCCGATAAGAAGCTATGTGTGACTCCGTGGCGCCCGGTTCCCCTGATCCGAGTAGACAAGGTCCTCCACCGAGCCTTTTCTGATCGAATGCGACCTGAGATGCCGGTCAATCATGTGTTATCGATCAGGAAACCAAGGATCGCCTGGCAAGTCACAAGTACTGCCGTTATCCGGGTTCGCGCGATGATGCCCATTGTCGCAATAGCAATGGCGCCATTATGGCCAATATCAAACCGCTATGAAACTGCGGGATGCGCAACATCGATCCGGTGAGAGCGACGTAGGCGAGCTTCAAGCAGCGGCCAGGCCAGGATAATTAACTGGTGGTGACGGTTTGCCTAGTCGCGATTCGCGTTGGCCTGCGCACGCTTCCGTCCGGAAGCAAACGCGCCGATCGATTAAAGGAGGGGGCTGCCATTCGGCGTGCCCGGCTCGGGGGCGGACTTATGCTTGGCGACGTTGCATCGGCAGCATGTATTTCAGTTTCGATGCTCAGGCGGCGAAGCGGGGGCAGCATTGTGCTGCTTGAACGTATCGGCGCGAGGTTAGGTACCGACCTTGGACCCTCTTGCGTGAGGTTGAGCAAACGAAGGGCGAGGCTCAACTCACCAAAGGTCGCTGATCAATTGGAGGTCGTGCGCTCAGGTAGCGAGTATGGCAGACTCTATCGCTGGCTGTCGTACCAAAAGGGAGCACGGAAGCTTTTCGAAGCCTTCTTCATCAATATGGACAAGCCGAGCGAATTCATTGGCGGTTCCATCCGTTAAATCACGAAGAGCGCGAAACGCCTCAAAACGCGGAGTGAAGCGTCTGCATCAGCGTGTAGTCAATTCCCGGATGGTGTCTCAACTGGGACAGCAAAGCCCGCCTTTACGCGATCCAATACGACCATAGTTTTAAAGCTCTTGATGTCCGGGTTCACATAGAAGAATCGCCGAGTGAACTCCTCATAATCTTCCATGGTGGGCGCGGTAACGTACAGGACAAAGTCCGCGTCGCCGGTGACGTAGAAGCCGTTGACTACCTCAACTGATGATCTGATGGCCTTCTTGAATCTATCGATTATATCTGAACGCTCTCGCTCCAGGGTCACCAGCACCAGCATTTGAATAGGTCTGCCCACCGCTTTCGGCGAAACGATTGAAACATCGGCCTCGATAATACCTTCCGAACGGAGTCTCTTCAGTCGGCGTTGACACGCGGTAGCAGAAAGCCCCGCCAGTGCGCCGATCACCTCGGAAGTTAGGCGGTTATTCTTTTGCACGATCTCGAGGATACGTAAGCGGCAAGGAAACCCCGTCTGGCGGAGTGGATAAGCGATCGGCTATCGGCTGCTGAGTTTGTGAGCCGATGTGAGCTTCTATGTCTGCGCCTAGTTCTGGAACTAGAACCTTCCATATGATCGAAGCGGTCGCCGACCGTCTTGAGGGAGCGCCGCGGCAGCTTCGCCGACGCTGGTCGGACGAGTTCAAAGCGCAAGTTGTGACAGAGGCGCTGGAGCCTGGCGCGAGCGTCTCGGCGATCGCCCGCCGGATCGGCATTCACCCGTCGCAGCTGTTCGCCTGGCGCCGTGATGCTCGGGCCGAGCGGCATTATCGCTCGCGGCACTCGAGTTGCGAGGGTGTGGTGGCGTCTGTGGCAGGCACAGTGATTGAGATTGCCATTGGCGAGGTGGTCGTGCGTGCCGGCGTGGACGTCGACGAGGCGCACTTGCAGCGGGTGATCCGGGCGGTGCGTTCGGCATGATTCCCTCGGGTGTGAAGGTGTTCCTCGCCAGCCATCCAGTCGACTTCCGCAAGGGTATCGATGGCCTTGTTGCGCTTGTGCGCGATGCGGGCTCAGATCCGTTCGACGGTGCGCTTTATGTCTTCCGGGCCAAAAGAGCCGACAGAATAAAGATCGTATGGTGGGATGGGTCCGGCGTGTGCCTCTATTTAAAGCGTCTTGAAAAGGCGAAGTTCTGCTGGCCGCGGATCGGGCATCATCGGGTGCAGCTCAACCCGGCGCAGTTGATGGCACTGGTGGATGGGATGGACTGGAAGCGGGTCCGGACCGTGGCGGTCAAGCCGCCGGAGATTGTTGGGTAAAAGCGCTGCGGCGAAGTGAATCAGTGAGCTGAAAGGGCAAGAGAAACGGGGCAAAATGTGCTCTGGTCGGGCCAATGACGCCGCCCGATCTCAACCTCCCGAATGACGTAGAGATGTTGAAAGCCATGGTGCTTGCCATGGCCGAGAAGGCGGCCCGCGCCGATGCTCTGGAGAGCGAAGTCGCCGATCTCAGGGCGCGCAACGCCGATGCCGATGCGCGCATCGAGCGGCTGACGCAGATCCTGAAGGCCTTCGACCGCGCCCGGTTCGGCCGACGATCGGAAAAGCTCGGCTCTGTGAACGGCGACGATGAACAGCGGGCCTTTGTCTTCGAGGAGATCGAGACCGGCATCGCCGCGATCAAGGCCCAGGTCAGCAAGGGCCGTGAGCAAGCGGAAGGCAAGCGTGCACCGCGCCGGCGCAAGGGCTTTGCACCCCATCTGGAACGGATCGAAACCGTCATTGAGCCGGAAGAGCTGGCTAAGCATGCCGGCAAGCAGAAGGTGCTGATCGGCGAGGACGTGTCGGAGCGCCTGGATGTGGTGCCAGCGAAGTTCCGTGTGATCGTCACGCGCCGTCCCAAGTATGCCTTCAAGAACGCGGACGGCGTAATCCAGGCGCCGGCCCCGGCCCATATCATTGAAGGAGGCATTCCGACGGAAGCGCTTCTGGCCCAGATCGCCGTCTCCAAATATGCCGATGGCCAGCCGCTCTACCGGCAGGAGGCCATCTACGCCCGCGACAAGGTCGGGCTCGACCGCCAGCTGATGGCGCAATGGATGGGCAAGCTCGGCTTCGAGCTGGAGATCGTAGCCGACTACATCTTCAGCGAGGTCAAGAAGGCCGAACGGGTCTTTGCCGACGAAACCACCTTGCCGACACTCGCTCCGGGCTCCGGATCGGCGAAGACGGCCTACTTATGGGCCTATGCCAGAGATGACCGAACCTTTGGCCGCAGCGGTCCCCCGATGGTGGCTTATCGCTTCGAAGACAGCCGCTCCGGCGAATGCGCGGTCCGGCATCTCAATGGTTATCGCGGCATCCTGCAGGTGGATGGCTATGCCGCCTATAACAAGTTGGCGCGACCCGATCGCGGCAATGATGGCATCACCTTGGCTGGCTGCTGGTCACACAGCAGACGCAAGTTCTACGAGCTGCATGTTGCAGGAAGCTCGAGAGTGGCAACGACGACGGTCGAGCGGATGGCAAAGCTCTGGCAGGTCGAGAAGACCGTGCGCGGTCAAAGCCCCGACGCACGCGTTGCCGCGCGCCAGCAAGCCTCCGCAGCGGTCGTCGCAGATCTCTTCGACCTCTGGCAGCAGAGCTTGCGGCGGATCTCCGGCAAATCAAAACTGGCCGAGGCGATCCGCTATGCCGTCTCGCGCCGTGCCATCTTCGAGCGCTTCCTGACCGATGGTCGCATCGAGCTCGACTCCAACATCGTCGAACGCGCCATCAGGCCACAAACAATTACGAGAAAGAATAGCCTCTTCGCTGGCAGCGACGGCGGCGGGCGAACCTGGGCGACCATCGCAACGCTGCTGCAGACAGCGAAGATGAACAACGTCGATCCGTTCGCCTGGCTCACCCTCACGCTTCAGCGTATCGCCAACGGCTGGCCGAGCAGCGAAATCGACGCGCTTATGCCATGGAACCACGCCGCCTGACGGCCTCAGCTTGCCGCTTACGAGGATACGGGCGTCTATCCGATCGTATCGCATAATCGGCTCCCCGGCCTTGATGTGAATTGCATCCCGAAAATCGTCCAAAATATAGCAATGCGATAAATTCAACAAATGACCGCGTGGGCGATCGCACGGTCCTGGCCGCTGGTGATGACTCTGCTCCGCCAGGAGTCGATCATCCTGTCGGAGTAAGATCGGTCATTGAACCTTAACGTCAACGTGTGAATGAGGCGTTACTGCGATCACCTGCTGTTCCCACTTTCGGCAAAGATCGTTCGCTTTAAAGGAGCGCCTATGCTGAAAATTCAAGCTGGCTCTGCTTTGTCTATTGGCTTCCGGAGATTGCGGCCTCTCCGCTCTGACTTGCTGACGGATTTGCTCAAGGCGGCGGGCGATCGCGGGCTTCCGCGGGCAACGCGATTGCGCCAAAGACCGCGTGCAATGTTCACACCCTTCTGAAAACGTTGCTCCACGATGCGGGCCTTCTCCGCGCCTATCCATCGTCGTCGCCGCCGGCGCGCCGAGGTCACTCGAGTCAACGATAGCGATCAACATCCTGCCTGGTATCATGCGTCGCATTTTCCAGCATTTCACTTCCATTGATCAACTCAGTCTGGGCTGGATTCCAGGTGAGCCGAGGATAAGGAGGATAGGGCTCTTGCTGGTTAGGTTTAGTTAGCTGTTGAGCGGCACAGGCACTGAAGTTGACTTGAGCCTCAACGTGAAAGGAAATGTGGTGGCTAAAAGCCGATCGAAAGCCGAACACTGTTCAGCCAGGCGTTGCTCGATGATTTTTCGCTGCTCATCAGGCAACTCGTTTTGAAGCAACTTACGACAACGCCAAATATCGTTCCGCACTGATTTCATTTCACTTAAGCTATCATCTATCGAACTACTCATGGATGTGGCACAGTGTGGAACTAGCCCGAACTCGTCAACAGCGTCATCCTTCGGCGAAGCCGCGCGCCGTGGCTTCATCACGATTTCTCAGGTGTGTTGGGGGTGCCCCGAAGATCAGGCCGACAGTGGCATCCATCTCACAAGGTAGCATCGATAGATGCAAGCCTCGCATGCCATCTCGGGGCCAGCACAGATCATAGGCTCTCAATCGAGCCAAAATGGAAGCTTAGCGTATGTTCGCCTCTGGCCGGGCATTGCGTAGTTAGCCTCCCTACATTGTCTTTACCGTTTCACCATGCGTCTTCGCCGCTTCCACCATACCCGCAGGTGAGGTGCAGCGATGCCAAGTCTGATGTGCACGTTCGGGGCGAAGCAGCTCGCTGAGCGCTTCGCGAGGATTGCTGAATTTAACGAATATCTAGATCTAGATTAATGCAATGAGCTGCGCATCTACGGTTAATTTCTGCGTTTTGGCGCTTTTTTTGGTGAATTCAAGCGTAACCGGTATGAGCTCCCACGTCCGCGATGATTAGCGGTCGCGGGCGTAGCGGATGGGCATCCAGTGCTGGCGCAGCGCCTCGACGACGGCTGGGATATCGAGGTAGGCGTTACGGAGGAAATCCTCGGTTTTGCGACCGCTTCGTGGCGGTCCGAGCAGCGGACGGGCCTGATCGTCGCGACAATGCAGCAGGATGGGCAGCAGCAGGCCGTGATTGACGTTGTTGACGTCGAGCAACGGCGCCCACGCCGACAGTCTGAGCCGCATCGCAGCATAGAAACCCTGGCACCAGGGATGCGCATCGATGTTGCCGCTGGGGTCGCGCCGGTGCATCGGCTCGAACCGATCGGGGGCAGTCGAGAGGGTGTTGCTGATGTCGTTGTGGCGCAGCGCGACGGCGGAGATCGCGGCGAACTCCGGCGTGCCGCCATGGTTGAAAGCGTCGGCATCGATCGCGAGCAGCGGGCAGATCCAATCGAGCGGGCTCATCGACACCGGTCCGGCCACGATCGCGGCGGTATAGCCGTCGAGCATGGGAATGCTGGTGGCGGCAGGATGGCGATCGACGCGATCCTGGAGCCATCGCTCGAGCTCCGCAAGCGACATCGCGGCTGACGCCATCGACGATGCTGCCTTATGGCGACGTGGGCTCATGCCGCTGCCTGCGGTGTGTGCCGGCGCGCCGCCTTCCAGTTCCAGGCGAGCAGCTCGTGCAGCTGATGGCTCTTGGTTCGCCCAGACACGATGCGCTCCAGCACATCGGTCAGGTAGGCCTGCGGATCGAGCTCATGGAGTTTTGCCGTGTTCACGAGCGACGCCAGGATCGCCCAGCTCTCGGCGCCGCCTTCGCTGCCGCTGAACAATGAGTTGCGTCTTCCCATCGCAATCGGGCGCATGGAACGCTCGACTGTGTTGCTGTCAACTTCGACACGGCCGTTGCGGAGAAACAGCGTCAACCCGTCCCAGTGATTGAGTGCGTAGTTGATGGCCTCCGCCAGCTTCGATTGGGAGAAGAGCTGGCCGACCATTGCGGTCAGGCGCGTCCTGAGCGCCTCCATCAATGGAGCGGACCTGGTGCCGCGGGTGGCCAGCCGCTGCTCGGCACTGCTGCCACGGATCTCTGCTTCGATGGCATAGACCGCCTGCAGGCGCTCGATCACTTCGCGCGCGAACGGCGACTGGGTCGTCTTATACACCTCGACGAATTTGCGGCGGGCGTGGGCGAGACAAAAGGCGAGTTGGATCGCGCCGCCATGATCGCGGGCGAGCGCTTTGTAGGCGGCATAACCGTCGACCTGCAGAATGCCGGAAAAGCCCATCAACTGTCTGGCGATCTCCGCCGTGCCGCGGCCGTCGGCGAACACGTAGGCCACCGCCGGCGGCGAGGGACCGCCCCATGGCCGGTCATCCATGGCATGCGCCCAGAACTGGCAGATGCGCGGGCGATGTCGTCCGGGATCGAGCACCGGCATCGGCGTCTCGTCGCAGAACAGGCGCGGCGCGGTCTGGATCGTGCGCAGCTGAAGCGCATAGAGGCTCCTGAGCCACCAGGCCGCACGCTTCACCCAGCCGGCAAGCGTCGCCCGGTCGAGATGGACACCCTGGCCGGCCAGAATTTGCACCTGTCGGTACAGCGGCAGATACCAGGCGAACTTCGAGACTACCACGTGGCTCACGAGTGCGGTCGAAGCCATGCCGCTCTCGATCAGGCGCGGCAGCACCTTCGCCTGGATCACACCATCGGTGCAGCGGCGGCAGCCGTACTTGGGACGGACCGTCCGCAGCACCCGCAGGATCGCCGGGATGATGTCCAGCACCTCGCTGACGTCCTCGCCGATCTTGTGAAGCTGGCCCTGGCAACACGGGCATGCGGTCGCCTCCGGCTCCAGCACATGCTCACAGCGCGGCAGGTGCTTTGGAAGCGCGCCGATGTTGCGGCGCGCCTTCTTCCGCAGTGGCTTGCCGGGCGGCTTTGCCGCAGCTGCATCGTCGTTGGCAGCTGCAGGCGGCGTGACGTCGGTCTCAAGATCGCCAAGCTCAAGCGCGAGCTGCTCGGCCACGAGCGCGGCAAGCCGCTCCGAGCGCTTCCCGAAGATCATGTCCTTGAACGTTTGCATTGCTACGCGCAGCGTCTCGTTCTCAGCGTCAAGCGCGAGCACCATCTCGGTCAGAGCTGCCGGATCGGTCGGGAGAGTGTCGGGGCGAATCGCCATGACCAGACGATACATCCGTGCGACCCATGCTCCAGTGAAATCCTCACTTCTCAGCCGACAATGGCCGGCTGCTTCACAGGCTTGGGCGACACACGCGTCCACTCGAGCCCGTCGAGTAGCATCGCAAGCTGCGTCGCACTGAGATGCACAACGCCGTCGCGGATCGGCGGCCAGGTGAAACGCCCCTGGTGCAACCACTTCGTTACCAACACCATGCCGCTGCCGTCCCACGCCAGAAGCTTCACTCTGTCCATGCGCTTGCTGCGGAACACGAAGACGTCGCCGCAATATGGGTTCGCGCGCAGTGCTTCGCTCACCAGCGCCGACAGCGTATGCACCGACTTACGAAAGTCGACCGGCTGGGCCGCCAGCACCACCTTGAGGTCTGACCGTAGAGCAATCACCGGATCCCTCGAAGCGCCGATAGCACCACCGAAAGCGTCGCCAGTTCCACCCCCGGCTCGACCCGGATGCGCGCCCCGTTCACCTCGATCTCGACCACTCCACAGACCTTGGCCGGCGGCGTGGCAATCTCCACGGGCTTCGTCTGTACCGGCGAAATACACTCGGACTTGCCAACCCTCCCGCCATCGCTCTCGGCGCCAATTTGGATAGGCACGAAGTTCTGGGCTTTGCCGGCCAGCGCCGCCGCTACCTGGCGGCGCCACACCGTGAGCAGTCCGCGAGAAACGCCATTGCGCCGCGCCACCTCGGAGATGTTCGCCCCCTCCTCAAAGCTCTCTGCCGCGATCCGGGCCTTCTCCTCGCTCGTCCACCGTCGCCGCCGGCGCTCCCCAGTGATCACCTCAACGCGGCGATAAGAGTCACCTTCCTGCCTGGCATCAAGCATGGCATTTGCCATCGCGCCACCTCCACCGATCAGCTCTTGCCAGCCTGTATCGCAGACAAGCTTCGTCACTGCGAGGTGAGGCCCTCATGCCGGTTACATTCAAGCGGCTGGGACGCGTTGGGTTGCGTGTAGCAGCACTCCTGAAGTCGCCACTGCCAAGTACCCGTCCGGCGTAGGCCGCAGACGTCTTCTAATCCTGGCGCCTGAGCAGATGAGGGTTCTCTTTGTGGATCCTGATGAGCTCCATCAAGGTCTCGATCCCAAAGTCGGTGAAGGCCATGACGCCGTCTTCTCCGACACCGTAGACCCAGAGGCGGCCGTCCTCGGCGTCCATTTCGCTGGCGACGTCCGACAGCCAGTCCTCGTCTTCGCCGAGGTCCTGGGCGACGCGATTGATCGTGGTGACGCGATAGACCTTGTTGACGTGCATGGTCATGCCGCTCGGGCTGAGATTGCTGACGCTGACAGGGCCCAATTCCAGGGCAGCAGTTCGTCCAGCCGATGAGCCGGATGGGCGGCGATACGGGCGAGGACGTCAGCCAACCAGGGGATCGACACCGTTCATCTTGGCCGTGACGATCAGGCCGTACATGGCCGCGGCGCGTCGTCCGCCGCGATCGGATCCGCAGAAGAGCCATGACTTTCGCCCAAGAGCGATGCCTCTCAGCCCCCGTTCGGCGGCGTTGTTAGAGAGGCACACGCGCCCATCCTCCAGGAATAGCGTGAAGGCCGCCCATCGCTTCAGGATGTAGTTGAACGCCTTGGCCAGGTCGTGCCCGCGGGAGAGCTTGGCGAGTTGCTCTCGCATATAGACCTGAAGATCCTCCACCAGGGGGCGGCTCAGAGCCTGACGAACCTCCAGGCGCCCCTCGGCACTCTTGCCGTTGATGGACCGCTCGATCTCAAACAGCGCATCGATCCGGCGCACCACCTCGATCGCGATCGGAGAGAGCGCAATTTCCTTTTTGCCGGCGGCCTTGCGCCGCGCATTCTCCTCGATATCGGCCATGGCAAAGAACGGGCGCCGCGCGTGCGACCAACACGCAGCTTCCCGGATCAGTCCAGGATGGCGCCCAGCCAGATAGAGCTGGTTATACCCGTCGTAGGCGTCGGCCTGGAGGATGCCGGCATAGCGGGCCAGATGCGCCTGGGGATGCTCGCCCTTGCGGTCGCGCGAGTAGTGGAACATCGCCGCTGGCGGTCCGGCACCACCAAATGGCCGGTCGTCCCGGACGTAGATCCAACACCGTCCCGTGTCGGTCTTCCCCTTGGCTAGCACCGGCACGGTCGTATCATCGGCATGAAGACGCTCAGCCGCCATGACATGGGCTTCAACCAAGCGAAGCAGGGGATCAAGCGACGTACAGACCGATCCCACGGCGTCGGCCATGGTCGACAACGCGATCGGCACACCTTCGAGAGCGTAGCGCTCGGCCTGACGGTTCAGCGGCTGATGCTGGCCGAACTTCTCAAACATGATCATAGCCAACAGGCTGGGGCCGGCCCATCCCCGTGCGACGGCATGGAACGGCGCCGGCGCCTGGCTGATCTTCTCGCAGTCGCGGCAGCTGAACTTCTCCCGCACCGTCTCGATTACTTTCCACTGACGCGGCACCGATTCCAGCGTCCGGGTCACGTCTTCCCCGAGTTTGCGCAGGCGATTGCTGCCGCAGCACGCGCAAGCCGTCGGCGGATCGATCACCACCCGCTCGCGTGGAAGATGCTCAGGGAATGTCTGGCGCTCGGCGCGCTTGCGCGTAAATCCGCGCACAGTCGTCGTCCTGGCCGCAGCCCGTTCGGCTGCCAATTCGTCTTCCGTGGCGTCGGCTTCCAGCTCTTCGAACGTCAGTGCCAACTGATCGATCAGCCGCGATGATCGCTCCGACCGTTGTCCGTAGATCTGACGCTCGAGCTTGGCGATCCGTAGCTTCTGCTGGGCGATCAGCGCGCTGTCTTCCGAGGCTTTCGCGCGGGCGACCGCGAGTTCCGCTGCAACCTCTAACGCCTTCGCGCGCTCGATCGCCAGCGCCTCTTTCAAGGCAGCAATGTCATCCGGAATCGCTCCGCCATCAGCATCCATGCGAAGCAGTGAATCACAGATTGAATGCGTTGTGACTCCCCAAAATGCCGGCAGCCGCAACTTCTTCGTTCAGCCCGCGCTCGCAGGCCGCCAGCTCAGTTGAGGATTTCTCCAGTCAATGCCTTCGAGCATATAAGCCATCTGTGCCGCTGAGATCGACACCGCGCCGGCCACCGCCGAGGGCCAGATGAACTTTCCACGGTCCAGACGTTTGGCGTAGAGCGACATGCCCAACCCATCATGCCAAAGAATCTTGACCAGATCGCCGCGACGGCCCCGGAAAATATAAAGATCGCCGGCATGAGGATCGCGCTTCAAGCTCTCCTGAACCGTAAGAGCCAGGCTTTGCATGCCGCGGCGCATGTCCGTGTGACCGGTGGCGATCCAGACCCTGACGCCGCTCGGAATCGGGATCATCGCCGCCTCAGAAGCTCAAGCACTCGCTGCAGCGCTTCGGCGTCAACCTCCCGGTCAACGCGCACGCGACAGCCGCCGCCAAGCTCGATCTCGATCATTCCGTTCCTTGGACGCTGCGCAGGAGGCGAAGACGGCTGCGGCCCGAACGTGGGTGCGGGAGCCGGCGTGGAGGCGATCTCGACAGGAACAAGAGCCGGCACGGCCTCGCCGCCCAGGCGGCCCTGGCGCGTTTGCCGACGCCAGGTGAACAGCAGGCTCTGCGCCATTCCATGTCGGCGCGCGACGCCGCACACAGTCTCGCCAGCCTGCAACGTCTCTTCAATCAGACGAACCTTCTCGTCGTAACTCCATCGGCGCCGACGTTCAGCGCCCAAGACCTTCACCTGCATTCGCCACATGACCTTAAGGCTAGACTTAAGGTCAAATCCTCAGACGAACCGCCAAACCGCACAAGGCGGCCTCCGCCGGAGCGATACACTGCCAATACAGCCGGGGCCAACAAGCTTCAACGGACGAGCCATTTGTTGCCGACTGAGTTTGCAAGATGTCGATCTCGGCCGTCCTGTTTCATTACGGAGCCATAGAAAAGCTCACTCTCCACATTTCTTCCGATCATCGTGGTATGGATGGAAGAGTGCACTATGAAATCGCTAGTTATTCGCTTTTTACTCGATCAGTCTGGAGCTACCCCCATAGAATACGGTTGATAACGGCGGGCACAGCTGTCGCTGTCCACCGATTAACTCGGTTCGTCACCTTCGCTAGCGTATGTGCATGGGCCCCCGGTTCGATCATACATGGCGATTCGCGTGTCTCTTCGGCGTACATTTCGTCGCAGCGAGTTCGGGCTGCTTAGGCCCTTTGCGAATGATACTCAGGCAAGCTGACGACGAACTGACGGGCAGGTGTCGTCCAGCTTAGAGGACGAAGGGCATCGGCCCAACGACCAGTTGATGGTGGCGTGCGCTTCACCACGATGGTCGCACTACAGGTCAATTTGATCATGCTGGCCGACGCTGCTTCACCGATCTCAGCCCTTGCTCTCAATTCTGCCGATGGGCGTGCGTGCGCGAACTTGCCGCCCCTGGTCCTTCTCCCATTATGGACGAGGCGCTCAAGCATTATCGCCGAGTTCTATGGCATCGAGACGTTCGTTGCTTTAGCGCCGAGGGCGCCGTCTCGTTAGGCAACAGAAAAGCCAACCGCTGCTGGAATTCTTCGAGCGATGGCCCCGCGTAACGCTCGCCTTGGCGGGCTGAGGCGGCCTGGCGGACACCGCACTTGAGACATAAATTGATCGATCTTATTTCCCACATGAATCGCCGGACCACCTCCTGACTCTCAGCAGAGCCACTGTCGGCCGCTCTTGCTAGACTGGGCATGTCCTGAGTCATCATATGTCAGCAGTTCATCCTTTGGTTCGTTTCCCCTAGCGCAGATTAAGAATACGGACAATGCCGTCCGCGCGAACCCACAGCGCGCTCAGATCGTTCGGGCACTCGGCGAACTTCCGGATCACTTGGCGTCACTGCAATCGAAAACCGGCGGCTGGGTTGCCGCGAGCAAAAGTAGACAATGCGGTGTGGTGAAATCAGTCGAAAAAAGCGCGGGATCGCAGAATTTATTCGCCGGCACCGGACGCATTGCATTAATCAAGATCGATATCTCGTTACTATGCAGTGCCAAGCGTAACCCTGTTTCACCAGCCCGACTGTTTTGGGTGTCGGCAAATACAATCACACGGTCAAACCTATCTAAATTGGCGAAACGGATAGGAGTGGGACAGGCTAGGTAGCGACCGCAGGGCGCATTTCCAGCCCCAGCGTTATGTCGGCGGAGGAAGCCGTGAACTGGGCGCGCTTTTCAATCGAGCTTATCGACAACCTATGCCGCTGGAGAGGGCACGAGAGGAATTCCCCGACGCATACCGAACGCTGACGACTTCGCCCGTTTCATTTGTTCTCGGGCCGGAAGATCGACAATTCGAGTGTGGCCACTTCGAGTGCTTTGGCGCCAGCGGGGAAGGTGGCTGCGCGCCCAAACGCGGAGGAGCACGCTGCGCGGCCACCGTAGCGGCTCAGCACGAAGTACTCTGCCTGACCGCTTTGCGGTTCAACCGACGGCGAACGATCAATTCGCTGGCCGCCCCTTGCTAGCTCTCTTACACTTTACATGTATGAACGCCGCGCTTTTGCTGAATGCAGAAAAAAAGCCCGCGCGAACTTCACACACGGCCAAATCAGGGAGGAAACGCCCCATGCGCCTCTGAACCAGAGCTCCACGAATGAATGATCGCATAACGATTGTCTTGCGTCGCTTGGCGGAGAATCTCGCTCATGTTTCGCATCTTTCGCGCAAAAATGACCAACTGATCGCAGCTATCCCTCGAAAGCGTCGTACGACATGGCAGTTTGCGTTACATCGGTCGCAAATTGATGTCCCGTTACAGCGTCGCCGGAAGGGACTGGCTGGTCCGGCACTCGCAAAAGCGGGAAGATCAGTCCGCCGCTAAGGGCGGCAGCCAGACTAGCGAGACCACGAATGGGACGTTGTGACGGGTCATGCTCATCAGCCTGGCGAAAGACCGCTTATCGTAGATCCAGCAGCCCCCGGGTTACAATCGATTACAAAGTATGAATTCGCCTCCCTGGACGCGAGAACTTCCCTGACGAGGAGGACGACGCCTCTCAATTGTAGCGCCGGCCCGAGCGCTTCGCACTGATGGTCAATCCTCGGGCGGAGGTCAATTGGAAAGCCAAAGCCCGCCTTTACGCGCATCCGATCGGGGTTTTTTGACTTTGAATCGGGGGCGGCGCAGAAAAGGCACCCATGCCTTGAGCTACCGTTGCAGAGTGGTGTTGGCATCATGGCGGTGATGAGTTCCTGGAAGCTGCTGCTGTTTGACCCACGAGACGACGGCCTGTCAGACTTCAATGCGCCTCGGAGCCGACGCCGCAGTGAGGCCGTCCTGATTGCATTCGACCTGATGCATCAGGGCACTGACCTTCGTGAAACGCCGCTGATCTACCGCAAGCAGAAGCTCACCAGGCTGCTGGACACTGCGGAGTTGGGTATTCAGTTCAACGACCATCTTACCGAAAATGGTGAAGGTGTATTCCAGCTCGCTTGCCGCATGGGCTTGGAAGGCATCGTCTCGAAGCAGATCGACGCGCCTTATCAGAGCGGATCCTCGAAGACGTGGTTGAAATCGAAGACCCCGGCGAGCGCCGCAGCGCTGCGCGAGAGTTTGCAGGACTGGACGCGCTGATCCGTCGGGCGGAGTCGCTTATGGTGAGGGCCTACAGCCTGCCATGATCGAACCGAAGACGGCGAGCAGCGCAACCATTGCCAGACCCAAGAAGTTTACGACCAGCAAGTCGTGCGTGAAGAACTTCCAAGCCATTGAGCGGGAGTCGAATTTTCTGGCGAGAGGCGTTTTGAGATTGCAAGCTTTCGGGCTTTGGGGGCCCAAAAGCTTGCAATTTTGCTTTTGAGGATTCCGTCGAATCGCGGGTCATGATTCCTTCGGTGGACCGGAGGGAACGATGAAGCCAAAGGAACGACGCGACGGCGGCCAAGCCGATCTTCTGCGCTCGCGGCTGGACGCGATCATCGACTTGAACCATGCCCTGGTAAAGCTGGCGCGGACGATCGACTGGTCGTTCCTCGAAGAGCGGTTCGGCGCGGTCTACGAGGACAAGCCGGGCCGGCCGCCGCTGCCGACACGGCTGATGGCGGGCCTGGCCATCCTCAAGCACACCTACGACCTCTCCGACGAGGTGCTATGCGAGCGCTGGGTGGAGAATCCCTATTACCAGTTCTTCTGCGGCGAGGAGTTCTTCCAGCACCGCCTGGTGTTCGACCGCTCCTCGTTGACGCGCTGGCGCCAGCGTATGGGCGAGGAGAAGCTGCAAGCCCTGCTGCAGGAGAGCCTTGCGGTCGCCACCAAGACCGAGGCGATCAAGCCGTCCGACCTCAATCGGGTCATCGTCGACACCACGGTGCAGCCCAAGAACGTGATGTTCCCAACCGATGCGCGGCTCTTGAACCGGGCCCGCGAGATCCTGGTTCGGCTAGCCAAGGGCGCCGGCATCAAGCTGCGTCAGTCCTATGGGCGAGTCGGCAAGTTTGCCCTGATCAAGCACCAGCGCTATGCCCATGCCAAGCAGTTCAAGCGCGCCAATCGGGCCTTGAGGACGCTGCGAACCTATCTCGGCCGCGTCATCCGCGACATCGCCCGCAAGCTCGACGGCAACGTCGGCTTGTTCGATGGGGTCGCGCTCGACCGCATGCTGGCGCTGGCGCGATGCGTGCTCGACCAGAAGCAGCGCCAGCGGGGCCCCAAGGTCTACTCGCTGCACGCGCCGGAGGTGGAGTGCATCGGCAAGGGCAAGGCTCACCGGCCTTACGAGTTCGGGGTCAAGGTCTCCGTCGCCACCACGCTATCGCACGCCAAAGGCGGCCAGTTCGTCACCCATGTGAAGGCGCTGCCCGGCAACCCCTATGATGGTCACACGCTCAAGATCGTGATCCCGGAAATGGAGGTGCTGATCGGCAACATCATCGAGCGCCTCGTTCTCGACAAAGGCTATCGCGGCCACAATGCGCCACCCGACTACAAGTTCAGGGTGTTCATCTCAGGCCAGAAGCGGCGGGTGACGCCAAAGATCAAACGCGAGCTGCGCCGGCGTTCCGCCGTCGAGCCGGTCATCGGCCATCTCAAATCCGAGCATCGCATGGGGCGTAACTACCTGTGGCACCGCCAGGGCGATGCCGCCAATGCCGTTCTCGCCGCAGCGGGCTACAACTTCCGGCGTCTCATCCGCTGGCTCGAGCTCTTGTTGCGCCAGTTCCTCGCCCAGCTCACGGTCCGACTTCAATTCGTCCCGAGTTGAAATCCGGCGTTCTTCACGGCCGACCAGCAAGGCTAGAGCCGCGTAAGCAGGTGAATACTCTGCCGCTTGCCGCAGGCTAAATTCTGTTTCCATCCACTCGCACCTTGTCGCGCCGTTGCGGACCTGAGAAGTTCGCTGGACGATGCCCAGAACTCTGGCTAGAGCACCCCACCTTGCCGAGATCAACAAGGCCAGCTTGATTGATGGCCGGTTTAGAAGCGCGTTGCACTCCAGCGTGCGTCGTCATCGTCTTCCATTTGCTGTTTTTGGGCTTGTGCAAATGCAACCCATTGCTCATAGCAGGCGTATAGTGCGGCCAGAACCGCAACGGCAACCGGTAGTCGGCGGCTATCCCGCCGGTTGGGTACGGGAAATCCCCCGGCGGACAGTCCTTTTTAATGCTTAGGAGTTGCTGGCCGTGGCGGAGGGATCGAACTTCCGAATAGCGCAAGTGCCTCAGACGTCCACTTCCGCAGTTACAAACGCCTCAAATCTCGCCGGCGCTGACATGGAAGTTCAAACGATTATCGATGCAAGCTTTCGGGCTTGAACGGCCCAAAAGCTTGCAGCTTTGATTCCCGGTCGTTCGCCTGGCTCTAGCCACGGGATCGGGTGCTCTCGTCATCGTGGTCTCAGCTTCCGAAGCTTAGAGCGAGGTGTTTCAGTCAAACTTGTAAGAGGCTTGGAAGAACGTGCCCCATCGTTCCATGCTGTACTTCGCAAGTGTAGGTGCTGATAAAAGCCACCCAAAGCGCTGCAGCTGCTGCAGGTGAAGGTGACATTGCTGTGGTCTTTGGTCCATATGGCCCAATACCGGGCTCCAACGCCAACGCTGAAATTCCTGGTGAGAAAGTAGGATAGAGTTCCTTCCACCTGAACGCCGGCTCCGCCGTCCCCGCGCTGATCGTAGAAAACTGTCTCGCGACGGAGGAGATGGTTATCGCGACCACTGAAGTCGGTCCACGGAAGGTAGGCAACCTCGGCACTCACGCGCCAGCGCTCAAGAAGCATAGCCTCCGCGCTAAGACCGATGCGCGGTGCATTCCAATTGGCGTCTTGACTGCCAATGAGCTGTTGCTGGTACGGCATCCCGCATATCCAGTACGGCGAGGACGAGGCGGTCTGCTTGCATCCCATCGAATCGGACTTCTGGCCGTAATAGGTCCATCCGACAAATCCACCCAGTTTATAGCTGCTGCCGCGCAGAAAATTGTAACCAATATCGGCCGTGTAGTACATGAATTTTCCATTCGCCTGGCTCGATAACGTGTTGCTGTAGGCAATGTCGCTGGTGGCGCTTGAATCTTCGTCGTTCATCTTTCCTTTGTTGAAGCGTCCGATGCCAATGTTGCCTTTCAGGAATACCCCCCAGAGACTATCGAGACGCCCGAAAAATTCGCCGGAAATGCCGTCCAGGCCGTGATAGGTGAGCCTTGAACTAGGAATGCCGTCATCTCCAGGCATCGAGGGCGCAAGGATGTAGTCCCACTGGAACGTTCCCCGGCTGAGCCAGACCCGTGAGCCGCCTTCGAGCGACCAATCGCCCGTGTATGCAATCGGCTTCGCTTTGGCGGTCCCGTTTTCCGAATACGGCGACGCATCGGACCACTCCAGTGCCCTCGGGGCGGCGCCAAAATGGTAGTTCAGGCCGATCTTTCCGATGTGATAGCTGCTGGATAAGCTGCTGGTGTTGCCGGGAATGACTGCAAGGGGCGGAAACTGCATGGTCGGTGGGGTCTCTAGATGCGGCCCGCCAAAGCCCATATAGTCGTATTCAAATTTGACCGACCAAGCAGGCGTGAGCGCTTGTTCAAGGCCGACTCCGACGGTCCCACCGAAACGACCGTAACCGAATCGCGTCGTGTGCTGCGGGAACCCAGCAAAATCCCTGTCCCGGAATTCGTTGTTGTTGGCGATATCGCCACGATTGTTTTGCCAGGCTACGCCTGCCTTGACGTAGGCCAGCGTGTGGCCCTGAAGCCCAAAGGTGTACCCGATGCGAGCGGTCCCTGTGACAAAGACGTTTGGACTTGCCTTGCAGGTGGCGATCACAACAGTGGCTGAGAAGGCAAGACAGCTGTTTGTGCCATCGGAGACAGCATGGCTCGCGTCTAGTTCGGCACCGAGAACCCACCCATTCGTTTGCCAATTGTAGCCGATTTGTCCTCCGGCGAGGAACACAGGGGTATTGACGACGTCGCCATAAATTGAGAGGCCGTAGGGGTCACTGAATGATGTCCGGCCGTAGCCCCCGCCGACGTGCCCGCCGATATATCCTCCGGTCCAGCTCCAGAGTGCCGGTGGGACACTTACTACCGGCCTAAGATCGGCCGAGTTGACGACACCGCTTGCAACGAGCGCAGCTGTTGCGGCACCCCAAAAAAGAAACTTCGATTGCATGTCACCTCACGAACACGTAACTCGAGCGCCATCTTGCAAGAAGGCCAAATGGCCGACGTTGCTGACGCCCCTTCCATGCTGCTTGTGTGTGCAGGATTTAGACCAGGGTGCGCGATGCGCATTCCCTGCGGTTTTTCGATCGCGATGTTGTCTTCGCAACAAGACCGGTGGATTGAAACAAGCCGCTCGTCTGAGGTCGAACACGAGGGGCATGCTGCACCCCTAGCATTTCTGGCGATTGAATAGTTGAACGCTCCTGTGAAGAGTTCGCCTCTTGCTCCAGCCTCCCCCTAAGTGCCTAATGAACAACTGTATGAGTTGTTAGCTGTAGCGCCGGTGGCTTCGGGGGAGTGGTTCAATGCGCCGAAATCCGATGCTTGCTGATAGTTTGATGCCCTCGCAAATCACGATGATCCAGCTTCTTGTACGGCCGGCCCGGAATGTCGCGCCAATCGGGGTGTGTATTCCGAGTTGGCCCCTTCCGATGGGTTTCAGCACATCTTGGTACCAAAAACTGGTTGAACGGCGAGACCCGCTTCTTAGGCAGGTAACAACGCTCTTCTCACCGAATTGATCAAAATATTGTACTTGGCACGCAGATACTCGGCCTGCAAACGCGCAGCCTCCTGGCTCGAGGTATAACCAGACCGGCCGGCGCAATCAAAAGCAAAGCAGGCTCATCGAGCATCATGATCGGCAAGACGCGTCACCTGAGTTGCAAACACGTCCAAGGCAGTCTGTTGGTCCTTGACATGATGGCGTACGGCTAAAGCACGAATCGCTAGCGACGGCATTCTGAGTAGCCTGCGTCACCGGGTGGAGCTTCTGGGTATCGCGCGGATCGGGCGCACGACCAATTGTTCGCGCTTCGCGGGCACTCTCATTGGCGGTGCGGCTTCTCAGCCGAGCGCTACATCGTGGTTGAAGTTTGGCGCCGCAGTTCTCTTCCAAGGTAAGAAGTTCCATCAAAGATTGATTTGGAGCTACACCGAATACAGCTCAAGTGCTTTCCGTTCGTGCAACGGGATCGCAACCGCCACTCTTCTTTGTTCCGACAGGTCTCGGAGATTGTTCTTATGTCCTCAGCTTAGCAAAAGAAATGGACATAGACTGTCCTATCTGTGCGCTGCCCTGGCCGTACTTCAATGAAGGTGGTCCACTAACTCTTGAAGCGATAGCCGCGCAAGTCATCTTGGCTCTCAGAGAGATTCAGCCGAAGAGCCCATATCGTTCGCGGGATATTCCTCAGGGGCAATGGTCGGCTTACGCAATTGCCAAGCGAGAAAAAAGTCTCGATGAAACCACATCGTTCGTGGCTTTCACGGTATCACTCCGCGCAGGTGCGAAGAGTTAAGTTCAACTTGGCCGACCGCTCCGTCCGTCTCGCTCTGCAGTCGTGAGCGGCTTGGCAACATTTCTCAGGATAGCAGCGCGGCAGTTGGCTAGCATCTCCTTCGTGTACTTCTCGCCGAAGTAATCCAGAACGAAGGTCCCGCCGTAGCCTGACTCATCAGCGACACTGCTGGTGAGGCCGTCGAGGATTGTGCCGACTTCGCCGATGCGATCGGAGTATCGGGCGCGGATAACGTTAACTGCGTTCATCGAGTGAATTGCCTCGTCGGCAGTCACTTCCCTTAGCCAACGAACGAATCTATCGCTCCCAAGTCCTGCATAGAAACCCTTATCCGCAGCATAGGCGTGGCAGGTGCACATTTCATCAAAAGCTATCATAACCATCACAGAGAATTCGTCTTTCAGGTATTCATTGATTGCACTAAAATTGTGTGATCGAGCGTCCAATCTCTCCCAAAGATCTTCTTCGGATCCATCAGCGACGAGCTTCATGATCTGTATAAAGCCCTCGGCGTGACGCTCCTCGTCCGTGGCCCAGGCATCAAAGAATGCCGCAGCCTCCTCGGTAGCGATCAAGTTGCGGACGGACAACTCCTTTTTCAGATGCCTTGCGTCATATTCAGTATACAGTTCTGGCCACAACTTTCTCCAACGTGCGCGCAGAACTGATGGCTCGGCGGTGAACATCACCGGCGTCAGAGCATTGAACAATTCTTTGGGATTCCAATTCCGTCGAACCGGCGTGATCATCCGACTCCTCCGAATCACGAACGCTACGAGCGGTCTGGCAGACGCATTTTTTTCTTCCCGAACGCTCGCAAAGCATATTAGCTACACACAGATGCTGTCGCCTGCTCGTTTTGGTGGGATGCAATTCCAGGCCGCACGCCTTCAGACTAGCCAGAAGCGTCACCTTAACGGGCTCAACAGAAGCCCGGCGCGGCTGTCATTGATCTCAACCAACTATCACCAATACGAATCCGAGTGTACCGTTGAGGACGGCGTCGCATGGCTTTTTTCACAAACCGCTCACGTCAACTGCTCGGCGGGCGCTCCGGCAAGTATCTTCGATTAGATCAATGCAACGGCACTTCGCGGCGGTGTTGACTCTCAACATGCGGCCTCATTTAGGCGCCAGCCCAGCGCGCCGCGCAGCATCGAAGTGCGGTCCCCCCTGAGCAGCCAGCCGTCTTGGAAATGCCAACCAATCATAAAAACCTTTGTGTCGAGGCACTGAGCGACCCATGAACAACTTGGCGTCTAACTCTGGAATAGACCACGCGTGCCTAGGCGGCACGGCAGAGTGCGCGAGGCTGTTCATGACAAACTGTCTCCGCTAACCGCGATCCGCAAGCTGGCCGCGCAAGGCGGACCGCTGATATCAGTACTAACGGGGGAGTGGTGGTTTACAAACCTTCGTATAGCTTTCCAAACCGTTTCAATATCGAAGGCTTACTTACGTAGAATTGAGCCATCAATCGCAATCGTTTTAGTCTCGTCGAGAATCGAACCCGAGCGTCCTGAATGGCTCTCGGCGCATGAAAGCAAGACGAGGTCACCGACGATTATGAAGTTCTATCGCAGGACGGCACGCGGTCCGTCGATTTGCATCGAGTGTCGTCGATCCCTGGGATCACGCTACCAGCGAGATATCTCCACCAATGAGCCTTATTGCGACTATGATTGCTATCTTCGCTACCGGACAAAGAGTCTGTTTGCGCCATCGCTCGCTGTCGCGCGGGCCATGGACTCGAGCTTGGGTAGTTGGCGCACCTCGAAAACCTCAGTTCGCTTGCTGAGCTCGCTGCCGCTTCCTATTGGTATTTGATAGTGCTCGCCAAAGCGGCGCGGGGCGAACCGATGTTGGTTGAAACTTCTAAGACCTAGCACGCGTGTGCATGCGGCGAGGCTAATTGCTCCGACAGCGAATTCCAGAGTTGAACCGCTAACGGTGTCGCCATCCGCAACGACTGTTGAATACCTTCAGACCAGTTGAATTTGGTTAAGAAGTTCTGCGGTTTTGAAGATGATTTCCTTGGGGCTGGAGGACATTGATCGGCATGTGCGGGATTGTCGGCATTTTGGGGCGCGGCCCAGTGGCGGGGCAGCTTGTCGAGTCACTCAAACGACTGGAATATCGTGGCTACGACTCCGCAGGCGTCGCGACGCTTGAAGGGGACCATCTCGAGCGACGGCGTGCCGAAGGCAAGCTGAAAAATCTCAAGGCGCGGCTGCACGGCGATCTGCTATCTGGTCATACAGGTATCGGTCATACGCGCTGGGCTACCCATGGCAAGCCGACTGAGCGCAATGCCCATCCGCATATGACGGACAATGTCGCCGTCGTCCATAACGGGATCATCGAGAATTTCCGCGAGCTGCGCGCTGAGCTAGAGCAGAATGGCGCTATCTTCGCCTCGGAGACCGATACCGAGGTGGTGGCGCATCTCGTCGAATCCTATCTAAAGCATGGCTACTCACCGCAGGGCGCAGTGAAAGCGTTGCTGCCGCGGCTGCGCGGCGCGTTCGCGCTGGCATTTCTTTTCAAAGGTCATAACGATCTCATGATCGGCGCGCGCAGAGGTTCGCCGCTCGCGATCGGGCATGGCGACGGCGAAATGTATTTAGGATCGGATGCGATCGCGCTCGCGCCGTTTACCGATACAATCACCTATCTTGAAGACGGCGACTGGGTCGTGCTTACCCGTACGATCTGCGTCATCTATGATTCGAAAGGCGCCGTAGCCCACCGGGAAATGCTGAAGCCCGGCGCGTCATCGCTCCTGGTAGACAAAGCGAACTATCGCCACTTCATGGCCAAGGAAATTCACGAACAGCCGGAAGTGGTCGGGCAGACGCTGGCGCGTTATGTTGATGTGGCCGCCAAGCGCATCGCGCTGCCGTTCGAATTGCCATTCGACTTCAATGACATTAGGCGCATCTCGATTACGGCTTGCGGTACCGCAAGCTATGCCGGGCACGTTGCCAAGTATTGGTTCGAGCGGCTGGCGCGTATGCCGGTCGAGATCGATGTCGCCTCTGAACTCCGCTACCGAGACGCGCCTTTGCGCAAGGGGGATCTCGCGATCGTCATCTCGCAGTCCGGCGAGACCGCCGACACGCTGGCCGCGTTGCGCTACGCCAAGGCGCAGGGTCTGCACACGATTTCCGTGGTCAACGTACCGACGTCTACGATTGCGCGCGAGAGTGAAACCGTGCTGCCGACACTTGCGGGCCCGGAAATCGGCGTCGCCTCGACCAAAGCGTTCACTTGTCAGCTGATGGTAATGGCCGCCCTTGCTATCGCCGCAGGCAAAGGGCGCGGAGAATTGTCCGATATCGATGAATTGAAGATCGTGGGTGAGCTAAGCGAAGTTCCGCGGCTGATCACTGCGGCGTTCGCGATCGAACCGCAGATCGAGGAGCTCGCGCGCGATATCGCCAAATCGCGCGCTGTGCTCTATCTCGGCCGCGGCACGTCGTTCCCCTTGGCGCTAGAGGGCGCGCTCAAGCTGAAGGAAGTCTCCTATATCCACGCCGAAGGCTATGCCGCCGGCGAGCTCAAGCACGGCCCGATTGCGCTGATTGACGAGAGCATGCCGGTGGTGGTGATCGCTCCTTACGACCGGGTTTTCGAAAAGACCGTCTCAAACATGCAGGAAGTCGCCGCTCGTGGTGGCAACATCATCCTGATGACGGATGCGACAGGGGCTTCGGAAGCGACGATAGATTCGCTCGTGACCATTGTGCTGCCAGACATGGCTGCAACCTTTACACCCATGGTCTATGCCATTGCGGTGCAGCTCTTGGCCTACCATACCGCTGTCGTAATGGGAGCGGACGTCGATCAGCCACGCAATCTCGCGAAATCGGTGACCGTAGAATAGGCGGGCAGGGCCAAAGTCGCGGTGGTCGTGGGCCTCCAGCCAATAGGCCTTCGTGTTTGGTATGTCCGTTCTGTGGAAGCCAAAACCGAGCAGATCCTCAATTTCTCTCCTATCCATGTTGATGCCGATCGTCGTTGCTGCATGCCTCCGTACCGCCTTCGGACATAAATGGTTCGCATCTCAAAACGCGATAATGACTTCAAACGTATAACTGGAGTTCAGCTCCCGAACCGGCCTTCTCAAGGTCGATCTATAGGAACTTTGTCTGGCGTGCATAAGTAACTAAAGGTCCGCTTGAATTAGCCGGCTAAGACCACCGGCGGGCGCTGCTGATCCGGCTGGCCCGCGCGCAGAATTCGGCGAGATAGCCGTCCAGGCCCCACCGCAAGTGCGGCTTCTTGAGCTCTTACTTATGTTCGTCGTTATGTTCGGTTGTTGGGCCCGACCACTCCATCGCTGGCTGTTTCCCATCGGCGGCGGCCATGTTCGATATCTGCGATGAGCATGATCGGTATCGAAGTGTGCAAATCCTTTTACAAGTGCCGCGATCCACGCTGGAAGGTGCGGCATCCATCGTTCTTATCTCTGCGAAGAAACAAGGGAATTTTCCGAACTATCTAAGGTGGAAGGCATTTGCTCATAAACTACCGCTTCGCCGCGATTCACACAGACACATTCTGCCGATGGCGCGATTTGAGCGACTCACGCTAAAGCGTGATGAAATTAGCTTCGATAGCCTGAGTTTTTGAGATAGTTCGCGCATTCTTCGGGTGTGAAGGTGTGAAGGACCTCGCCGATGGCGGCGCAGACTGCATCGACGGTTCGTGTGGCAGCCTTTCGGAGCAAATGTTTGAGCTTGGCAAAGACTTGTTCGATCGGGTTCAGGTCGGGTGAGTATTTTGGCAAGAAGAACAGCTTGGCTCCTGCGGAGCGGATGAGCTGGCGCACGGCTTCTGTGGCTGCCGAGGTTGTCCATGATGACGATATCGCCGGGACGAAGCGTCGGCAGAAGAACCTTAGCCACATAGGTCCGAAAGCTCTCGCCGTCGATCGGTCCCTCGATGAACCACGGCGCATCGATCCGATCACGGCGCAATGCCGCCAGGAAGGTCATGGTCTTCCAGCGGCCGTGGGGAACCTTGGTAGGGAGTCTGTGTCCGCGCGGCGCCCATCCTCGCAGGGGCGCCATGTCTGTCCTGGTCCAGGTCTCGTCGATGAAGACCAGCCGCTCAGCTTCGACGCGGTCCTGATACTTTGTCCATTGGACGCGCCGCCGCGCCACGTCGGGACGATCGCGTTCGCCAGCCACCACGCTTTTTTTTGAAGCTGAGCTTGTCGGCATGCACGAAATCCCACACCGAGTGGTAGTCGACCTTCAGGCCGCGCCCGGCAAGTTCGGCAACGAGCCCGCGCAGGGTGAAGTCGTCGTTCTTGATCCGCTGCGACAGCCAAACCGAGTGTTCACCCGAAATCGTCTTCGGCTTGTGACCGCCCATCTGCCCCGGAGCAACGCTGCCGGTCTCATCGAGCCGCTGCATCCAGCCAATGGCCGTGCTGATCGCGACCCCAAACTGCTTGGCTGCCTGATTGCGGGACATACCGCCCTCAATCGCCGCCACCACGCGCTTCCGAAGGTCGAGAGAGTAAGGCTTGCCCATCCATGCCGGCCTCCTGCCCAGCCGGCATGGTGAATCAGAAACAAGCTGATTTGGGAATCCCAAATCGATTCAACCTAACCCCATCCCGCTTTAGGCTATTATCTTCCAACAATCCCAATGCGAGGGAGAAACGAAATGGTTGCTGCCGCACGCGAACTGCCCACGCCAGGCTACGCGCTTGAAGTGGATGGTCGATTGAAAGCCGAATTTGTCAGCAGAGACGGAGCAAAGTCAGGGGCAGAAGTGATCTTCCCCCGAAAAAATGGACAGGGTTAAGCTGCTTTTAGCTCCATCTCGATCGGGCTGATAAAGCCGATGGCGGAGTGACGACGAGTCCGATTGTAGAAGCCCTCGATATAGGCAAAGATATCCCGTGTGGCTTCTGCCCGTGTTGCATAGTGCCTGTGGTGGACGAGCTCCGTCTTGAGCGTGTGAAAGAAGCTCTCCATCGGAGCATTGTCATAGCAGTCGCCCTTGCGGCTCATTGACGCCCTGAGGCCGGCGGATTGCATCAGCTTGCGGTAATCCGCCGAGGCATATTGAACGCCGCGATCGGAATGGTGGATCAGGCCGGCACTTGACCGCTGCGCCGAGATCGCCATCCGCAAAGCCGCCAAGGGCAGGTCGGCGCGCAAATGATCCGCCATCGCCCAGCCGACAATCCTGCGGCTGTACAGATCCATGACGGCGGCCAGATAGAGCCAACCCGGATCGGTCTCGATGTAGGTGATATCGGCCAGCCAGATCTGGTTCCGAGCAGTGGCGATGAAGTTGCGGTCGAGCAGATTCGGGGCGATCGGCAGGTCGTGGCGGCTGTCGGTGGTCCGCACCCGGCGTGGCCGCGCCATGATGGCCCTGATGCCGTGACGCCGCATCAACCGCTCGATGCGACCACGGCTCGCCCCGCGGCCCTGAGCCTTCAACTCGACATGGATACGCGGGCTGCCATAACGCCCGCGGGTGTCGCGGTGGACCCGCCTGATGTCGTCGACGAGGTCACGATTGGCAGCAGATCGTCGGCTCTCCGGGCGCGAGCGCCAGGCATAATAGCCGGCCGGCGAGACGCCGAGCACGTCGCACAGGAGCGTCACCGGATAGTCGGCGCGGCGATCTTCGATGAAGCGGAATCTCATGTCCGTGTTCCAGCAAAGATCGCGATCGACTTTTTTAAAATGTCGCGCTCCATGCGCAGCCGCTCGTTCTCTCGCTGCAAACGCGCGATCTCTGCCGCGTGGTCCGCCGACGGCAGCGTCGCCTGCGTTGTGGGGCGCCGCGTCGCCGCCGTCGGCTCCAGCCGAGCCCCTCGCTGCTCCATCCACCGCCGCAGCACGGAATCGCGCAGCCCAAGCTCCTTGGCAACAGATCCGATCGAGCGCCCGCTCGACGCTACGAGATCAACCGCTTGCCGCTTGTAGTCGTCCGTAAACGACCGACGTTGACGTCCTTCCATCCGACACCTCCTGGCTCTTCGAGCCTACTACAGGTGTCCATCAATTCGGAGGAGGTTCAAAGATCTGAAGAAGCGCTTTCCAATGCTTCAGATCAGAATTTACGATGCGCAGACGATGACTCGAGAAGAGGTATCGGCTCCGCGCGCTTAGGTGCTCATCGAAAGGATTTTGATGTGCGCGCGGCAGGGACTAAGCCGCACAACGATTCGAACCTAAGCCTGTCCCTGGCGGTAGCTCGTGATGAGCTGTCCAAGCCATTGAGCGGCAGTCGATTTTGTAGCGGCGTGAGGTTTGACATTACACGCTTTTCGGGTTTGAAGGCCGGAAAGCTTGCGATTTTCATTTTTGCGATTCCAGCGAATAGCGGGTCGTGATTCCGTGGTCGCATCGGAGCAGAAGATAGCGACCCAAGGAACGATGGGACGACGGACAGGTCGATCCTCTGCGCTCGCGGCTGGGCGCATCATCCACATGAAGCATGCTGGTGACGTTTGCGTGCACGATCTATTGGTCGTTCCTCGAGGAACGGTTCGGCGGTTTACCAGGACAAGCCGGGCCGACGACCGCTGCTGACGCGGCTGACTTGCCGTCCTCAAGCCCACCCACGACCTTTCCGATGAAGGGCTGTGGGAGTGCTGGATGAGAAAGTCCTATTACCAGTTCTTCTGCGGCGAGGAGTTCTTCCAGAACCGCCTGGTGTTCGATCGTCCCCCGCTGACGCGCTACGACGAATGGTTTTCGACAAAGGCTATCGCGGCTACAATGCGCCAGCCGATTACACATTCAGGGCGTTTGGCCCGAGGCGGCGGGTGACGCCACACGCGAGCTGCGCGGCCGCTCAGTCGTCGAACCGGCCGTCGGCAATCTCAAGTCCGAACACCGGTTGGGCCGCAACTATTTCTGGCACCGCTAGGGCGATGCCACCAATGCCATCCTCGCCCGCCGCCGGCTACAACTTCCGCCGTCTCCTCCGCTGGCTGCAGCTCTGTTGCGCCAAACCCTCGTCCAGCTCATTCTCCGCCTTCAGCTTGTCCCGAACTGAAATCCGGGTTCTTTACGGACGACTCTCTATCCACTTGTCTCGTCCTGTACGGATTCCAGCCGGTCCCCATTCGATATGCGCTTGCCCGGCACCGGATACAGGGCCGGGTAAACGCGAGCATCCGGAGCGTGGTGTGGGGCTGGCGCCACTGGGCGCGCTGGTCGGCGGCGGCGGGTGCTGCCATTGGGCCTGCGTGCCACGTTGCTGGCCAGCAGCGTGCTGGGTGCGGCGCTGGTGCTGTGGTTGGCGGTCGCCGCTGCGACACACGCACAGTTTGCGTCTCTAACCGGCAGACGGGACCGCTTATGGTGATCAAAACATTGGACTAGCTTGGCCTTCACCGCTGACTAAATCCCTTGGCCAACCAAAGGGACTGACACAGTGCCACGCACACCACCGCGACCCGGTGAGAAGCGCCGCCAAGCTCATGCCTCCAGCGCTGAGCGCCTGCGCGACCAGCACCGGCCCGAGGCCGATCGCACGTCCCGCCCACGGTGCGGTGACCGCGCCGACGGCGCCACCGAGTGCACCGATACCGAGCATTATGCCTACGGGTCCCGTCTTCCAAACCCAGATCTTTCGTCAGGTGCAGCAGGAAAGCCGCCGAATGTGCGGTACCAAAAGATGAAGGTGCCAGTGGCCAACGTGACTGCCTGCAGAATCGGGTGCCGAACACACTGGTTAGCCCTCAGCCATTTGGCCGAGTAGCTGGTCGACGCGACCGCTGATCGCGCGGCCGCGCGCATCGGCACGAGCGTCAGCAATGCAGCGGCGAGCAGGAACGAGGCCGAGTCGGCCAGGATCGCAGTCGGCGCGGAGAACGCGCTCACCAGCCAGCCGGCTAGGAGCGGACCGCTGCCAATGCGCGCGCCTGCGGAGCTCAACAAACTCTGCGCCTGGACCAGCCGAGTCTGGTGCACCAGGGTTGGTACGCACGCCAGATAAGCCAGCTCGGCGATTACCGCCGCCACCCCGACCAGCGCCGTCGCCGTACACAGCTGGACCATCGATTATCCGAGGCCCACCAGCAGCGGAATCGTGGCCAGCTTGCCGCCAAGTTGGCGATCAACAATATCCACTGGTGCGAGAGGCGATGCACGGTAACGCCGGCGAACGCGCCCGCCATCAGGTACGGCGCCAGACCGCAAGCCAGCAGCAGCCGGTCTGCACGGGTCCCGCGCCCAGCAGAGTGATCGCGGTAGGCGGCAGCGCCAGCGTGGTCACCCGGGAGGTCAGCAACGACACCGTCTGGCCACGACCTGGGCTTCGAGAAGGATGGGACTCTGGATCGCATTCACTGTCGAGACCCACCGATGGCCAAGACGAGGAGATCTCCAGAGCCAAGAGTGGCGGCCTTGATTGTCGTGACGGGTTTATAGCCGCGAGAGAGGCTCGCGGTGCCCGTCGCGGAGAATCGCGATGTTCAGGCACAATCAAGTTTCGCAGAGCAGCCCCAGCCGGACCAATTTTTATGACGAGATTACGAATAGGCTGATTGCCGAGCTAGAGGCGGGGTGCGTGCCCTGGGTCCAGCCGTGGGGAACGGCCGCGGCGAAGGCGCCGCTTGCCATGCCTTACAACGCAGCAACACATCGGCGATATAGCGGCATTAACATCCTGATCCTATGGGGCGCTGTATTCCCTTTCTGAAACGTTTTACGGTCTTCAATACCGACCAATGTGACGGGCTGCCAGCCGAGGTGTCGACTATGGCGCCTCTCCCGTTACCTCACATGATCGAGCCGCAAGTCGAAGCGCTGATTAGTGCCAGCTGCATCGATCTTCGGATCGGCGGTTACCGAGCTTTCTATTGTCCTTCTGAGGACTACGTTCAGGTGCCATTTCCGGCCGCCTACTTTGGGCCGATCAATTGGCACCGCACGGCTCTGCACGAGTTGGGTCATGCCAGCGGCCATTCCTCTCGTCTCAACCGGGATCTATCCGGAAGTTACGGCACCAAGAAATACGCCTTCGAGGAAATCATCGCGGAAATATCCGCTGCATTCTGCTGTGCTTCGCTCGGCATCGTGCCGACCGTGCGGCATGCGGACTACATTAGTTCGTGGCTTGAGGTGCTCCGCGAAGACAATCGCGCAATCGTCCGCGCCGCTTCGCAGGCCAGCAAAGTCGCGGATTATCTGCTCGCGTTCTTGCCTGATCTCGCCTTGAGCCCAGCGGAAGAACCTGCCCACGGCGAGGCCGCCTGATGCTGTTCGATTCTTCCGAACTGGCATGCCGCCTCGCGCGCGAGGCCGAGTCGGTATGCCGCCACTATCTCTCCAACGGTCGGCGCGTGGGGCGCTACTGGCTGGTCGGCGACGTCCGCAACACGCCTGGCCGCTCGATGTTCGTGCGGTTACTGAAATCTCCGAAGGGAGCTGCGGGCAAATGGACCGACGCCGCCACGGGCTAACATGGTGATCTCCTCGACATCATCCGCGAAACCTGCGGCCTCATAGAATTTCGCGGTGTCGTGAACGAGGCAACGCGCTTCCTTGAGCTGCCTCGGGCGCACCCGGATCTCCCAACGAAGCCCGTCCGCGCAACAGTAAAGGCAGGATCGCCGGAAGCGGCGCGGCGGCTGTTCGCGATATCTCGGCCGATCGACGGGACCATCGTGGAGGCGTATTTGCGCGGACGCGCCATTTTTGAGCCGCACCACGGAGCGAGCCTGCGCTTCCACCCACGCTGCTACTATCAGCTCGATGAGGACGCGCGGACCGAGATTTGGCCTGCAATGATTGCCCGCGTCACCGATCTCGATGGCCGGATGACAGGCGCGCATCGGACCTGGCTCAATCCCGAGGGTTTTGACCCGGTTAGGCTCGGCAACGCGCCGATCGACACACCACGACGGGCAATGGGCGATCTGCTCGGCAACGCAGTTCGTTTCGGTACGGCGAATGATGTGCTTGTCGCGGGCGAAGGGATCGAAACCATCCTGTCGCTGCGCAACGCACTGCCTGCCTTGCCGATGGCCGCCGCACTATCGGCCAATCACCTCGCTGCCATGCTGCTCCCGCCGACGCTGCGTCGCCTCTACATCGTCCGGGATGCGGATGCAGCGGGAGACGCAGCAACGGCCGTCCTAAGGCAGCGCTCGGAGGCTGCTGGTATCGTGGCGATCGCTTTGTCTCCTCGGTTGGGAGATTTTAATGAGGATCTCCGCACGTTCGGCATCCACGAGCTTCGAGCGGCCATGCGCATTCAGCTCGCGCCGCAGGACGTTGCCCGCTTCTTGGTGATGGCGGAGGGTTAAAGCCAGCGTTGCTGGCGCCGTCGTCACGGCAGGTCGATGGAAGGTCCATGGTGCCGGGAGAGGCCGTGCCCTGGCCTTCTAGAGGGCGATCGGACAGCAATCGGAACGGACCGCCAATGGCTGCGCCCGGCTATTTTCCGCCGGCGCTGTTCACCCCGCGAAGAAAGTTACGCGGGGGCCCGGCCACGCGCCTTTGCATCGCGAACCAAAATAGCCGGACTTCGCCATCCTCCGCTGTCGCTGCGGCCCTTCGCTTCGCTTCGGGTTCTGGTCCGTTCCGCCCGCCGTCAGGTGATCGCACGAAGGCCGCGATGGGCGCGGCCGATCCGGGCAAAGGACCTCGACCATGACATCCGATCGCAACGACCTCGATTTCGAACCAACGCACGGCTCATCCCCGATTGATCACGTCATTAGCGAACTTCAGCTCTTTGGCTACCGTGCTTTCAACGACGAGCCAGACCCGAGATCGCTTCCCGAAAGCAAGATGATCGTGGGTGCTGTCGCCGATATCTTCGACGCCCTCGTCGCAACCCTAAGCGACACTCGCCTCGACCCGGATCTCGATGACCTGCTCTGGTCGACCGTCAACCTGCACCGTGCAACAGAGCGCATTGAGCGCGAGCTCGACGACAATGAGCAAGCGCAGCGGAAGAGCCAGCGTGAGCAGGACGGCTCGGAAATCAGATCGGTCGAACTCGAGCGGCTCACGGCCGATTTGCTTTCAAGCCCGACTGGACCGAGCACGGCCAAGGCCGCACCGTTCAAGCGCAATGATGCGATGCTGGAGATCTTGCCGATCGGCGTCATGGTCTTCCCCGGCACTGGCATCCAGAGCAATCTCGCCGACAAGGCGAAACGACTCGGCATCCCGGTCTGGAAGTTTGGGGATAGCGGCGCGTGAGCGGCGTCCATGCCGATTTCGAAATCTCCCTGCATAGGGTAAGCGTCGTAACCGACGCAATCGCGCCACCCGGGCACATTCGCCACCTCGAAGCGGTTAGACAGTGAGCCTATTTCCGGCTTTGGTGTGGAACCTCGCGTCCAGGTCATGGTGAACGCGCGAATGGCTCTCGGACTTCGTCAATACCTTCGCATCGGGTATTCTGCTCCGATCTTTGCTCTCGCCTAGACGCCCTTCCATTCCTAGTTAGGTTCACTGCCGGCGTGATGGATTTCCTAGTGCGCGGGCGCCATCGGTTGCGTTGCTCGTCGGCATCGCTGCCGCCGCGCTGATGCTCCGCATCGATCAGATCACCTTTGCCATCGCGCGGTCATTCGTCTTGCGCGCCGCCATGGCGGCAGTCTTTGCCACGCCGGCGGCCGTTGCTGGTTTTCATGTGATTCTTGGATATCGGACGTTGGGGTGCCCATCCTCGCTTGGTGCGGTGACACGGAATCGGGCGCGTATGACCGTATTGGCCGAGCTTGGCCCGCTTCAGTCAGTCAGGGAAGGGCGAACCGAACGTCAACCAGTTCTCGCGGCCAGGACGGCTATAGCCCTTCGGCTCGGCGCCCAGGGTTCTCTTCAATCGTTAGGCGCGTCGAGATCGCCAAGAACGGGTATCGCAGCGAGAGGCGGTCTCCTCAGAGCACTTCACGGCCGTTATGTCGATCATTCGCCTGGTAGTGTCGGCGCGGGCGTTCTCTAACGGCTATTTCGGCGGCCGACGCCCGAATTCTCCCGCACGTTTGTTCCTTTCTTCGCTGAACCGCTAGACCTTTTGTACAGGACAACCAATGTCCGCCGCCCCGTCTCCTTAAGGCTTTTCAGCGCATGGACGCACCTTGCCTCTTGATGGCTTGATCTGGCCGAAGACCGGCTCCGCCTCGATCGTCTGAGCCGCAACGCCGCCGTTAAGACTTTCTTCCCCTGGGCTGACGCCCATTCCTCGCGAGCCAAGAAAGTCTTCCGGCTAGCGTCCTCCGCTGCGCTCCGGCCCGCGAGCGGATGCGTCGCCGATCGTCATTCGGCCTCTCGATCACCATCGAGGCCGCGGTGGTCGCGGGCTCGAAAATTCAAGGAGAAGTGACATGGCTAACATCGGTTCCTTTAGGAAGGTCGGCAATGATTTTCAGGGCGAGATCGTCACCCTGAGCGTGCAGGCGAAGGGCGTCCGCATCGTCGCCGAGCCCAACCGCACAAACGAGAACGCGCCCAGCCACCGCGTCTACGTTGGCCGGGCCGAGATCGGGGCAGCCTGGTCGAAGCGCTCAGAGGAGGGCCGTGACTACCTTTCGCTCAAGCTCGATGATCCTTCGTTCAACGCGCCGATCTACGCGAACCTGTTCGAGGATGAAGACGAAGGTCATACCCTGCTCTGGTCGCGGCCGCGGAAGAGCGGCGACTGAGGTTCTCTCCACCGAGCCCCGCCCAACCCACTCGGGCGGGGCCTTTTAGCCGTGCGACGGAAGCCGTTAATCTTTTGTTTACCTGAACTTAGGCAAGCGATTCGGCGCGGCATCTCAATTCGTTCCCGCGAGATTGCCGCAGCCGAGTCGGTGAAGAGTCAACCTCATGAGCAACAAATATACTGCATCGCGATCGGCGCGACTCACCCTATTTCTCGGCCATTACAAACGCGTTCACCGCTTCACGGAGCTGACGATGGCGAGTCCGGTCATGTTGTTTCCCGATCCAGAAACGGTGACGCTAAAGCGCACCTGCCTGGCGCAAATGATTATCAGCCTTGCCGCGCTGACGTCGACTGGCGTCCTGCTAACGAAAGTCGTGACGGTGATGAATGGATTACATTAGAGCCTCGGCCAACTCAGGGCAGAGCTGGCAGAAAGGCTGTAAGAATTTGAGGGCCGGACTGCACGGTGCCCTAAGCGCCATTCGGTCCGGCCCAACCGTTGGTCGGTCCATTCAGACCAAAGCGACGTCGACCATCCAAACGTTGCCGCCGCAGGCATCGTGCTAGGAACGAGCAGAAGGTCGTTGAAGACTCACTTCTTCATCTTCTTCTTTTTGGCCTTTTTAACGGTAGTCTTCTTCGCTTTCTTGGCCATATGCCCCTCCCTTAAATCTCAAATGAGATCGCTTACTGCGCAGACCGGAATCGGCCCGCACACAAGAAATCGTACCACGGAATTTGCAAGATTGACATTGAGAGCCCGTGGGGCTACCGCGTTCGAGTGTTGCCGTGGGGCCAGTACGGGGCGAGAGAAGGGTTCTCGCAACCACGGCCGGTTGGCATTGTGTGATCCGGCGTTGGGCGATCCGCAGAGACACTAGCAGAAACTTGCGCGGCATGATCTGGACACTGGCGGATTATGGCTAGCTTGAATGCGCTTTGCGGAGTTCCAACGATGATACTCGCGAAGAGAGGCTATTCTGATTGGGCATGCGCCGACCGGGTCAGTCATCCCTCGCCCAGGCCCTTCCAATCGGGCCGCAATTGATGCCTCCTGTGATCGATTATGAAGGTTCCGGAAACTTGACGCCAGCTCATTTTGCCACCGGACGTCGTAATTGCACGCGGATGCTTGACCGAAGATGCGGCAGCCGCCAGGAGGCGCTAATAGCAAAGAGTCAAAGAGTGCAGCGCAAAATAGCCGTAACGGGATGGGCATGATCCACAGCGCTGGCGAATGTGTTTGCAAGCGAAACTGCTCCGCGGTTGCGCGATGTCCCGCTGTCCCCTGATCGGGTAAAAGCGCCCTTGAGCTACCCGAGCTATCCGTCAACCTTTCGATTGCATCCTTTCACAGACAGCACGGCATAGATGAATGAGCCGTTCCGCAATCGCCGCACAAACAGAAGAGGGGACTCCAGTCGGCGCGGTGAGACCTAGTCGTGCGTGAAGAACTTCCAAGCCATTGAGCGGGAGTCGAATTTTCTGGCGAGAGGCGTTTTGAGATTGCAAGCTTTCGGGCTTTGGGGGCCCAAAAGCTTGCAATTTTGCTTTTGAGGATTCCGTCGAATCGCGGGTCATGATTCCTTCGGTGGACCGGAGGGAACGATGAAGCCAAAGGAACGACGCGACGGCGGCCAAGCCGATCTTCTGCGCTCGCGGCTGGACGCGATCATCGACTTGAACCATGCCCTGGTAAAGCTGGCGCGGACGATCGACTGGTCGTTCCTCGAAGAGCGGTTCGGCGCGGTCTACGAGGACAAGCCGGGCCGGCCGCCGCTGCCGACACGGCTGATGGCGGGCCTGGCCATCCTCAAGCACACCTACGACCTCTCCGACGAGGTGCTATGCGAGCGCTGGGTGGAGAATCCCTATTACCAGTTCTTCTGCGGCGAGGAGTTCTTCCAGCACCGCCTGGTGTTCGACCGCTCCTCGTTGACGCGCTGGCGCCAGCGTATGGGCGAGGAGAAGCTGCAAGCCCTGCTGCAGGAGAGCCTTGCGGTCGCCACCAAGACCGAGGCGATCAAGCCGTCCGACCTCAATCGGGTCATCGTCGACACCACGGTGCAGCCCAAGAACGTGATGTTCCCAACCGATGCGCGGCTCTTGAACCGGGCCCGCGAGATCCTGGTTCGGCTAGCCAAGGGCGCCGGCATCAAGCTGCGTCAGTCCTATGGGCGAGTCGGCAAGTTTGCCCTGATCAAGCACCAGCGCTATGCCCATGCCAAGCAGTTCAAGCGCGCCAATCGGGCCTTGAGGACGCTGCGAACCTATCTCGGCCGCGTCATCCGCGACATCGCCCGCAAGCTCGACGGCAACGTCGGCTTGTTCGATGGGGTCGCGCTCGACCGCATGCTGGCGCTGGCGCGATGCGTGCTCGACCAGAAGCAGCGCCAGCGGGGCCCCAAGGTCTACTCGCTGCACGCGCCGGAGGTGGAGTGCATCGGCAAGGGCAAGGCTCACCGGCCTTACGAGTTCGGGGTCAAGGTCTCCGTCGCCACCACGCTATCGCACGCCAAAGGCGGCCAGTTCGTCACCCATGTGAAGGCGCTGCCCGGCAACCCCTATGATGGTCACACGCTCAAGCGTGATCCCGGAAATGGAGGTGCTGATCGGCAACATCATCGAGCGCCTCGTTCTCGACAAAGGCTATCGCGGCCACAATGCGCCACCCGACTACAAGTTCAGGGTGTTCATCTCAGGCCAGAAGCGGCGGGTGACGCCAAAGATCAAACGCGAGCTGCGCCGGCGTTCCGCCGTCGAGCCGGTCATCGGCCATCTCAAATCCGAGCATCGCATGGGGCGTAACTACCTGTGGCACCGCCAGGGCGATGCCGCCAATGCCGTTCTCGCCGCAGCGGGCTACAACTTCCGGCGTCTCATCCGCTGGCTCGAGCTCTTGTTGCGCCAGTTCCTCGCCCAGCTCACGGTCCGACTTCAATTCGTCCCGAGTTGAAATCCGGCGTTCTTCACGGCCGACGACCTATCTCCTGGATTGCCCCGAACGGCCCTAGGGCTTTTTGGACTTACACAGTTCAGCCGCTGACAAGAATTGTACGATGTTCGGTCAGGTAGCGAACCGGAGGTTTGCCCAAGGTCTTCCTGAACATATTGACGAAACTGCTGGCGTTTTCGTATCCGAGCTCTAGGGCGACGGTTTTTACACTTTCACCACTCGCGATTCTTTGCACTGCGAGGATTACATGAAGCTGGTGTCGCCAGCGTCCGAAACTCATCCCGATTTCTTGGAGAAGCAGGCGGCTTAAGGTGCGCTCGCTCATGCCAAGCGAACTTGCCCAGTTCGCGAACGAGGTCTTCGCACTTGGATCGGCTATCAGCATCTCCGCGAGACGCCGAAGGCGCGCCTCTCCTGGCATCGGCAGGTTCAGGCTGCTAATCGGTGCATCGGACAGCTCGTCCATCAAGGTCATCACCAGCCGGTCCTCGCGACCTCCTAGCGGGTAGCATTCCGGAAGTTGAGCCAGCTTCAGGATCAACTCCCGGACCAGGGGTGATATCGAGATGGTGCAACACGTCTTCGGGAGGCTCCTGGCGGAGTTCGGTTCGATATAGAGGCAGTGGCATTCTACGAGGCCATCGCCGCGAGCCGAATGCGCCAGTTGAGCTGGGATCCATAACGCGCATCCGGGCGGTACAAGCCAAACGGTATTGGCCGTCTCGCAGCAGAGAATACCCCGTAGCGAGTACAGCAACTGAGCCTTGCGATGCCGATGCCGACCATAGGTCCACTCATTCGATAGCATTCCGCTTCGCAGCGCAATTGTGCGGGGTACGCTATCGATGTCGGTCCCAAGGGAGGGGGAGAGCATCTCGCCGCCTTTCAGACGTCTTGTGTCGGCGGCTGGCCGCCAAGTCATTCAAAGTCGACCATCGCAAATCGACGAGAGAGCGGCCAGCCAGAACTGCGTCATTTTTGAACTAATCTAAACCAGCAGTGGCGGCTCGCTTCAGGGCCATCTAGGATGCCGACTCCTTTACAAGATGGGCAGGCGCAGCTGTAAATCGCAGTAATCGCCAAGATGCGCGAATTGCGAAAATCCCGGGCAGAGCTAGGGCAAGGACAGCTGTCGCTGCGATATGAAGGCCGTCGCGCACCCCGTCAAAGAGACCGCCTGCGACGCTGGTGACGACCAGAAAGCCACCCAGGAGGGGCGAGGCCAGATTCGCAGCTCGCCCCGAAGTGATGAGGGGAAATAGAGGGGGCACGATCCATAGCGAGCATACGACACCGAAGTACCAAAGGGCCATCGCATCGAATACCGTCGGTGCCGTACCGGAGCTGTCGATTTGGTGGTTCACGAATGTGAGGATTTGGATGGCTGCGTAGATCGTGTTTCCGAGTCCACAGAGCGTCCACAGCAACGCCGCCTTTTGACGGGCAAGTTGAACGCCGAGTTCAGCTGTCATATCAGTCATTGCGATAACCCAGTTGGAAGTGGACAGTTTTGGACTGTAGAACCAAGTTCGTGTGAGAGCGTCAGAGCCGCTCTCACAGATCCGCCCACCGTCTCAGAAGATTGTGATAGACGCCTGTAAGCATAAGGATACCTCGCGCATCGCCCGCCACGGATCTGCGCAGTTCAATAATACCCCGGTCGAGATCATAGAGCACTGTCCGAAGCCCCTCGTCGTTGATCATCGATTGGGTCCAGAAGAAGGATGACAAACGCGCACCTCGCGTAATCTCGCTCACGCGATGCAGGCTCCCCGCTGGATACAGGACCATGCTGCCGGCCGCCAACTTTACGGCGTGAACGCCGTAACTGTCTTCGATGATCAGCTCGCCACCGTCGTAGTCATCGGGTGCTGTGAGGAAGAGGGTTGAAGACAGGTCGGCGCGCATGCGAGTGCCGAGTCCAGGCGCGGCTCGCACCGCACCATCGACATGGGCATCGAAGAACATCCCGGTGTCGTATCGGTTGAAAAGGGGCGGCAGGACGCGCAAGGGCAGAGCGGCACTGTTGAATAGTGCATTCCGGCCGAGAGCTCGCAGGATGATGTCGCCGGCTTGGCGAGCCTGAGGCGACTCTTCATGAAGTTGAACATTGCGTTTGGCGAGCGATGCCAGCTCACCCGCAGTTGCCCGTCCGTCGATCCAGTCAGCGGCTTCGATGATACTGCGTACGGACTTGACTTCGTCGGCGGATAGCAGGTCTGGGATTTCGATGAGCATGTGTTTTCAGAATCTGATTGCTGCGGTGAGGGTGACGCTGCGGCCTGCAACGGGAGTCGCGTAGCCGTTACCGAAAGCAGAGCTGTAGGTCAGCTTGTTCGTAAGATTCGTGAGCTTGAGCGCGAGATGGTGTCGCTCGTTGGGATCGAAGGAGAGCATTGCGTCGATCGTGGTCGCCGCTGGGATCAGCATCGAGTTGAGGTTGTTGAGGTAATAATCCGAACGATAGTTGAGCCCGCCTCCAACAAGCATATGACCCGGCAGGTTCGGCAGCAGGGGAGCGATGTCATATGTGGTCCAGATCGCCAGGCCATGTTGCGACACGTACGGGACCCGATTGCCCGCGGCCGACACAGGCGTGAAAGGACTAATCGACGACGCGATGATCTTGCTGTCCATGTATGAATAGGACGCCTGCACATCCCAGTTCGCCGTGAGCTTGCCAGTCAAGCCGAGCTCAACCCCCTGGACTTGCACCTTGTCGTCGGTGGTCGTCTGTATTCCCGATGCCTGGTCGGTATAGGAAGCGTTGTTCTTCTCGACGCGGAACAATGCTGCCGTCAAGCCGAGGCGGTCCTCGAACAGGCCCCACTTCGCACCGAACTCGAAGGTCGTATCCGCTTCCGGCTGAAGGTTTGCAGCGCTTGGCGCCTGGGATAGGCCGAGCGATGAACTCAGCGAAGTGATGTTGTTGCCCGGCGGCGTGAATGAACGTGCATAGCTGAAGTAGTAACTTTGATGCGTGGTGGGCTCGAAGATCAGGGATGCTTTTGGGCTGGCGAACTCGGTCGTCGTCGCAAGCGGAGACGCGCCTACCTGGCCGTCGACCCGATAGTGATCCCATCGAACACCCGCAAGGATCGAGAGCATGGGCGTCAACCACATGCGGTCGCTTATAAAGGGGCCGATATCCCAGCTCGTGGCCGACAATTGATTGCCCGGCGACACCGTCAGTGCAAACCCGGGTGAGTTCGCAAACACGGGATCGAGAAGAGTCCCTGCCGGCTCGGGGCCTGAAGGAAGGTAAAAACCCGTCGTCGCGTGTTGGGAATAGACATCAAAGCCGGCGACGAGCTTGTGCCGAAACGGCCCGGTGTCAAAACGCATCGTGGCAGTCGTTACGTTTTCCCCGCCGTGACTTACCTGCTTCGTCCCGCCGACGGACCAGATTGTGTAGGGCGTCGCCAGATTGCCGGCGAGAACGTCCGTTGCGCAGCTGCTTGGAAAAGGAAAGCCGGGAGAGGCGCAGAGCGCGGGCGTAAACTTCAGATCACGTGTGTAGTAACCGACACGCGTGTCGTTCGTTAACGTGAGCCAATCGCCGAATTCGCCCTTGTAGAGAGCGGTTGCAACGTCGGCCGTCGCGCGGTCGCGATCACTTTCCCGGCCGAAATAGTTTGAGCGGGGAACTCCGTACTCCGTCACGGGCTTCCCGACGACGCCCGGCACGCTGACGATCGGAACGCCGAAATCGGGGCGTTGAACGCTGTCCTGGTGCAGATAGTTGAAGATCAGGGATTGGTCGGTGCCGAGGCCAAGTCCTAGCGAGCCGAGGAAACCGCCCCGGTTGGAATAGACATGGTCGCGATCGACAATATCCTGCCCGTTCCCCATGGCGATGATCCTCAAGGCCGTGGTGTCGTTGATCTGCCGATTGATATCGAGAATGCCGCGTCCGTAGGGTCCTGTCCCAGCCGAGGCCTCGAATGATGATTGGTTGCCGAGATGGGCTTTCTTGCTCTCAATCTCAATGACGCCGCCCGTCGTGCCATTGCCGAAGCTCTGTGACGAGGGTCCCTTCAGCACCAATACATTTTCGGTTGCAAAACTATCGCGCACATAGGAACCAAAATCGCGTAAGCCGTCGACATACACATCGCCAGAAGCGTCAAAACCCCGGATGCGGAACTGATCTCCGTTGATGCCACCATTGCCTTCTCCGGTGGCGACGGTGATCCCCGGCACATATTGCAGCACCTGATTGATGGTGGCTGCTTGCTGCTGCTCGATTACAAGGCGCGGTATGACAGTGACGGTTTGCGGCGTGCTTTGTAGAGAATCGGAAAGACGGCTGAGACCTGTGGTTCGCTGCAGCGAATTCCCAGGCGAAAGAGCCGAGGACGCAGTCTGCGGACGCGGTTCGGCCGGTTTGCTCGGATGGCTGGCCGGGACAGGCCTCGAGGCCGACTTCGAGCCGGCGTTCGACGCTCGTCGCCGCTTGGTAACAGGAGCGTCCACCTCGACTGGTGGAAGCGCTGTAGCCTTGTCCGCGGGCGCCGGCGTTGGCTGATTGTTCTGGCCTTCCGCGTTGGCGGCGGTAACGAATAGAAAGCCGTTTGCCAGGCTCGCTGCTGCCCCAAGTCCGGAAAGTGCTGGTCGCAAGGTTTGGATGATGGTCACAGAGCCCCCACTGAGCTTGATGATGTTGCGTTGGATGGTTTCGTGATGCGGCGTGAAATCGCTTCGATACGGCCGGCGAGATAACCAACAAGGCATGCGCTGATCGACGCCGGAAGACGCCGTCGCGAATCCGCACGTCCATGACCTTCCGGCTGCTTCGATCGCCTCTTGGCCCTGTCGATGTCCGAAGATGCGGCCGCTGTCTCGCGGACTGCGGAGGCATACGCGTGCACGTCGGCGGGACTGCCGGAGGCTGCTATTCGCCTGAGTGCCTCGAGGCCGTGCCGGCGTAGCGCAAGTTCGCCGCGCGCCAGCAATAGCGGTGCAATGCGCCGGCGAAAGCCGTCATCGCCGCCGGAGACCGCACGTTCCAGCCAAACATCAGCACCGGCCAGGTCACCGCCAGCGTGCAGGATCGTGGCAAGATTGTACTGGGCCCAGTGGTCGCCAAGCCCAGCTGCACGGCTGTACCAGTAGAAGGCGCCTCTCGGATCGGCCGGCACTGCCCATCCTTCTTCAAGGAATCGAGCGAGAGAATTCATTGCCTTCAGATTCGCCTTGGAGGTGCCCCCTTCAGCTGCTGCCCGAAAGAGCTCGAAACTCCGCGGCCGATCCTCCGGATTTCCGCCGCGCATCAGCATCTGCGCGAGATTGACTTGGCCCCAGACGTGGCCGGCTCGCGCGGCCGCCTCGAAAAAAATCGTCGCGAGCTTCGGATTCGGTTCGACACCCCAGCCTTGTTCGTAGCACCGGCCGACCATGTTTTGTCCGTCCAGGTCCCCGGATCGGGCGGCGCGTTCGAACCAGACGAAGGCAGCCGCCGGATCACGCGCTACCCGCGTCCCATCGAGCAGCAACTGACCCCACACGATCTGTGCGGGAATGATATCGGCCTCGGCTGCGGCCTTGATCCATTGCGTCGCATCGTGGGGATTGCTGATGAGCAAGTCCCGCAGCTGCGCCTTGGTCAAACGCTGGGCGCGAATCTGCAGGACCGGTCGGGGGAGGGTTATTGAGGCATAGGGATTTGCCAGCCTATCCGAGAGTCGCTTGGAAATACGAGTGGGCAACAGGTAGCTCGGCATCGTGTTTCGCCATTTCAGGTAGGTCGTGATCCAGCGGAATGGCTACAGCAGGGTAGTGGGACGCCGCATCGTGCAATTCGGCCAGTCCATTGTTCAATTCAGCCAGCGGCCAAGAATTCGTCCAAAATGCCACTAAGGCGCTGGCAACGCAGCATCTGGTTGCCGGTCGCAGTGATTGTCTGTTTTGGGTAACGCTTTGGCGCCTTAGATGAATGAGTTGAGGCATCATCCAAACTATCGTCACTGATCATGCGCACGCGAATTGAACCACGCTGCGCAAACTGACCGATAGGGGTGATGATGCTGTTGAATGCCGCGACTTTTCCGATTGTAAGGCTGTCTTACGATCAGGGCCTGGCAGGAACGACCGACGAGGCCTTCGCTGCTTTCGAAGCCCTCCTCGATCGTGGCACGCCGTTCGTTATCATAGGACAGGGGGCAAACGCCGACATCGACGAACACGAGCACGATCCGGATGAGCAGAGAAAGCTTGCGCTCTGGTCAAAGAAGCACAAACCGCGATTGCGCGAATTTGTGAAGGCCCTGATCTATGTTGAGCCCTCACGGGCGAAGCGGCTCGGCATGAGAGCCTTCCAGATCGTGTCAGAGAAGTTTTGGGGATACCCGATGCTGGTCGCCGCTTCAGAGGCGGAGGCGCTTGAGATGGCGAATGGGCTGCTGAAGTCCGCCTCTCCAAGCAGGCGACCGGGTGAGGCAGGCTGAAGATCTGTCCAGACGACCTGTTGTCCTCGAACGAGGAGGCCCTCTGAACTCTCGCTGCGACAGCGATTGCTCTCGAAAGCGACGTTGCTCAGCGCCGCGACCCGCTCTCATGAGCCATCAGAAAGCCTCGCTCAGTTTTCTGTTCTTCTGGGCGGATAGTTGAGAATCATTATCCATGTATGCTGTCGCTATCGATCACACGCTGGCTGGGCACCATCTTGATCTGCTGACCAAGATGTTCGAGTTGCGGCGTCGCGTCCTCGATAATCGCGACTACGACGCGCCGGTTAGCGGCGACATCGAATTCGACATCTACGACAGCTCAAGCCGACCTACTTGCTCGTCATGTCGCCCGAAGAAGACCTCGTTGGCTCCGTACGACTGTTACCGACCACCGGCCCGACCATGCTGCGCGATAACGTTGCGGCACGTCTTGGGACCAATCAGATCCCGAGCGGCCCCACATGTGATTCCATTCGAGCGCGAAGGCCCACAGCGCGGATTGTTCGGTCTCACGGCGCATCCGGACAGGAGTTGCTTTCCTCAATACCCCGCTTGCAGCGGGACATCTCGTTGGTTGGAATGATCGTGGAGTTCGGTTATGCCGCCGACTTGAATGCGCCGGGTCATGAGCTCAGCGATGGAAGCACCACCTTCAGCCTAGATATGAGGAAACTCTGGCGGTCGAAGCTGGAAAATTCCGCAGAATCCCATTCGAATATATCCGGCTCGGCCGGAATGAGGGCGTAACGATCACAGCTGCAAGGGCGGGAAAAGAAGGAATCGATGCTCGCCCGGCAACGTAGGGGAATCGCATATGGCGCTGGCGGGGTGTTGCCAGACTGTCGGAACTGGATTCTTTGGGTGTCTCTCGATTCCCGAAGGAGACCGGAATGCGCAAACTCAAGCGGCTGTTTCGACCGCTCAAGGATCCGCGCGCCAGCAACGTGCGACACGATCTGGTGGAGATCCTCGTCATCGCCTTGGCGGCAACACTGGCTGGAGCCAAAACCTGCACCGAGTTCGAGTTTTTCGGCAGAGGCCGGGAGGAGCTGTTGCGGCGGTTCCTGGAGCTCAGATACGGCATCCCCAGCCACGATACGTTCAGCAACGTCTTGCGTGCGCTGGACCCGAGGGGGCTCGAAGAGGTTTTGCGCAAGTTCAGCAAGAGCTTCGGCGTCAAGGGAGTGGTCAGCATCGACGGCAAGGCGCTGCGCGGAGCCTTCACGCGGGGCCGGCAGGCCACGCCGCTGCATATGGTCAATGTCTGGGCGGATGGCACGCGGATGGCATTGGCTCAGCGGAAGGCTCCCAATCGCAACGAGGTTGCCGGCGTTCTCGAAGTCCTCGCCCTGCTCGATCTGGACGGCGCTCTTGTCACCGCCGACGCCTTGCATTGCCGGCCCGACACGGCGCAGGCCATCCGCGACCGCAAGGGGCACTACGTGTTGGCCATCAAGAGCAATCGTGGCCGGCTCTTCAAGGCGGCCAAGACGTTGCTCGACACCGCCCGAAAGCCAGCGCGGGCAAGCCAGCGACGGACAGCCGCTCACGGCCGACTCGAACGGCGGCAGGCTATCGTCGTCCCGGCACCACAATTGGCAAAGCAATACGGCTTTCCCGCTATCGCTGCCGTCGGTCGCATCGACAGTTGGCGCGCCAACGCCGGCAAGGCCGCCAAGCACACGGTCCGATACTTTTTGGCCTCGCGCCTGCTGTCGCCCAAAAAGCTGCTCGAGGTCGTGCGCGCCCACTGGGCCATCGAGAACAACCTGCACTGGGTTCTCGATGTGCTGTTCGAAGAAGATGCCTGCCGCAGCCGCAAGGATCATGCTGCCGAGAATCTCGCCGCTATCCGCAAGCTCGCTCTCAATGCTCTGCAGGCAACACCGGGTCCCTACCGCATCAGCCACAAAATGCTCCAAGCCAGGTGGAACAACGATTTCCTTCTCTCCGCTCTCGGCCATATGCGATAGCCCTACCCGGCAACGGTAGGTCAGTTTTCGTTCGTTCGGCCCGCACCGGACATTGAGTGTCGGGTTCGCCCGGAAAGCCCAGATGAAGCTCACTGAAGAGGCATTTCAGGAATTCGTCGACGCGCTCGAGACGGCCACGGACGAAGAGGGATTCGAGCGGGTGGCCTCACGCGTCATCAGAAGACTTGGGTTTGAACGATTCGCTTATCTACGTATCGCTGATGACACGCCAACTCTGTTGTCCTCTTACCCAAAATCCTGGACCAAAAGGTATTTCGACCTTCGCTATCAAAAGATCGACCCGGTCGTCCAGCGCGCCGCAAAGGAATACGATTTGTTTACCTGGGGTGGTGCGCCCATCATAGGCGAAGCAAAAGAACGGCAAAGGTTTTTTGACGAAGCCACGACCTTCGGGATCAAATCCGGCATCACGGTCCCGATCAGGATGGGTTTTGGACGGATTGCCGCGTTCACGTTCGCGACTGCCGAATCATTCGCCGGCACCGACCGCCTGCTTGCCGAAACCACCGACGTTCTTCGCCTGATCGGATTGTATTTTCATGCTCATGTGTCGGCGCGGATCGACCGGCAGCTCGGCAAACCGCTCGACGGAGCGGCTTTGACGCAGCGTGAACGACAATGCTTGTCGTGGGTTGCTTGTGGCAAGACAATTTCCGATATCGCGGTACTCGTCCAGATCGCGCCGCGGACGGTCGCGTTTCATCTCGAGAACGCAAGGCGAAAGCTTGACGCTGGCTCGATCGCGCATTGTGTGGCGGAGGCGTTTCGTCGTGGTCAGTTGTTATAACTCGTGCATCTCCTGGAGGCTCACTCGGAATAACGGGCCAGGGGTGTCGAATTTTATTCAATCGGCTATCGACACGCCGCAGATGGGTAGCCTTACTCCATATTCGAACGGCTGGGATATGAAACCGGAAGGGCCAGAATGCCTCGCATCGCTTCGGGCGTGAAGCTGCACCACCACGGTGAAAGCTCCGCAGATCGAATTGTTGCCCCTGATGAATTTCGATCCGAATCAGGGGTCAGGGATTTGAAGGTCCATCATCTTGCCAACCACCCTGGAAGCGGGTTTGATGAAGCCCTTTCCGACCCCGTGAAGCTGCAATCCAGCAATCGCAGTATGCAACGTGGCGGGTTTTACGCTGTGTACCCGCGCGGGCGAGGGGCGTCCGCCGGATCCGCTCCCTACGGCTACGCCAAAGTCTCGAGATGGGCCTCATTGGAAGAGGCGCGCGCCTGGTTGAGAAACTTTGGGACTGCCATCCCGTCGGGGCTCGGAGGCGACCGCCTGTACGTGACCTTGCCGGGAGCAAGGCAGCCCGGCGGAACGGGTCCGGTTCGCGTCGACTTTGCAGTCCCCCAAGCTGCGCTGATCCAAACGGGTAGAGCCGAATGGCGCGCGATAATACAACCGATCCAAAATACACCCATTCACAATGTGATCATTACTGTTCCAGACGGGGTCACGCTTCCTAATGACAAATAATTCAAGCGTCATCGTAACCAGTGAATTCGGCTTGATCGTACGCCGAAACGCTCTGGTTGAGCGGCAAATCGATTTGCGTGATTTGTTCACCGCCATGGAGGTGGAGGAGGGACTCGACGTTAACGACCATCTCCTCTCGTTCGGACCGCACTTTGGAAGCGAGGCATTGAATACGATCATGTCTCGTCTGACAAAGTTGGGGCTGGTATATTTTGACGACTTTTTCGAGTTTTGCGGTGACTATCCGCCATGGTGCTCATTTCAGGCTGGCAACAATCCGTCATCGTCGATGTGACGGAATGTGAGGGCGCCCTGGCTCGTGAATGTCGAGGCGGTTGGCTGCGCTAACGCGTTCGGCGAGTGATCCTTGCGGTGATCGCGCTCGTCGAGTTGTTGCTGGTGAATACCTTGGAGTGATTGACTGCGTCGATGGGTATTGCGTCGAATCATTTGAGACTTCGGTGCAGCCGTTGCCTCTCAGTGGACGACACACATCCAAACGGGTGCTCGTCTGGTACGGCTGTTTCTCGCTCGAGCAATTGAAGGCTCGATTGGTTCCGTAACCTGGATAATCCGTCCGGACGGGCGTTGATCTGCAGCATAGGTCGTCGAGGACGACGATGCAGGAACACGGCACCGACCTGAAAAATGACGATGTACAGACGTTGCATCGTCCTGTCGGGCAGCCAGGTCGCAGTTCACGTTCTCGCAAACTGATCGTTGATTTCTCTGACCGGATTCAGCTTCGGGCAATCGGGGCTGCCTGTCTGCAAGCCGTGTTGTTCGAAGGTCCGAAACCATCCGAAGCGGGCAGCCACGTTGGCCGCCATATGATGAGGGGTGAGGGTGTCGAAAGGTGAAGCTATCACAATCGACACCTCCCGACTGACAAGCATTCCGACATAGTTATCGGTGTCAAGGCAATCGTGATTGCAGATTATTTGACTGGTCTCGATCACGAGTGTTCGGCGCGCGGTGTCAAACCGCCATGTTTCGAAAGGAGCGAGAGAAGCGATGCTTCAAGTCGATGATGTCGTGATGCCGAAGCCGAGGGTTCAAATCACGTCCTCCAGCTATTGCCATCGGGATTTGCTCCGACACGTCCGTTGGGATCGCTTTATCGATCACGTCAAATCCATTCTGATCGATGCTGGTCTGCCGCACTCCAATCGGCAGCAGATGCACCTCGGGCCGCGCATCCCATCGCAGGATAAGCGTGACGTCTGCTCGTTCCGCTGCGGAAGGGTCAGCAGAAGGCGGAGCGATTCGGTGTCGCACTAACACATGGCTTTGGCTCGAGATAGCCCGGCAGTCCCGGCTCTGCGCGCACGGCGTGGTGGAGAACCACAAATGCCTTGTGCTCGCGGACAGGCCAGCCACTCCTCCATCAGACTTCAAGCGAGCTCCGCAATGAAACCCAGGGTCGGCGTCTATCTCTCAAAGCGAACAGCCGCGCGGTTGACGATGGCCGCAAAGCGCCGCGAAATCACAAAATCGGCACTGGTCGAAGCCGCTATCGATCGGTTTCTTGCTTCCGATGACACAACTGACGCTGCCATGCTGGCTGGTCGGCTCGCCGACTTGAGCGGCCAGGTTGATCAGCTTGATCGGAATCTCGGCATCGTAAGCGAGATCGTCTCTCTTCACGCCCGGTTCCACCTTGCGGTTGCCCCGGAGTTGCCGGCAGCGACACAGCCAGCCGCGTGCCGGCTCGGCTCCGCGCGTTTCGACGAATTCGCGGCCCAGGTGGAACGGCGTGTCCAGCTGGGAACGCCGCTGATGCAGGAGACAATGGACCGGCTTGACGCCACGGCGCCGGCTGTTTCTGCAAACGTAGAGGGGGATCCTGCTGGCGATGTGTCCGTCGCCTGCGGGACTGGCTCCGCTGCATCGACTTGGGTCCACGAGATTCAGAACGCCGCTGCCGTCCGGGAGGACGGCAGCACCGACAACTTTCCGGCCGACCCTGGACGGGCCGTGCACAGACGCAGCTACCGGCAGCGATATTCGTGATGATGAGCTGCGGCCTTCACCGGGGCGAGCCGCGCTGGCGTGGCTGGCGGCGTTCCGTAACGGAAGCCGAATTTTGCTGGAAAATCGTGTCCTGATCATGCGGGTGCTTTTGCCGTTCGTGGCTGGTTACTACCTTTCCTATCTGTTTCGCACCATCAACGGCCTTGTCGCTGCTCCGCTGACATTGGAGTTGGGATTTGCGGCCGGCGATCTTGGTCTGCTGACGTCGGCTTTCTTTCTGACCTTTGCTGCGGCGCAGATACCAGTCGGAGTGCTTCTGGACCGATACGGTCCGCGCCGGGTCCAGAGCGCATTGCTGGTAGCGGCCGCCTCAGGTGCGGCACTGTTCGCTGTTTCGGACGATTTTTTTCTGCTGCTGGCAGCACGGGCGTTGATGGGGCTCGGTGTCGCGGGTGCCCTGAACGCTGGATTGAAAGCCCTCGTTGTGTGGTTTCCAAGCGATCGGCTGCCGCTTCTCAATGGCTTCATGCTCATGCTCGGCGCTTTGGGGGCCGTTACGGCGACCTTGCCAGCCGATCTGTTGCTTGCCTTGATCGGATGGCGCGGGCTGTTCGCTTTGTTCGCTGCCATGACAGTCGGCTGCGCGGCCGTGATCTACCTTGTCGTTCCCGACACCGCGAAGGCCGCAACCGGCCCGGCCCCTGCAGTGCTGTACCAGGTCTATACTGATCCCCGCTTCTGGCGCTTCGTGCCGCTGTCGGCGACGACGATCGGAACTGCCTGGGCATTGCAGGGCTTATGGGCGGCGCAGTGGCTCACCGATGTCGAAGGTCTCAACCGGGCCGCTATGGTGTGGCATCTCTTCGTCATGGCCATCGCGGTCAGCCTGGGTGCGATGCTGTGGGGGATAGCTGCCGATCGACTTCGCAGGCGTGGCATCGCTCCGCAAGCCCTCCTCGGGTTCGCCGCGACGGTCGCCGTCGCAGCGCAGCTCGCGCTCATCCTGCGATGGCCATTGCCGTCGTACTTCCCGTGGGCGGTCATCGCCGCGGTCGGCGCAGCAACCGTTCTCGGTTACGCGATCCTCAGCGAGCAGTTTCCGAAAGAGCTCGCCGGGCGAGCCAACGCGCTTCTGAACTTTTTTCATATCGGCGCGGCGTTCGCGGTGCAAATCGGAACCGGGCTTGTGCTTCAGCACTGGTCGTCCGACGCCGGGCAGTATCCGCAAGTAGCCTATCAGGCCGCGTTCGCTCTCAACGTGGCCCTCCAGATCGTGGCGGGGTTCTGGTTCGCCCTTCCTTGGTTTCTCCGCATCCCGAAGCGGACCTTGCGCGCCTCTTCGAATGTCTAACCCACCTGCAAAATACAACAGGTTTCGCAAAAAGCGATCTCTGGTTGTGTGTCACCTTTGTTAAACGGGAGATTTACATGAACGTTATCGCGCTGTCGCAACATCAGTTCGGGCTGAACCTCGATCTGCTGGCCGCGATGTTTCGCCTTCGCCGCCGCGTTTTCAGGGATCGTCTGGGCTGGACCGTGTCCGTCACCGGTGATCTTGAACTCGACGTCTTCGATGCCTTGAATCCAACCTATCTCCTGCTGGTGTCCGCCGGACGAGAAGTCGTTGGTTGTGTCAGGCTGCTTCCTACAACCGGGCCTACGATGCTCGCCGACACGTTCCCTCAGCTGCTGACGGGGGCTAGCCCGCCTCGAAATAACCGGATCCTGGAAAGTTCGCGGTTTTGCGTTGACACCAGGCTCGCCGATCAGCTCGCGGGGAACGGACTTAATCGTGCGACCTTCATGCTGTTTGCTGCGATGATCGAGAGCCTCGGCCTGATGGACGCAGACAGTATCGTGACTGTCACCGATACCAGAATGGAACGCATTCTCCGGCGCGCGGGATGGGCGCTGGAGCGTCTCGCGCCTCCCCAAAAGATAGGTCAGACCATGGCGCTTGCCGGTGTCCTGCACGGATCTCGCGAGACGCTCTTGAGCATGTACCGTCAAGCCGGCATCGAAGGCCCGGTTCTCAGCCGGCCGGAAGCCATTCAGACCGCAGCGTAATGGCCATGTTTTCAGACCTCACAAACGATAGGTCGACCAGATGCTGGCGGACCCACGGCACAGCCGGCTCGTTCTGATCAATCCCGCACGTGTTGGATCTCACGCCGCTTTGGGCGAGTTCATCGCCCGGTGGCGTGAAAGTCTGGCCTTGCTGCCGGCGGTCTCTGAAATCCTTGGCGTCGACGTGAATGCAATTGGAGAATTCGATGCCGCGCTATTGCCTGCCGAGTTGGCTCGTTCGATTTCGTCGCTAGAAAGTGATGGTCTGTCGTTGTGGCGAAACGAGCGATTCAAGACGTCTATCGCGACTTCGAATGTGGGCGTGATTTTTCTCGGTGGAGCCTTCCTGGAAGAAGAAGTTTTTATTGCCGCGTTGGAGGCCGTGAGGCTTGGTTACGATGTGCGCTTGCTTGCCGATCTCTCGGTGGCGCGCAGCGAGGCGGACCGCTCGCTGGTTCTTGATCGCCTGGCGCTTCACGGCGTGCTCACGACGACCGTTCGGCAGGCTTTGTTGGAGTGGGCGGTGTGTCTGGACGATCCCGATTCCATGCAAAGGGTCATCAAGCTCCTGTCGTGACAGAACGGCCGCGCGCAGGCGCGCAGCGGGCCTGCTGAGCGAAGCCGGCATCCTAAGGTCTCGACCTTCGGTTTACAGAAAGCCGGCAGTGGTTTTGCGCAATGTCATCGTCATCGATCTTCTTACCGCAAAAAAATAACTCACGGCAGCTCGACAGACGCCAAATGGCTGGACGAAGGCTTGCGATCACTATAGAACATATGAAGAACAAATGGCAAATCCTGATGGCGCGGTTATGGCTGCAGCATTGTTTGAAAGATTGTTTTTATATTGTAATTACAATAGGGTAAGTGAACTTTTTCAAAGCAAATCTTGGGGGTTGTCGGGCTGCAGGCCCTGCCGTCGCATCGCGGCGAACGACGTACCCGGCCTTCGAGCAAGCGCGGCCGTCGGTCTCGCCTTTCTGCTGCTTCTTGTCATGTCCAGGGTCGCGCTATCTGGAGAATTGTCGGGTCAGGCCAGCGTCATCGGTGGCGATACGCTGGAAATTCGCGGACAGCGGATTCGCCTTTGGGGAATCGACACGCCTGAGAGCACCCAGCTTTGCCGTGCTGATGATAGTCGACCGTACCGCTGTGGTGCGAAGGCCGCCAACGAACTCGATGCTTTCATCGCGGGCCGACCGGTGGCCTGCGCGCCGCTCTCCCAGGATCAGTATGGTCGCACGGTTGCGACTTGTTCCGTGAACGGAATAGATCTCGGCGAATGGCTGGTGCGGAGTGGCCTTGCGCTCGATTGGCCGCAATTTTCGAAAGGCAGGTACGCGGTTGTTCAGCGCGAGGCTGACCGGGCGGGGCGAGGGGTATGGGCAGGCAGCTACGTCGCACCCTGGCTGTACCGCGCGTGTCTCCGCGCGCAGGGCAGCCCCACGAACTGTTCGGATGACGCGAACGCCCATCGCTGAATGGTCCGAAGCGAATCCTCGAGCTCGCCGCGTTACTGCTCGCCGCTCTTGCCGGTCGAAGCGGCGCTGGCGCGATCCGGGCGACTCGCGCTAAGCAATTTGCGTCGATCTGCCTTGCTCTATGGAAGAATCAAAATGGTTGCTGCTGTCCACGAATTGCCGGCTTCGGGTTACGCCATCGAGGTGGATGGCCTCATGAAGACCAGGTTTGCGACCAGCGATGGCGCCAGGGCAGGTGCTGAAGAATTGAAGAAGCGCTTTCCTCTTCTTTGCATAAGAATCTATGACGCTGAGGCAAAGGTCCGGGAGGGAAGTTCAGCTGCCGCGAGTGTAGATCGGCGCAAACATTTTCTTCTCGGCCCGGCCCGACCGGATTGCGCGGTCAAAGGATGACGCTGGTCGAGCCGCAGGTGAGGCGGCGTCGCGGGCTTTTTCGATGTGGTTGGTCCGGATGATCACAACAGACGGGTTTTCGGTTTTGACGATTTGGCGGCGTCCGCGATGCGGACCGGGCTTTATTTGCTGCGCACACCGAGCCGGTTCGTCTCGGCCCTTCGGGTAACAATCCCTCGCGCAAGAGACAGGAACGCCTCGCCGGGGGCACTCGTCGAAGGGGCCCCTGTCAAGCGCTGGCGCTTGACAGGTCGCTATCACTGCCCCGTCGCCGGGTGCCGCTGTTAACCGGTCTCGGCGTCCGCAGGTTCACTGCGCTGCGCTCCGTCTGACACGCTATGTCGATTGGGGGCGATGCGCCTGCGGCGCACGCCCGGTGAAACGCAGATCGAGGTCTGCATTGGTCAATGGCCACGCGACCTCTGGCGCGCTGGCTATGCGTATTAAGGTCCTGCGAAGTAAGCACGAGTGCGCTTCACGTCGCATGCGGCCAGTGCTGCCGGCTGTCTTTCGGCTCGGTGCCAACCTTGCCGACCGCTTCTATCGCGCGAGATCGGCAAGCTCACATCGGGCATCCGTGGATGGTGTGGAGATAGAGTGAGAGGCTGTACGGGGCGCCGCGACGGGTTTGAGGTCGAGAGAGGCTCTCGGCCGCCCGTCGTGGAGAGTTCAGATGACAAAGACCGTCCAGAAGATCACGTTATCGCCTTCGCGAGATATTCCTTTCAACAAGCTGGTGCTGAGCCAGTCCAATGTGCGGCGGGTGAAGGCGGGCGTCTCGATCGAGCAGCTTGCTGAAAGCATCGCCCAGCGAACCCTGCTGCAGAGCCTGAACGTCCGGGCCGTCGTCGACGCCGAGGGTACCGAGACCGGAATGTTCGAAGTTCCGGCGGGCGGAAGGCGTTATCGTGCTCTTGAGCTTCTGGTGAAGCAGAAGCGGATGTCGAAAACACAGGCGGTCCCCTGCGTCGTTCGCGAAGGTGGCATAGCCGAGGACGATTCGATCGCGGAGAACGACGAGAGGATCGGCCTGCATCCGCTGGATCAATTTCGGGCATTCCTGACACTGCGCGATCTCGGCATGAGCGAGGAGGAGATCGCTTCGCGGCATTTTGTGACGTCGGCCATCGTCAAGCAGCGCCTGCGGCTGGCATCGGTCTCGACGAAACTGCAGGAGGTCTACGCCGAGGATGGCATGACGCTCGAGCAACTGATGGCGTTCTCGGTCAACGGCGATCAGGCGCGCCAGGAGCAGGTCTGGGATAATGTCAGCCGTTCTGGATATGACGAGCCGTACCAGATCCGCCGAATGCTGACCGAGAACGCGATCCGCGCATCCGATCGCCGCGCGCGGTTTGTCGGGCTCGCCGCCTATGAACAGGCGGGAGGTCCGGTTCTGCGGGATTTGTTCGAGGATGATGGTGGCGGCTGGTTGCAGGACGTTGCTCTGCTCGATCGTCTGGTTGCGGAAAAACTGAAGGCTGCCGCGGATGCGATCGCCGTTGAGGGCTGGAAGTGGATTTCGGTTGCGGTCGATTTTCCATTTGGCCATGCCAGCGGCCTGCTGAAACTTGAAGGAACGCCGGCGGCGCTTACCGTCGATCAGCAGACGGCGGTCGATGCGCTCAAGGCCGAACAAGACAGGCTTGAGACCGAGTATCAGGATGCCAACGAACTGCCGGACGAAGTCGACCAACGGCTTGGCGAGATCGAGACGTTATTGCTCAGCCTTGAAGACCAACCGATGATCTTTGATTCGGCCGATATCGCCCGTGCCGGCGTCATTATCAGCATCGATTCCGAGGGCCGGCTAGTCCCGGATCGCGGCTATGTCCGCCCGGAAGATGAAACGCTGGTGGTCGAGTCCGACGTCGCCGACGGAGGCCACCCCTTCGACGAGAACAAGGGTTCTGAGCCGGCGCACCGCACGGCCATTACCGTCGCAGGCATGGCATCCGAACCGGCCGAAGAGGAGGACGAAAGGGAAAAACCGCTGCCGGACCGGTTGATTACCGAACTGACGGCCCACCGGACGCTCGCATTACGGGATGCGCTGGCGCAACATCCGTCAATCGCGTTCCTGGCGGTGCTGCACAATTTCGCGCTTGCAACGTTCTATCGGTTCGCGTCTTCCGGCAGTTGCCTTGAGATTTCAATTCGTACCCCGGCGTTTCCCGCCCAGGCTCCAGGATTGAAGGACAGTGCCTCGGCCGGCGCTATCGATGCCAGACACGAAACCTGGAAGGCGCGGCTCCCGAACGACGAGAAGGACCTTTGGAATACGCTCGCCGCATTGGACGGCCATGCGCAATCGTCGTTGTTTGCCCATTGCGCATCATTTGCCATCAACGCCCTCCATGAGCCCGCGAACCGCTACAATCAGGGTCGCGTGTCGGCTCATGGTGTCGCTTCCCGGCTCGACCAGGCTGACGTGCTGGCCCGCGCGGTCGGGCTTGACATGGTGCAGGCCGGTTGGAGGCCGACGATCGACAACTATCTCGGTCGCATTACCAAGTCGCATATTCTGGATGCGGTCAGGGAAGCAAAGGGTGAGGCGTCAGCGCAGCTGATCGACCACTTGAAAAAGTCCGATATGGCGCGGGAAGCCGAGCGTCTCCTCGATGGCACGGGATGGCTGCCCGCACCGCTGCGGCTTGCCGGCGCTGCGCCTTCGTTGGGGCAAGACGGGGAAGCGAGTCCATTACCCGAATTCCTCGCAGAAGATGAGCACGATGGCCCTGAAAAGGTTCAGCGACACAGTGTGGCCGCCGAATAAGCCGGCGGCGCGGGACGGCGAGGCACATCCGCGTCCATGTTTTCACTCGTCTACAGAAGCCCGGCATCGTGCCGGGCTTCTGCTTTTTTGGGCCGCCGCGGCCGTGCATCGCCTGTAGGCCCAGCGGTTGATGAGAGTCAGAGGGCGGCCGGAACGGTTTGAGCCGGTCGGGTCGAGAGAGCGCCGGCGGCTCAACCGTTCCCGCTCTCTTCGAGGCCTCCCTCCCATGATGACCCTCTCATGCTCCGCTACCGCCACGGCTGCGTCCACCATCGCCCATGCGGCGCAGCTTCTCCTGTCCGATCTCGAACGTGGAAGACGGATAGATGCCACGGGTATCCTGCGCTCTGCCATGGAACGGGCCGCCGGCGCCTCGGATGCCGCCGGCGCCTGGCATTGGAAAGCTGCCTATGAGGCCTGTGAGGCCGCGACGGTTCTGTTCCTGCGCAAGCACGGCCACTCGATGCTTGCGAGCGCGCAGTCGTCGGCCTCCTTGCTGCGGATGTTGGCCAAGGTAGCCAGTCTTCTTCCCACCCACACGCGCCGCTCGGAAGAAAGCGTCGAGCTTCAGCAGTTCTCGACACCGATACCGCTTGGCTTCGTCGCTTGCAGGGCCGCCGGTGTCACGCATACTGACGTCGTGCTGGAGCCCTGTGCCGGCACCGGGCTGCTGGCCATACTGGCCGAGATATCGGGCGGCTCGCTGGTTTTGAATGAGTTCGCCGAAGGCCGGGCGGGGCTGCTGGATGTCCTGTTTCCGAGCGTTGCCGTCACGCGCTTTGACGCGGCACAGATCGACGATTATCTCGATCGAGGCGTCGCACCGAGCGTCGTTCTGACGAATCCGCCGTTTTCGGCGCTGGCAAATGTCGATCGGCGGATGGCGGACGCGGCGCTCCGCCATATTGAATCGGCCCTGGCCCGGCTTCGTGATGGCGGCCGCCTGGTGGCGATAACCGGCGCCAATGTCGCGCCCGACAATCCCTCCTGGACATCTGCCTTCAGCCGCTTGCAGGAGCGTGGCCGCGTCGTCTTCTCGGCGGCTATCGCCGGGACCGTCTTCGCCAGGCATGGCACGACGATCGATACGCGGCTCACCGTCATTGATAAGCAGCCGGCCGAAGCCAGGACCGTGTTTCCGCCATCTCGCGGTACGGCGCCGGACGTTGCCACGCTGTTGGCATGGGTGCTCGATCATGTCCCACCACGCCTTCCTCTCGCCGAACCTGTTGCTTCACCGGTCGGCACATCTCCATCGCGTCCACGACTGGTCAGCGGCTTTTCCAGCAAGGGCCTTCCGGCTCCACCGGTCGCTCGTTCTGAACCGGTAGAGCTTGCTTACGATGCGGTGGACTGGACGGCGCCGGGGGACGTCCGGCTCACGGATGCGCTTTACGAAGAATATGTCCTGCAATCGATCCGTATCTCCGGATCGCAGTCCCATCCCACCAAACTTGTCCAGTCCGCGGCAATGGCCTCGGTCGCACCAAAGCCGGTATATCGGCCGCATCTCCCGGCGAACGTCATCGCAGGGGGCCTGTTGTCGGACGCCCAGCTCGAAAGTGTCATTTACGCCGGTGAAGCGCACTCGGCCTGCCTCGCAGGTTACTGGACTGTGGATCCAACTTTTGACGTCGTGGCCGCGGCACGAGACGACGCTTCAAAGGCCGTCCGCTTTCGCCGCGGGTGGTTCCTGGGCGATGGCACCGGCGCCGGCAAGGGCCGTCAGGCTGCCGGCATTCTGCTCGACAACTGGCTTAAGGGACGCCGGCGCACGGTCTGGATTTCCAAGAGCAAGCTGATCGAGGATGCGCAGCGGGACTGGTCCGCACTCGGCATGGAGCGGCTTCTGGTTACGCCGCTTTCGCGCTTCCGCCAGGGCACGCCGATCGCACTGTCGGAAGGCATCCTGTTTACGACCTACGCTACGCTGCGGACCGACGAGCGCGGTGAGAAGCTTTCGCGCGTCCGGCAGATCGTCGAGTGGCTGAGTCCCGACTTCGATGGGGTGATAATTTTCGACGAGAGCCACGCGATGCAGAACGCCGCGGGCGGAAAGGGTGAGCGCGGCGACCAGGCCGCCTCGCAGCAGGGGCGCGCGGGGCTGCGGTTCCAGCACGCCTTGCCCAACGCGCGCGTGGTCTACGTGTCTGCCACCGGCGCCACCACCGTCCACAACCTCGCCTATGCCCAGCGGCTCGGCCTGTGGGGAAGCGAAGACTTCCCGTTCGCGACGCGGGCCGAGTTCGTCGAGGCGATCGAGCAGGGCGGCGTCGCGGCGATGGAGGTTCTGGCACGCGACCTCAAGGCGCTCGGCCTGTATGCGGCGCGCTCGCTTTCCTATGATGGCGTCGAGTACGAGCTGGTCGAGCACGAGCTCACGGCCGAGCAGATCCGGATTTACGACGCCTATGCCGGCGCGTTCAGCGTCATTCACAACAATCTCAACGCCGCGATGCGCGCGGCAAACATCACAGGCGAGACCGGGACACTGAACGCACAGGCGAAGTCCGCGGCCCGGTCGGCGTTCGAGTCCGCCAAGCAGCGCTTCTTCGGGCATCTGCTCACCTCGATGAAGACGCCGTCGCTGATCTGCTCGATCGAACGGGATCTCCATCAGGGTCACGCCGCCGTCATCCAGATCGTCTCGACTGGCGAAGCGCTGATGGAGCGCCGGCTCGCGGAGATACCGACCGAGGAGTGGCACGACGTCCAGGTCGACATCACGCCTCGGGAATATGTGCTCGACTATCTGGCTCATTCCTTCCCGGTCCAGCTCTACGAGCCCTTTACCGATTCCGAAGGCAATCTTTCGTCCCGCCCGGTCTGTCGCGACGGCCAACCCGTCGAGAGCAGGGATGCCGTCGCGCGACGCGACCGTCTGATCGAGAAACTGGCTTCGCTTCCGCCGGTACCCGGCGCGCTCGACCAGATCGTTCAGCGTTTCGGGAGCGATATCGTCGCTGAAGTCACCGGACGCTCGCGAAGGATCATTCGCAAGGGTGACCGTCTTATGGTCGAGAGCCGCGCCGGCTCGGCGAACCTCGTCGAGACCGCAGCGTTCATGGATGACGTCAAGCGCATTCTGGTGTTCTCGGACGCCGGTGGTACGGGGCGCAGCTACCACGCCGAACTGTCGGCCCGGAACCGGCGTCTGCGCGTGCACTATCTGCTTGAACCCGGCTGGAAGGCCGATGCCGCGATCCAGGGTCTCGGCCGCACCAACAGGACCAACCAGGCCCAGCCGCCGTTGTTTCGACCCATTGCAACCAACGTGAAAGCTGAAAAGCGCTTTCTCTCCACCATCGCGCGCCGGCTCGATACGCTCGGCGCCATAACCCGCGGCCAGCGCCAGACCGGCGGGCAGGGGCTGTTTCGGCCCGAAGATAATCTTGAGAGCAGTTACGGCCGCGATGCGCTCCGTCAGCTCTACATGCTTCTGGTCCGCGGCAAGGTCGAGGGTTGCTCCCTTGAGGCCTTCGAGGGTGCTACCGGGCTGAAGCTCGTCGACGCGAACGGCATCAAGGATGACCTGCCGCCGATCACCACTTTCCTCAACCGTCTGCTGGCACTGACCATCGGCCTGCAGAACGTTCTGTTCACGGCATTTGAGCAATTGCTGACCGCGCGGGTCGAAGGCGCCATCGCCTCAGGCATCTATGACGCGGGGCTGGAAACGCTGCGGGCAGAAAGCTTCGTTGTCACGGGCCGCCGTGCGATCTACCGCCATCCCGCCACCGGCGCGGAGACCCGGCTGCTTACGATTGCCCAGCGCGAGCGCAACCGGCCGCTGACCCTGAAGGACGCCCTCGACCGTCTTTCAGACCGCCGCACCGTCCTGCTGGTCAACGAACGGTCCGGCCGCGCCGCCGTGCAGGTGCCGGCGCCGAGCCTGATGCTCGATGATGGCGAGATCGAGCAACGCGTGCGGTTGATGCGGCCGATGGAAAGCCATCATGTTTCATTGCGGGCCATGGCGGAAGGTCATTGGCTGGAGACGGATCGCGATCGATTCAGCGCAGCCTGGCAGGCCGAGCTTGCCGAAGTTCCGGAATTCACGGAAAGCACGATCCACGTCGTTGCCGGACTTCTTCTCCCGATCTGGAAGCGGCTGCCGAACGAGTCGACGCGTGTCTACCGTCTTCAGACCGATGCCGGCGAGCGGATTATTGGACGAAAGGTTTCATCGGCCTGGGGCGCCGGCACGCTTCTCGGGGAAAGACCGACAATGGGGCCTGAGGACGCATTTGCCGCGCTGCTCGAAGGCCGCACGGTTCTCGATCTTGCCGAAGGACTGAAACTCCGGCGGGTCCGCATTATGGGCGCCCACCGTATCGAGCTATCTGGCTTCACCGAGACCATGCGGGACCGTTTGCGGGCCTATGGACTGTTCACGGAGATCATCTCCTGGAAGCTGCGTATGTTCGTGCCGACCGACGCCGGTGGCGTCTGCGTCCTCGCCCGGGTGCTCGAACGGTATCCGGTCGAGCGTATTGGCGAACGGGAGGCCGTGTGATGCCGCGCGAGGCTTCCGAACTGGCACGCCGTCTCGCGCGCGAGGCCGAGGCGGTGTGTCGTCAGTATCTTTCCAATGGCAGGCGCCAGGGGCGCTACTGGCTGGTCGGCGATGTCCGGAATACGCCGGGCCGCTCCTTGTTTGTACGGCTGTACGAGTCGCCGAAGGGACCGGCGGGCAAATGGACCGATGCCGCGACCGGCGAACACGGTGACTTGCTCGATATCATCCGGGAACGCCTGGCGCTGCGCGATTTCCGCGACGTTGCCAACGAAGCGAGGCGGTTTCTGAATTTGCCTCGCTTGACCTCAGAGCATGCCTCAAGTCCCGTTCGTCCAGCGGTGCCGCGTGGGTCGCGGGAAGCGGCACGGCGGCTTTTTGCGGTATCGCGGCCGATCGAGGGAACTCTCACGGAGCACTATCTGCAGCGTCGTGGAATTGAGGACGTGCACCATGGCGACAGTCTGCGTCATCAGCCGCGTTGCTTTTACCACAGCTCTGACGACGAACTACCTCCGGAGATCTGGCCGGCGATGATCGCCTGCGTCACCGATATCGACGGCATGATCACCGGGGTGCACCGCACCTGGCTCGATCCCGAGGGCTTTGGTCCGAACCGCCTTGGCAAGGCGCCGATCGATACGCCCCGACGGGCAATGGGTGATTTGCTTGGCAATGCCGTTCGCTTTGGCGTGGCGAATGACGTACTCGTTGCGGGAGAGGGCCTGGAGACCATGCTCTCGCTTCGTTGCGTGCTGCGGACCATGCCGATGGCGGCGGCACTCTCGGCCAGCCACCTCGCGGCGCTGCTGTTCCCGCCGACGCTGCGACGCCTCTACATTGCCTGCGATGCGGATGCAGCCGGCATGGGCGCGGCGGCGGCCTTGACGTTGCGCGCCGACGAAGCCGGCATTGACGGCATTGTCCTGTCGCCCAGTCTTGGCGACTTCAATGAAGACTTGCGCGCGTTGGGCCTTAAGGAACTTCGGGCAGCGGTATGTACACAGCTCACGCCACATGACGTTGCACGCTTCCTTCCTTGAGACCACAGGCGCGGGATAGGGCAGGCGGCTTGAATCTGGTATCACCATCGTCTGTCCTGGTGCGGTCAGCCTTGGCCGGACAGAGTTGCGCCCATGGCCTTCTAGAGGGCGATCGGACGGCAGGCGGTCCGCCCCGGCAATGGCTACGGTCACGGCTATTTTCCGCCGGCCCTGCGGGCCTTTGCATCGCGAAACAAAATAGCCGCAACCTGCGCCATCCTCCGCTCCGCTCCGGCCCTGCGCTTCCGCCACGCCCTTTTCGGGCTTCGGCGGGACGAGACGCTCCGGGTTCTGGTCCGGTCCGCCCGCCGTCAGGTGATCGCCACGAAGGCCGCGATGGGCGCGGCCGATCCGGCGAAAGGACCACTCACCATGACGACCGACCACGACGATACCGACTGCGAACGGCCGCACGACTTATCTCCGACCGACCATGTCCTCAACGAGCTTCAGCTCTATGGCCACCGTCCCTTCCAGGATGAACCCGACCCGAGGCCGCTCCCCGAAGGCAAGGCCATCACCGCTGCCGTCGCCGATATTTTCGATGCCTTCGTCGCAACGCTGAGGGATACAAGGCTCGAGCCCGACCTGGAGGATCTGCTCTGGTCGACCGTCAATCTGTTCCACCGCGCGACCGGCCGCATCGAGCGGGAGCTCGATGACAACGAACAGTCGCAGCAGAAGAGCCAGCGCGAGCAGAATGGCTCGGAAGTAAGATCGGTCGAACTGGAGCGTCTCACGGCCGAAGGCATCACCCTGATCGAACGCCGGAATGCCATGGAGCTGTTCCGCGATCTCGCTACCGAGCACTTTGAAATGCACACCGGTTCGCCCTGGCGTCCCCGTTCCGGGTCACTGGTCAATTATCGCACGCTTACGTCCGCAGTCATCGACAGCCGCGATTTTCTCGCCGCCAGGCGCCGCCGAGAAACCGAAACGATGATGCCGCCAGGGCCCAAAATCGCCCTGACAGGCGGACTGGATTTCAACGACGTCTCCCTGATCTGGGACCGTCTCGACAAGGTTCACGCGAGGCATCCGGACATGGTGCTGCTGCTCGGAGGTTCGCCCAAGGGAGCCGAGCTGATCGCCGCCAAATGGGCAGGCAACCGCAAGGTCCCGCAGATCGCATTCAAGCCGGACTGGACCAGGCATGGCAAGGCAGCGCCCTTCAAGCGCAATGACGCCATTCTTGACGAACTGCCGATCGGCGTGATGGCGTTCCCCGGCAACGGCATCCAGCACAATTTGCGCGACAAGGCGAGAAAGCTCGGCATACCCGTCTGGGAGTTTGGCGGCGCTTGAGCGCCGCTTTGCTCATCGACGTGCAACTCGCAGCGAAACTTCTCGCCGAGCTCGATCAATTTCGATCGACCGTATACGGCATATCGCGATGCGTCACTTCTAAGAAATTGGCGCCGTGGTGGTGACGAAAGACGGGGCCGTTATATCTGTGCAACGGGGCTATCACCATCGCCGTCGGGATATGCCCCCAATTCGTTGTCATGGCATCCGCGCAGAACGGATAATCCATCCCCGTCTTCGTCGCCGAACAGGTACGTCCGCGGTGGCGCATTGAACGAAGGCTCGTCGAGCTTGCGCAAGGGGGGCCTGCGCTCCTCGAATTACTCGCCCAGTCCGCACGTGTTTGCGGGCCGACCCCCTCAAGAGCCGGTAGCCGGAAAACCCTCTGGTTGAAACGGCTGGTTCTGTTTCAGCGACGCCGCCGATGCCGCACATCGTTGCTTCCCTTGCGGACCCTGCTAACCTTCTTTTCTGCCACGACGCCATCCACCACGTCTTCTCCGTTAGGTACGGTTCAGCGCGCGAGCGCACCGGACCTTCTTGATGGCTTGATCTGGCCGAAGATCGACTGCGTCTCGATCGCCTGAGCCGCAACACCGCCGCTGCGACGTTCTTCCCCTGGGCTGCAGCCCATTCCTCGCGAGACAAGAAAGTCTCAACCCCGGTGTCCTCCGCTGTGCTTCGGCCCGCTGGCGGGTGCGTCGTCGATCGTCTTCGGCCTGTAGATCGCCATCGAGGCCGCGGTGGTCGCGGGCTCGAACCACAACAGGAGAAGTGACATGGCTACCATCGGTTCATTCAAGAAGGTCGACAATGATTTCCAGGGCGAAATTGCCACCCTCAGCCTGAAGGCGAAGGGCGTTCGCATCGTCGCTGAAGACAACCGTTCGTCCAACCAGAACGCTCCGAGCCACCGCATCTATGTGGGGCGGGCGGAAATCGGAGCCGGCTGGTCCAAGCGCTCCGAGGAGGGGCGCGACTACCTCTCGCTCAAGCTCGACGACCCGTCGTTCAACGCGCCGATCTACGCGAACCTCTTCAACGACGAAGAAGGAGACGGCTTCACGTTGATCTGGTCGCGGGCGCGCAAGAGCAACGACTGAGGCGCCTTCCCCGGGGAGCCCCGTCCGGTCCGCCGGACGGGGCTTTTCGTTATCTCGATGATCCGCACGCAGCGCCGCTCGGTGAACTGCCGTAACGACCGGCCGTCGATGGCATGCCTTGGAGATGGCAAGGGAGTCTCGTGTGCGGCCGCCTGGTAACGGAAGATCGGTGCCGCACAACGCCGGCGTTGCGGAGAGGGCATTCGGTGCCGAGTTTCACGCATCGACACGTGCAAAATCTCGGTAGGCTAGGGTTTGTTAAACGATTGTTTACGTCGTTGACGTGCTCGCCGTCGGCTTGATTCGAAGCCGAATCCGCGAGTCTCTGAGTCGCACAAGAGTCAAGGGCAGCTGGTCAAGTTTGCGCCGATCGCGGCGGCGCGACTCGTTCTATACCCATTGGGACACCTGTGCGCTGAACGATACGGAGGGCCAATGCGAAGCTCGTTCCGCCTTTTCACCAATCCGCAGGCGGCAATTGACCGCAATTGCCTGAGCCTGCTGATTGTGAGCCTTTCTACGCTTGCCTCGACGGCAATCCTTTTGGCCCAGCTGGTGCCGACAATGCTCGCTGGATAGGGAGCGGGAATAAAGTTGCTCTCCTGGGCCCGCGGCCGTTGTTGTGACTGGTTCAAGCCCGCGTATGACCTGATCAAAGAAGAAAGCCGGAACTTTCAGCGCGTGGGCCTCGAGATCCGGCTTCGCGTGGTCTGGCTTTTGAACCACATCAAGTCGCGGCAATTTCAGTCTCCCGGTGACAGGACCGCGCGCGCCTTGATGTGTCTCAGAACAGCTCGTGCGTAGGGAAGAACCTACTTCTTCTTTGCGGTCTTTTTCTTCGCGGTCTTCTTCTTTGCGGCTGCCTTCTTCGCTTTCTTGGCCATGTTGCCCTCCGTGATCTCAGGTTGGTTCAATGCAAGTCGAGCGCCGACCTGCATGATTGAAGCGTACACCACAATTACAGATTCGATACTGCAGGTTTCGAAGAAGGTAAACGGCCATTGCGATTTGCTGGCCGCGACGCTTGATGATGCGTCGATACGATAGATGAATGCCGGCTTCGCGGTTGCTTGCGGTCATCCACTCTGTTGCCGATATGGAGCTTCGTCATCGGCGCCGAACGCCGTAGCGTTCGATTTCGTGCGGTTTGAAATAAGCGCGAGACAGTTGCTCCATGGCTTGGGGGCCGTCCGATAATAGGCCGGCAGTTACAGGCAATTGCGGTTCGTGCCCTTGATGTGCTGGCGACAAATCGGGCCTCCTCGGTCACCGAAGATTGCGCATCTCGAGCGGCCTCCCGACCAGATGGGGTGGATCTGTCTGTCGGGGGAATCTATCGCCTAGCGGCGCTCCTGCTGAGCACGATCGGGTGGTCGGGCTGATTGCCGCCGCCGATCAATACGGCGTTAGGCCGCTATGGCCTGAACCCTTTTCGCCTCGATCCGTGAAGCCCTGCGGACCGAGCTGGAAAGCTGAGATCAGGCGGTCAGGAGGGCGACAGCGGCGCGCTTGGATCACAAATCGGACTGAATAAAACAAAAATGGCGTCGCGCGCCATTTTTTGCCTTTACGATAGCGCCTCGTCGGAGATTCGTTGGGGCATTTCTCGTGAAATACGCCGCCGCCGCTTCCTCAAGTTCCACCGCCAGCCCCGATGGTCCGGCGGCGTTCGATCCCAGCGACTGGGCCTGGGAATTTCTGCGCCGCAATCCGGATTACCGGGCTGACTGGCAAGCCTCTGTTCCCCGACGCCTGTCGCATGTCACTTTGAAGGACGGCACCCGGCTGTTGCGGTTACGGCGGCGCTATCCCCGTGCCGAGCGGTGGGGATTGTATGCGTTTGCTGATCCCTCGTTTCCGGCTCGTCGCGCGCCTGCGTTCTGGCATCTCGATGCGTTGCAGCGGGTTATTCGGCTTCGCGCGGAGCTTCCCGCCGAGCGCACCGAACAACACAAGAGCGCTGCGCTGCTTGCGTTGTCGGATTTCAGGGTCGACCGGGTCGCTGCCATCGGCGTCGATAACGTTCCGCTGGTCCTGATGAAGGGCCCGGGAAGCCATGTGCCCGTCGAAATTCGTGGCCTCGCGGCGTTGTCTCTGCCGTTTGCGCCGGTATTCGAAATCGGCGGCCTGCTCGATTTGGGGGCTCAAACCGAATTGCTGAAGCGTCTCCACCGCTTTGCCGAGCAGGCGCCGATCCCAGGCGGTCGATCGGCATTAGCGGTCGACGAACGGCTGCATCATGCGCTGATCGCGCTTGATGAAAGCCTGGCCGGCAAGACCTACCGGCAGATCGCAATCACCATCTATGGCGAGAAACGCGTGGCCGAGGAATGGCAAGGACCGAGCCAGTTCCTCAAGGACCGTACGCGGCGGCTGGTCGCCAAGGGGACCGAGTTGATGAAGGGCGGCTACCGGGATTTATTGCTCTAGCCGGTCGCTCCTTTGATCGTTGACCTCCTCGATCCATATAGGGGTGGCGATTTCGCTTTTCCCTCTCTTCACCACTGCCGCTGAGGCGGTAATCGGACGACGCTTGCTCTTGCACTCGCACTTTGACGAGATGCCGGACAGGAACGATCGACATGCCAGAAGAGGCAAGGAAAGATCAGGACCCACCATTCCTGAACACCGTGGAGGCCGCAGCCTGGCTGCGGCTCACCAAGAACACGCTCGAGAAAATGCGGGTGCAGGGCCGAGGCCCGGTCTACCGCAAGCATGGACGCTATGTCCGCTATCACATCGAAGATCTCGTCGATTATTCGAAGGCCAGTCTGCGGAGGTCGACATCCGATGCAGATTGATCGGCATCTGCGTTTACGCATCGCTGTGCTGGCGGCGATGTCGGCGGCCAATATTGCAATGCTCGTTGGCTTATATGTTCATGCACCGCTGATCGTCTACAATGCCTCAGGCAGTGCGCCGCTCGGCTTCTATTACCTGGAGAACCGCCTGCCCAGTCGTGAAGAAGTCGCGGTCATCAGGCCTCCGCCGCTGCTTGAGGCCTTAATGGCCGCGCGTGGAATTCTGCCGGCTAAAGTGCCGCTGGTGAAACAAGTCACGGCGGTCGGGGGCGATGAAGTCTGCCGCTCCAGGGAGAGTGCAGGCACTCTCTCTGTGAACGGCAGGGTCGTCGCCGAAGTGCTGGAGAAGGACCGGGAAGGGCGGCCGCTGCCGTCGTGGGATGGCTGCATCCGGTTGATCGATGGCGAATTCTTCCTGCTGCAGCCGCACCCTCATTCGTTCGATTCCAGGTATTTCGGGCCGGTATTGAGATGCGACATTCTGGGCGTCGCCCGGCCGATATGGACCTGGAATCCGGATCAATAGGCTTCGTGATCGACGACGAGGGGTAGTTTACGCAAAACTCTCCGCTCGAGAAGCGGAAAATCGCGCAGCTTCTGGTCCAGGTGCTCGAGCGATGCGGTGACGACCTTACGCGCGAAAAATGTCATGAAACAGGCGACCTCGCTCAAGGATGTCCCGGGCGACCTCACGCTACACGGGATCGCCATCAACACTTCGCCAACCGACTACCGCGTCCGCAAGGAGCTTCAAATGATGAAGTTCAACGGCGAGCGCTGGGAGGTGTTCGGGCCGATACTGGGGGATGCGGGTCCTGGTTAAGTCGTCATACTTCGAGTTCAATCGGCGGCCTGTGGACTGCCGATTTTGCTCAACGCGCGGTGGTCACATCATTGCTGGACAAGGCAAGAGTTCGCAGAGGAGGGCGATATTGACGTGCTGATGGCATACTGGCGATGCCTTCGGCCCGCGCTCTACTCGTCGCTTCGCTCCTCACCGAGCCACCCTACGGGTGTCTCGGCCCTCCGGGTAACGATCGCTATCGCAAGCGCTTGCTTCGCTCGCAAACAGCGGGGGGCTTCGCAAGTCAACTGCCAAAGTCGCGGCGGCTCTTCGCAATGAATCGGCCACCATCCGACGTGTTCGGCGCTATTGGATGATGCACCACAATGACCCGTATTGCATTTTGTCGCGAATCGCCGCGAGTACCCAGAGTCTGTTGGCTGGAAGTTGGCCCTCGGAACCAGCGGCTGAGCAGGGCGAGGAGGGCAAGATAAAAGCACTGGCGCTAAAGCGCGCCTAAGTACATTGTCTGCACATCCAAGAGTTGTCGCCAGCCGAAACGGCATTGTCGCCAAAGAGGCGACAGCGCCTTGGCGCGATTGGCGAAACACGTCTGCGTCTTGCGACAAGGCGGGAGAGCACGCACATGCTCCGACGCGAAGGGCGGAGTGCGGCGATGTCGGACGGCGACGATGAATTCAGGGTCCGGCTCGGGCGGATCGGTGACCCCCGCGGCCGGAAGGCCGTCGGCTACGTCAAACGCGTGCGCAGGATCGTCGCAAAAGCTGGCGCGGGGCGGCAGCACCAAAGCTCGGCTTTTACTGGCTCGCGGATCGGCCGCGGTCATGCCCAGGGAACGGTGTCGGCGAGCCAACGTCGGGCAGGTGCGCGACGCGTGGTCATCAAGGCGCGCATTGTCCGCATCAAGGCGGGCGACAACGGCGCCGTCAGAGCGCATCTGCGCTACGTCCAACGAGACGGCGTCACCCGTGAAGGCGATCCTGGCGAGTTGTATGACGCCAGCAGCGATCGAGCCGACGGCAAGGCATTCGCAGAGCGGGGAGCGCAGGACCGCCACCAGTTCCGGTTTATCGTCGCTCCGGAAGACAGCAATGAGCTTGCCGACCTCAAGCCGTTTGTGCGCGACTTGATGCAGCAGATGGAATCGGACCTCGGCACGAAGCTCGACTGGGTCGCGGCCGACCACTTCAACACCGGTTACCCGCACAGCCACATTGTGGTGCGTGGCAAGGACGACCGTGGACAGGATCTCGTGATCGCCCGAGACTATATCGCACACGGCATGCGAACGCGGGCGAGCGAACTGATCACCCGGGAACTGGGGCCGGAAAGCGAACTCGATCAGTGGCGCAAGCTTGAGCGGGAGGTCGGCGCCGAGCACTTTACTCGGCTCGATCGCGCTCTCCTGCGGGATTTGAGCGCGGGTGTCTTTACCCTCTCCACCAAACCGGAACGTGATCCCAGACAGCACGCCTTGCGGATCGGGCGGCTCAGGACGCTGGAACGCCTGGGTCTGGCGGATGAGGCAGCTCCGGGACGGTGGCGTGTCGCAAGGGACATCGAACCGACCCTGCGTCGAATGGGCGAACGCGGGGACATCATCAAGACCATGCACCGCGAGCTCAAGGCTGCGGGCCTCGATCGCGCCGCTGGCGATCATGCGATCTTCGATCCGCAACGAGGCGTCCGCGTCGTGGGGCGTCTGGTCGCGGAAGGGTTCTCGGACGAGTTGGGCGAACGACGCTACGCGATCGTCGACGGCATTGACGGCCGGACCCACTACGTCGATCTCGGGGTTCGACATGTCGATGACGAGGCGCTGGTCCGCAACACGATTGTCGAGCTGCGCGCCCGCGATGTTGCCCCGCGGCCCGCTGACCGCACCATCGCGGAGATCGCATCCCGCCATCGTGGCATCTACAGCATCGACCGGCATCGCGACGCCGACCCGAGGGTGTCCGTTGAATTTGCTCAGACCCATGTTCGCCGACTTGAGGCGATGCGGCGGCAGGGCCTAGCCGACCGGTTGCCGGACGGCAGCTGGAAGGTCGGGCCCGATCATCTCGATCGCGCGATGCGTTTCGAGGAAACAAACCGGTCGCTGCGGCCGGCGCGGATGACGGTCCTGTCCTGGCAGGAACTTGAGGGGCTGCCCAATGCCGTCGGAGCCACCTGGCTTGACCGGCAATTGGTCGGCAAGGTACCCGAGACGCTCGCTTCGACGGGGCTAGGGTCAGAGGTTGGCGTCGCCCTCCAAGCGCGGCGCCAGTGGCTGCTTGATCAAGGGTTCGCGCGCGAGCAGGGCAGTCGTGTCGTCTATGCACGCAACCTGTTGCAAGCCCTGGAAAGTCGTGAGCTTGCGGAGACTGCTGCACGGATAGCCCGCGAGACTGGCCTTGGATACTCCGAGATCAAGTCAGGCGATCGCTTGACTGGAACTTATCGGCGAACGCTGACGCTGAACAGCGGCCGCTTCGCCCTGATCGAGCGTGCGCATGACTTCAGTCTGGTGCCATGGCGCCCGGTGCTCGAGCGTGCCAAGGGCCAGGTCGTCACCGGCGCTGTGGGCGGCGAGGGGATATCCTGGACGATCGGGATCAAGCGTGGGATGGGTCGATAATGGGGAACGCTGCCCGGGCGTTCGCCCTGGCGCGGGCTTTCCGACATTGGAATGCACGCCGGTGAACCAGACCTGCAGCAGTTGCTCGCCGCTGGTGACCCGAGCGGCACCGCTCGGCTCGGTGTTGGTCTGGTCCTCATCCCACAGCACTGGATGGAAGGTGGCGCGTTCGTCGTCGATGGCGAGCGCGTGTCGCGCCTTGACGATCTTCTTGTTGAATTCCGTATTGGGCAGCTCGAGCGGCCAGAGCCAGTCGTTCACGCCGCGGGTCATTTCGTCGACCGGCAAGCCGTATGCGGCAACCGTGTCCCACACGCCGACGAATTCGATGGAATCAACCGTGCGCTCGCAGGGTTTGTAGAACCGCTTGTCGAGCAGGAATTGAGCTAGCCGAAACGGGTACTGGAGATTCCAGCCCGGATATTTGTCGTGGCGGTAGGCGCGATAGGCGGCACGCTTCTTGTCGAGTTCGGCCTCATTGGCGAATTTGACGAGCCCCTGGTTCAACACGAGGCCGATCACAATGCGGATGGTGAAGGCACCGCGGCTGAAGCCGAAGGCGTAGATCTTGTCGCCGTCCCGATAGTTCCGGCAGAGGAATTTATAGAGGTTCAGCACGTTACGCTTGAGGCCCCAGCCAAAAACGCCGCCCAGAAGAGCCCGCGGCTTGAACGAGGAGGTGCCTACGCCTCGTCGTAAATCGCGATCTGGTCGGATGTCTTCAGATCAAGCGATTGAAAAGTGCGCCAGACATTGGTACGCCAAACCTTGCCGGCCGCATTGCCCGTACCGTCGGAAAGCAGAACAATCCTCTTCCCCATGAGATCCTCCTCGCCAATTCCTCTTCAATCGACTAAAAAATCGTTCAGTAAGTGCAAATTCCTGGCAGCGGCGACTCTCCGCTTAGTGGGTCATAAGGGTTTTGGCGCTGGAAAGAAGAACAGCAGTGCGTTGAGCGCAGCTAGAAAGCCGGCCTGGGCGATCGCAACGATCTTGACCGCGGTGAGTGCACGCAACACGTTGTAGGAACCGTCTGTTTCAGCGGAATGTTGGTTTTGAATATGGCCGCGATCGCCGTGTCTTCGGCCAAGTCCGAGGCCATGTAGAGAAACGGAAACACCCACCAGATCCACGCTGGAACATTCGACAGGAATTCCAGTCGGCTTCCAAGAGCTCCCGATGCGTAGCCTAACAGGAGGCCGAGACTGAGCAGGAAGAGAACGTCGAGTGGAAACAGCACCGGATAAACATAGCCGCGGATTGCTTCGCTGTTTGCCTTGTTGGCCAGCCAACGGCCTAGCGTGGTCGAACTCAGGAGCTCTGTTTGCGAAGGAATGTATTTCAGGTGCTCGAGAAAGCGGCTTGCGACGTCAGTGCCATACTTTGGTGTGACGAAAAGCTTCAGTATCAGCGTCAACGCGAGCGTCAGCACAAATAGAATGATGATCGTTTGCAAAACATGCCCCCGAAAAAAAACTTCGGCTCGAGCCGAACATGCAATAGGCGTATCATGACACACTTAAAGGTTGTTTGGATATCATTTTGCAGCGCACGCGATTCCAGTCCTGTGGATTAACTCGGGGACTGCGATTTGAACCCAAGGCGCAGCCGGGAGTGTTGGCGGGGAGCTAATCGGCGCCGTGGCAACGGGGCTTCCTGGCGGAATTGGTTTTGCCGGGGAGGGTTGCCGAATGGAGGCCAAGTATCCGTTAGGGGGGCGCCATTCCGACGCGGTATTTTAGCGCAAGCTGCCAGAACCAGTCCTGATCTAGGTCATTTTCACGCCCAACTTCGGTAATGGTTGCGCCCGCGCGGTCGAATATTGCGTAGCAGAGCGCCTCGTCGTCATGTCGCGCATGATAGGCGATACCATCCGCAGCAATTGGATGGTTGAACAGGGCTTTTGACCAGACCTGCGGAACAGCATAGGGGAGGCCGCCATGAACGACCTCGGCTGTTGCACCGAGAATTGCAAGGCCGGGACCAGCAAGCCTGATCAGGCTGAGCTTTGATCGAACTTGTAAGCGGGCATAAGCCTTGCGACGGAGAAGGTCAGCATCAATCAATCTCCGGCCCGGTGTACGCAGAAACGTCTCGGCAAATGCACCGGAAGGCTCCTTGGCGCAATAGAGCACGCCGTAGCTGCCGTCGGGCGCATTCAGCCGGCCGGACAGACCGGGATCGAAGAAAACCGGCTCATATTCGCTCGTGTAGAACCGGTGGATGATCGTGCCGGCCGGCACCCGGAGCAATTCCGGCTTGCGTGAATCCAGATCCGGCGGCGGTGGCGGCGCGCTCACGCTCCCTGCTGGCCGATACGCTGGGCAGCTTCGACGACCAGGTTGATCTTGCCTTCCTTGAGGACATCGATCGGCTTTCGCCCCGACAATCGATCGTCGGGTTGCGCAAGGAAGTTGAGAATCGTCCAGGGATTGCGGGTCGGGAGCGCCTCGCTGACCGCTTTAAGACCTTCAACCACTGTCCCATCCGAATTGAATTGCAAGGTAGGATAGCTGCGCCGGTTGCTCGGGCCAGGGACCGCGAGCAGGCTGCCTTCCTGCACGCGCTTGTCGATCGCCTGACGCGATACGCCATGCATCAGGGTTCTGACCTGATCGAGATCGTAGGCGCCGCCGGCTTCGCGCAAATCTTCCTGCGCAATACGGACACCCTCGAGGATTGCGAGCGATCGGGCATCCGGCTCGTACGCTGCCCGATTGATTGCAGTGTCCCACTTGCTGGAAGTCGCGGAAATTGCAGCTGCTTTGATCTTCCAAACGGTGCGCAAGTTGCCCTTAAATCGATCCCGGATTTTTTTTACCGTTGAAGGCTTTTGCGATACGATTGCGACCTCAGCTCCGGCAGGAAGCTGAACGCCCTTCAGCACAGCGCCTGACAGCATGAGCATCGTCATCGTGCCGGTTGGCTCGACTGGCTTTTTGGCCGCAGGGGTGGCCGGCCTGGATTGGACCTTGTGTGCCATCATGACCTCCATCCGACAGTGTGGGGATACCAGACAACTTTGTCAACCTAGACAACCTTTGTCTAGTATTGTAATACCGCCTGTCAACTACTGTCCTGGATGAAGATTTGCAGATCCCGCAGGCTTGGGGAGGCGGAGAGGCGTCAGGCCTGCCGAGTTATACTAGTTTCGCGGGAATAGTATAACTTCGCGCCTTGAAGCGAGGGATCAGGACCATCCGCACCTGTGGAGACTCCAAGACAAGCGACCGCTTGATCTCGTCATGTGCCGAATCGCGGAGAGCCCGAGACTGATACGCGCGCTGATTTGTCCTGCTTCGTACCGGCCCCGCCAAGAGATCCAAAATCATCAAACCGCTCACATTCTATTGAGGCGTTAGCTCATCTACGCCGAAATCGGACCCCGGCTGTTCTCCTCTCGGCGAATTTGATCACCGCGGCTTTCGTTGCGCGGCACGATTTTTATTTCGATTGAATGCGCATCGTTCTCGTCCTTTTCATCACGCCGTTCACGTCGCGCTGTGAATGGGGCAGAGAATGTTTCCGGCAAAAATCTACGTGGGACAGATCACCGTTGTCTTCGGTCTCGTTGTTGCCTCGACGTGGGGGGCGACGCAGTGGACGGCCAGCGCGCTCGGCTATCAGGGCGGTCTTGGCTCGCCCTGGTTCATGCTGTCGGGCTATCCGGTCTATCTGCCATGGCGGCTGTTCGAGTGGTGGTACGCCTACGAAGCGTACGCGCCCGAGATCTTCGAGCGCGCCGGCGCTATGTCTGCCGGTGGAGGAATTGCAGGCGCGCTGTTTGCGGTCGTCAATTCGGTCTGGCGCGCCCGGCAAAATCAACTGGTCACGACCTACGGCTCGGCGCGTTGGGCGACACACAAGGAAATCGCTGGCGCCGGACTGTTCCAGGCCAAGGGCGTTTTCCTCGGCCGCATCGACGGCGACTACCTCCGCCATGACGGGCCAGAACATGTGATGTGCTTTGCGCCGACGCGCTCGGGCAAGGGCGTGGGGCTGGTGCTACCGACCTTGCTCTCCTGGACCTCGTCGGCCGTAGTTCATGACATCAAGGGCGAGAACTGGAACCTGACAGCCGGCTGGCGGTCGCGTTTCTCGCATTGCTTGTTGTTCGACCCGACCGACACACACAGTGCCCGGTACAATCCGTTGCTTGAGGTGCGCAAGGGTGCTGCCGAAGTCCGGGACGTTCAGAACATCGCCGATATTCTGGTCGATCCGGAAGGCGCCCTTGAACGTCGCACCCATTGGGAAAAGACCAGCCACGCCTTGCTCGTCGGGGTGATCCTTCACGTTCTTTATGCCGAGGAGAGCAAGACGCTCACCCGCGTCACCGAAATCCTCGCCGATCCCGCCCAATCGTTCGAGAAGACGTTGCGGATCATGATGGCGACCAACCATCTTGGCACGGCGGACGCACCGAAAGTTCATCCCGTAGTCGCGGCGACCGCGCGCGAACTGCTCAACAAGTCCGAGAATGAACGCTCCGGCGTGCTGTCGACCGCGGTGAGTTTTCTCGGGCTCTACCGGGATCCGACCATTGGCCGCAATACCGAGGCTTGTGACTGGCGGATCGCCGACCTCGTTGCCGCCGAGAGGCCAGTCACGCTCTATCTCGTGGTGCCGCCGTCGGATATCAGCCGCACCAAGCCATTGATCAGGCTGATCCTCAATCAGATCGGTCGCCGCCTTACCGAAACGCTGAACACGAATGACGGGGCGCCGAGGCAGCGACAGCTCCTGATGATGCTCGACGAGTTTCCAGCGCTGGGACGGCTGGATTTCTTCGAGAGTGCGCTGGCGTTCATGGCGGGCTACGGCATCCGTGCCTACCTTATCGCGCAGTCGCTCAACCAGATCGTCAAGGCCTATGGTGAGAACAACGCCATTCTCGACAATTGCCACGTGCGGATTGCGTTCGCCGCCAATGATGAGCGTACGGCCAAGCGCATCTCAGATGCACTCGGCACCGCCACGGAATTGCGTGCGCAACGCAACTATGCTGGCCATCGGCTCGCGCCTTGGCTTGGGCACGTTATGGTCAATCGGCAGGAGACGGCGCGCCCGCTACTGACACCGGGCGAGGTAATGCAGCTCCCCCAGGAGGAGGCAATCGTTCTCGTGTCCGGCCTCGCACCTGTCCGCGCCAAAAAGCTGCGGCACTATGAGGACGCAAACTTCACCTGGCGACTGCTCCCGGCGCCACGGCTTGATAGTGGCCCATACGCTGATCGCCCACCCGCGAGAGCCCATGATTGGCAAGACCAGCTCAGGCAGGTCGATCTCAAGCTGGCAGCGCTTCCGTTCCGCGATCTGATGCAAGACTCCGAGGAAGAGGGTGGGCTCAAGCCGCAACTTCCAACGTTCGATGAGCCCGCGCGCGGCGTCGGAGACGCATCTCCAGGAGAGGAACGCCTCTTTGAAGACGATTCCGACGCGGCCTCCGATCGCAGCCAGATGCAGCGGGCCGCCAGCCAGTCAGCAACGGTTCGCCGCGCCCATGCGGTGACGCGCGACGACGACGATCTACTTCCAGCCTTTTGATGGATCAACCATGAAACCGAAACTATCCGTCTATCTCTCCGACCATGTTGCCGAACGCCTCACGCTGGCGGCGAGCCGACCAGGAACCAACAAGTCAGCAATCGTCGATGCTGCACTCGATCGTTTTCTTAATCCGGAGCGCGATCAGAACGGCGATGCAGCCCTGGTGCGGCGTCTCGACCGCATGAGCCGGCAGTTTGGTCAGGTCGAGCGCGATCTCTCGATCACGGCTGAAACCATTGCGCTCTTTGTCCGCTACTACCTCACCATCACGCCGCCATTGCCGTCGGGCGACCAGGACGCCGCGCGGGCATTGGGACGCGAACGCTTCGAGATGTTCGTCGCCCAGATCGGCAAACGTGTCGCTGCGGGGGGCCGGCTCGTGGCCGACGTGATGGAACGGGTCAACAGCTCCAATCCTGATTTGTTTTTGCGGAATCTGGAGGAGGGTGCGCCGCTGGGCCAGGCCGCAGCCGTAACCGAAGCCGATTCCCGTGCCGTTAAGGCAACGGGTGAGCCGCCGGAGCATTCTCCGGAAGGACGAGGGGGGATCGGCGATGTCTGATCTCCTCTCGCCCGAGACCCGCGAGCGTCGCCGTAACATGCTGCGGACCGCCATGGGGCCGGCAATCGCTTTGGCGCTCGATGAACCAGATGTTGTTGAAGTTCTGGTCAATCCAGACGGCCGGCTATGGCTCGATCGCCACGGCTCTGGGCGGGCCGATACCGGCGTAGTGCTGACACCTCACGAAGCCGAGCGGATCATCCGTCTTGTTGCGAGTCACGTCCGCGCCGAGGCCAGCGGGTCGTTTCCGATCGTCTCAGCTGAACTGCCCGAAACCGGCGAGCGGTTCGAGGGGCTGTTGCCACCGGTGGCACTTGCGGCCTGTTTTGCCATTCGCAAGCCCGCCACCACCACGTTCCATCTGTCGGACTATGTCAAGGCGCAGATCGCTTCGCCTGCGATGGCCAGGATCCTCAGCGAGGCGGTTGCGGACGGGCGAAACATCCTGGTCGCTGGCGGGACCGGCTCGGGCAAGACCACGCTTGCCAATGCGCTGCTGGCCGAGGTCGCGGGCCTCGACCAGCGCGTTGTCATCATCGAGGACACCCGCGAACTTCGATGCGACGCCAAGGACGCGGTCGCGCTGAGAACCAAGCCTGGCGTCGCAACGCTCGCCGATCTGGTGCGCTCCACCCTGCGGCTGCGCCCCGACCGGATCGTCGTGGGCGAGGTCCGGGGAGTGGAAGCCCTCGACATGCTGAAAGCCTGGAACACCGGCCACCCCGGTGGGATCGCAACCGTACACGCGAACTCCGCGCGCGCGGCGCTCTATCGAATCGAGCAACTGGTCCAGGAAGCGGTAACGACCGTTCCACGCCGCCTGGTCGCGGAAGCGATCGACCTCGTCGTCTTCATCAAGGGCCGAGGCCCCGGTCGCCGTATCGAGACAACCGTTGAGGTCAAAGGCCTCGATCTTTCAGGCGACTACGTCCTGGAGATACCGCCCGGACTGCCGAACCTCGTCAATCATCTCTGATCAGGATCCGGAGAGAGTTCATGACATTCAGACTTCAGGTCTCAGCCGCGCGTGGTTGCTTTGGACGGCTTCGCCATGCCGTCCAACCTGTCATCGTCGACTTCGGCGCCGGCTTCATTGTCACGTTGCTGACGGCGTCGGCCGCTGGCGCCGCAGGTTCTGGCATGCCGTGGGAGGCGCCGCTCGAGCGCATTCTGGAATCCGTACAGGGGCCGGTCGCAAAGATCGTAGCTGTCATCATCATCACGGTGACCGGGATTTCGCTCGCCTTTGGCGATACGTCCGGCGGGTTTCGGAAGATGGTCCAGGTCGTGTTCGGCCTGTCGATCGCCTTTGCGGCCAGCTCGTTCTTTCTGTCGTTCTTTTCGTTCGGCGGCGGAGCGCTGATCTGATGCGACCCGACGGCTTTGAACTTGTTCTTCACCGCTCGCTGACCGAGCCGATTTTGATTGGAGGCGCACCGCGCGCCGCCGCGATCCTGCTTGGCACGATTTCGGCGGTGCTGGCGCTCGGCTTGAGGCTCTGGCTCGCGGGCCTCGTGCTCTGGATCGTCGGGCACGGCATCGCCGTCTGGCTTGCCAAGCGCGATCCGGCCTTTGTCGAAGTCGCTGTCCGCCACACCAAGCACAAGGGATGGCTCGCATGCTGAACCTGCGCGAATTTCGCTCCCACGCACATCGGCTGGCTGACTGGCTGCCCTGGGCCTGTCTGATTGCGCCCGGAATTGTCCTGAACAAGGACGGCAGTTTCCAGCGCACGGTACGTTACCGCGGTCCAGATCTCGACAGCGCCACCGAAGCGGAACTGATGAGCGCCGCATCCCGCGTCAACAATGTCCTGAAAAGATTTGGCTCAGGTTGGGCGCTGTTCTTCGACGCCACCCGCGTCCCGGCCTCGGATTACCCTCGGTCGCAATTTCCCGATGCGGTGTCCTGGCTGGTCGATGAGGAGCGGCGCGCGTCCTTTGAGGAAACAGTCGATGCGGCATGGGATGACCCCTCGCGTCGCGCCGGCCAGCATTTTGAGAGCATCGCGCATCTCACATTGATGTATCTGCCGCCGGTCGAGCGGGTCTCAAGGCTGGAAGCTCTGTTTCTGGAAAATCCGGGCAATCAGACGTTTGGCTCGAATCCGTTGTCTCGCTTATTTCGGCGAGGGCACGCCGCTCGCTCGCAGCACGTGGCCGACCAAAATGCTCCGGGAGGTGATAGCTCAAGCGACGGTCAACCGCCGCGACGCGCCGCGCGGTCGGGCGGATACCAGGAGCATCTCCAGCGCTTCATTCAGGAAACCCACAGGGCCATCGATCTGCTCTCGTCGATTCTGCCGGAAATTGCCCCGCTCGACGACAAGGACACGCTGACCTATCTGCACTCCTGTGTCTCGACAAAGCGGCATCCCGTCAAAGTTCCTGAAATTCCGGCCTATCTCGACGCATTCCTTTGCGATGAGCCGCTGACCGGCGGTCTTTCGCCAGCGATCGGCCGCAGCCATCTCCGCACCGTGACCGTTCTGGGCTTTCCCGCCGTCACGTTTCCCGGCGTGCTCGACGACTTGAACCGGCTTGGTGTCGCCTACCGGTGGACCACACGCTTTCTGCCGCTCGACCGGACGCAAGCCCAAGCAGCACTGTCCCGCTATCGGCGGCAATGGTTCGCAAAGCGCAAATCCTTGGGCGCCATTCTCAAGGAAGTAATGTTCAACGAGCAGGCGGCCTTGCTCGACACCGATGCGGATAACAAGGCAGTGGACGCGGATGCGGCGCTGCAGGAGCTCGGCGATGACCTCGTAGCATTCGGCTACATCACGACGACGGTTACGGTTCACGACGAGGATTCCTACGCAGCCGACGAAAAGATTCGCGCGGTGGAACGAGCCATCAATAGCCGTGGTTTCACCACCATCCGGGAGAACGTCAACGCGGTGGAGGCCTGGCTCGGCAGCCTGCCCGGGCAGGCTTACGCGAACCTACGTCAGCCGATCGTCCATACCCTCAATCTTGCCCATATGTGCCCTTTGTCGGCCGTTTGGGCAGGCGAGGTGCGCTGCGAACATCTGGACGGACCGCCGCTTCTCCTGGCCAAGACCAAGGGTGCAACGCCATTTCGCCTGACGCTGCATGTCGGCGATGTCGGCCACAGTCTGATCGTTGGCCCGACGGGTGCCGGCAAATCTGTCCTTCTGTCGGTGCTAGCCCTTCAATTCCGCCGCTACCAAAGATCCCAGCTTGTGATCTTCGACAAAGGTCGCTCGGCCCGCGCGGCGACGCTTGGGCTCGGCGGCGCCTGGTCTGAGCTGGGCGTGAAGGGTGGGCTTGCGTTCCAGCCACTCCGGGATGTCGACGACGAGGGAGCGCGGCTCTGGGCGCTTGATTGGTTGTGTGGCGTTCTTGCCCATGAACGGGTTCTCACCACACCCGAGGTCAAGGAGACGATCTGGTCGGCCTTGAAAAGCCTAGCGTCGGCCCCCGTTGCTGAGCGCACCATGACCGGCCTGGTGGCGCTATTGGCACGCGACGCACTGCGTCAGGCGCTGACGCCATATACGCTGGAAGGGCCTTATGGGCGCTTTCTTGATGCCGACGCGGACAGGCTGTCCGGCGCCGATGTGCTGACGTTCGAGATGGAAGAACTGATGGCGCTGCCGGGATTGGTGACGCCCGTGCTTACTTATTTGTTCCATGCGCTTGAAGCGCGTTTTGATGGCCGGCCGACACTTCTGGTCCTGGATGAGGCCTGGTTGTTTCTGGACGACCCGTTGTTCGCTGACCGTATACGTGAATGGCTGAAGACACTCCGTAAGAAAAACGTCGCCGTCATCTTCGCAACCCAGTCACTCAGTGACATTGCCGACAGCCAGATCGCGCCGGCAATCATTGAGTCATGCCCAACCCGGATATTCCTGCCAAACCCGCGGGCGCTCGAGCCTTCACAGTCGGAGACCTACCGCCGTTTCGGTCTTAACGACACGCAAGTGCGCCTGATCGCGGAAGCCTTTCCGAAGCGGGACTACTACCTGCAATCGCGCGCCGGCAATCGCCTGTTCGAGCTTGGGCTCGGTCCAGTTGCGCTTGCCTTTGCGGCGGCTTCATCGCCCGAGGATCAGCGCCTGATTGAGGCGCTACTCGCCAAATTCGGTCCCGGCCAGTTCGCGAAGAGCTACCTCGCTGCCCGCGATCTACAGTGGGCCGCAAATCTGATCAGCACCTTCGAACAAGTCAGGGACGCGTGATTACACGCGTTGCCCGCGATCCTTATCCTCAAGTCCGGAGTCCATCTGATGCTGGAAAAACTGCTCGGCAAAACTGTTCCACGAAAACTGGCGACCAGCGTCGTCGCAATCGGACTGGCACTGGTGGTTACGGTGAGTGGGTCACGACGACCCGGAGCGCAGATCGTCGTGTTCGATCCCTCGAACTATAGCCAGAATATTCTGACTGCCGCTCGGGCACTGGATCAGATCAACAATCAGGTCAAGAGTCTCGAAAACGAGGCGCAGATGCTGATCAACGGCGCCAGGAACCTGACGAGCCTGCCGAGCAGCGTTGTTGGCCAACTCACTTCGAAGATTAACGAGATCAACAGCCTGATCGCCCAAGCCAAAGGCATCTCCTTCGACGTCCAGAAAACCCAGGGTGATCTTCAGCGGTTTTATCCTCGCCAATATACCGCAGCCGTGTCCTCAGACCGGATGGTGCAGGACGCGACAGCTCGCTGGGACAACACCTATCAGGCGCTGAAGCAAACGCTGGTGACCCAGGCGACGATTGTCTCCGCGCTCGCCCAGGACGGGCAGACGCTCCGTACGCTGATGGCCAATTCTTCGGGCGCCGTCGGGTCCCTGCAGGCCCAGCAGTCCGGCAACGAACTGCTTGCGCTTCAGGTCAAGCAGTCGCTGCAGGCCCAAGCGCTGGTCGCGACACAGGCCCGAGCCGAGGCCTTGCGAGCGGTCGAGCAGCAGGCCTCCGCGGAGGCCGGCCGCGAGCGCTTTACCCGCTTCATCGGAGACGGTCGGGCTTACAACGGCTCACGGTAGAGGAGGGGACCATGGCTGATCTCGCGGTCATCGACCGTTTCACCGATACATTCTCGCGCTATATCGATTCCGGCTTTGGAATTCTCGGCGGCGACGTTGCGTTTCTAAGCTCCACGCTGGTTGTGATCGATTTGACGCTTGCGGGCCTCGCGTGGAGCCTGCGGGCCGACGATCACATCATGGTTACGCTTGCCAAAAAAGTGCTCTATGTCGGGGCATTCGCCTTCATCATTGGCAATTTCAAATCGCTTGCCGGCATCGTCTTCAGCTCGTTCTCAAGCATCGGGCTGAAGGCAAGCGGAGGGTCACTGAGCGCGGCGGATCTGATGCGGCCGGGCTTTGTGGCCTCGACAGGATTCACCGCGGCGCATCCGCTGCTCGAGGAAACCGGCCAGTTTTCGGGCTTCGAGATGCTTGCCAACCTGCCGACGATTCTGATCCTGCTGTTCTGCTGGATCGTGATCGTGCTCGCGTTCTTCGTACTCTCGGTCCAGCTCTTCGTCACCTTGATCGAGTTCAAGCTGACAACGCTTGCAAGCTTTATCCTGGTGCCGTTTGCGCTCTGGGGCAAAACGTCTTTCCTTGCGGAAAAGACGCTCGGCAATGTGATTGCATCCGGCGTCAAGGTGATGGTGCTTGCGATCATCATCGGCATCGGATCGACCATCTTCGGCGAGCTTTCCAGGACGCTGACCCGGCCGGTCGATATCGTTTCTGCCATGAGCCTGCTGCTCGCCGCGCTCTCACTGTTCGGGCTCGGCATCTTTGGGCCAGGCATTGCCGCAGGTCTGGTGTCGGGCGCGCCTCAACTTGGGGCGGGTGCAGCTGCCGGCACAGTGGCGGGGGCCGCAGCGGTCGCGATCGGTGGCGGTGCGCTGGCGCTCGGCGGTTTGCGGATGGCGGCGGGCGGATCAATGGGCGCGCTGCGTTCAGCTGCCTCGCTTGCCGGCACGTCGGCAAGTGGGGCTACTTCGGCGGCAGATGCCGCCCGCCAGGGTTCCCAGCCAGCGAATTCGGGCGGGCCGGGCGGTGACGGCTCCGCCTCAACCAGTGGCAGGCCGTCGGGTCTTGCTAGCCAGTTCCGCCGGGGGCAGCACGTCAAGGAAGCGGCGCGCGTCGTCAGCCAGAGCCTGAAAGAAGGTGACAAAGGCAGCCAATCCTCCGGTCCAAGGCTGAGAGAGGATTGAAAGCATGGCGTTCCACCCCTTCCAGCGTCCGTCCGTGCGCTACGGCAACACGCCGGAACCTGTTACGCCCTACCAGAAGGCGCAGCAGGTCTGGGACGAGCGGATGGGCTCGGCCCGCGTCCAGGCCAGCAACTGGCGGATTGCGGCCCTGGCCGCTACGGCGCTTTCAACGGTGTTGGGTCTCACGCTGACAGCGTTGATCGGCCGGTCCAGCGTAGTGCCGTACGTGGTCGAGGTTGATCGCCTCGGCGAGGTGCGCGCGGTTGGTCCGGCATTCGAGACCTACCGGCCGTCCGATGCCCAGATCGCGCACTTCCTGGCGCGCTTCATCGAAAACGTCCGCTCGCTGTCGATCGACCCGGTCATTGTACGGATGAACTGGCTTCGGGCGTATGACTTTGTCACCGATCGCGGCGCACAGGCGCTCAACGAGTATGCCCGCGAAACCGACCCCTTCACCAAGATCGGCACGAAAACCGCTACCGCCGACGTGATCTCGGTCGTCCGTGCATCCGGCGACAGTTTCGAGATTCGCTGGATGGAGAGCACCTTTGAGAACGGCGCGGTGACGAAGACCGAGCGCTTCACCGGCGTCGTAACGGTCATCCTGAAACCTCCCACCACCGCCGAGACGTTGCGGAAAAATCCGCTCGGTCTCTACGTTCATTCTCTCAACTGGTCGCGCGACCTGATCGGAGACGCAAAATGATGTCCTTTGCCATGAAGAGCCGCGCGTCGGTCAGCATCCTTGCGTTGGCCATCACACTTGGGGGCTGCGCCACGAAACTGAATCTAGAGGCGCCGTATGACGAGTTGAGCTTCGAGAAGGCTCTTCCGGAAACTGATCCGCCTGCGCCAGTTCAGGTCGTGGAGGTACCCAAGGTGTTGCCCCTGCCTGGCCAGCTCAAGCCTTGGCCGGCCAAAGGCAAGAAAGGCGAAACGGTTCCGCCAGAGCAGGCCGTTGCCACTGCCAACAAGGCCGCGCGGATCGAGCCGACCCGGGCAGGCTATATCAATGCCATTCAGGTCTACCCCTGGACTGAAGGCGCGCTTTATCGGCTTTACACCAGCCCGGAAAAGGTCTCCACCATCGTGCTGCAGCCGGCCGAAGAGCTGATCGACGTCTCAACCGGCGACACCGTGCGCTGGGTCATCGCTGATACGATCAGCGGGCAGGGGAGCACACGGCGCGTTCATATCCTGGTCAAGCCGACGCTGCCGGACATTCAGACCAATCTCGTGGTCCTGACCGACCGGCGCACCTACCACCTCGAGCTCGTCTCGACCAAGCAAACCTACATGGCCTCAATCTCCTGGACCTATCCAACCGATAGCTTGGTCGCGCTGCATAAGCAGAACCAGGCGGCTCAGGAGACTGAACAGCGTGTCGCTGATCGCGGCGTCCGGCTGGACAGTTTGAACTTCCGCTACCGTATCGAGGGGGACGATCCGCCGTGGCGGCCGCTGCGCGCGTTCGACGATGGCCATAAGGTCTTTATTCAGATGCCGTCGGGTCTCTCCCAAGGCGAAGCGCCCCCGCTCTTCATCGCCGGCGCCGATGGCCGGCCTAACCTCGTCAATTATCGCGTGCGAGGCTCTTATTACATCGTCGACCGGATGTTCGGCGCCGCCGAGCTTCGCCTGGGCGAGAATCCTCAGCGCACAGTTCGGATTATCCGCACCGATGCGCGCCCGGTCTCGCAGATCTTCAGCACTGGAGGCGCATCGTGACCGAGGATTCCGACAAGGTGCCACCGGAGCGGCTGGAATTGCGGGCACGGCCGCGGCCGATCCGCCGTCTCAACAAGCGCACCCTTATGATTGGCTGCGCGGTCGCAGCGTTGTTCATCGCGGGTGCTACGATCATCGCGCTCAGTCCGCCTCGGATGTTCAAGCCCTCCGAACGAACCGAGTTGTACAACACCGACCGCAAGCAGACGGCTGACGGGCTCACCAAGCTGCCCAAATCCTACCAGGACTTGACCCCGAAGCTTGGCCCACCGTCGCCCGGCGATGTCGGTCGCGCCTTCGCCGAGAGTGAGAAGAAACTAGGGGCAAGCCCATCCGAAACGCCGTTCCAGGCTAATCCGGAGCAGGATGTTGAACGGGCAGAGCGGATCCGCCAGGCCCGAATTGCGCAGCAGGCCAAGGAGTCGGGCCTCCTGTTTCGCTTGTCCGACAAGCAGGACCGGCGCAAACAGCCAGCGGCCGCGGTCACAACCACTGAGCAGCCTTCGGCATTTCGTCCGGCACCTGCGGACAACGCTCCGACGACAGCCGATCTCCTTGCAAGGGCCCACGGAGTGAACGACCGCTCCAGCGAAATCATTCCGTCGTCCCAGGCGCGCAAGCTCGCTTTCGTTAGCGCCAAAGCCGACAAGGAAACGACCAACCCTCACAGCCTCACAGCCGCGCCGTCGCCCTACGCAATCATGGCGGGATCGATCATTCCGGCGAGCCTAATCACTGGCTTGAATTCTGATCTGCCGGGATCGACGATCGCCCAGGTAACGGAAAACGTCTTCGACACCGTGACTGGCGAGCATCTCCTGGTGCCGCAGGGAACGAAGCTCGTTGGCAAATACGACAGCGTCGTTGCCTTTGGCCAGAAGAGGGCTCTCGTTGTGTGGACGCGGCTCATCCTGCCGAATGGAAACTCGATCGTGATCGAGAATTTGCCGGCCACAGACGTGGCGGGCTATGCTGGGCTGGAGGACGAGGTCGATTTCCATACGTGGCAATTGCTCAAGGGAATTGGCCTGGCGACGCTTCTCGGCATCGGGACCCAGCTCTCGCTTGGTAATGACGAGAGTGATCTCGTCAAGGCGCTGCGTGAGAGCATTCAGCAGACGACCAATAGGGCAGGTCAGCGGCTCATCGAACGTCAACTCGACGTACAGCCCACCATCACAGTGCGACCTGGTTGGCCGTTGCGCGTCATTGTTTCAAAGGATCTGGTGCTGAAGCCGTATCAAGACATGCAGACGGCGGCCAAGGCGAGGTAATGCTGATGAAGCTTTCGAAGCTGCCCGACCGAACCCCGGTCAAGCTCAGCACGACGCTAACGCCGACCCTTGCGGCGCGGCTTCGCGACTACGCCGACTTTTACGCAGAGACCTACGGTACACGGGAGGAGGTGGCCGATCTCGTACCGTCTATGCTTGAGGCGTTTCTAGATAGCGATGCGGATTTCCGGCGAGCCAGCCGGCCGGCGAAGGAGGCTTCAGGCAGCGTGTCTTCGAAACCCCAACAATAAGGCTATTAGAACGACCAAGGGCAAAAGCCGTCGAGACTAGTTAGGAAATAGCCTTGCTCGGGTTAGTTAGACGTTCGATGGCTTCCTTCACAAGGCTCGTCGCGCGTTCTAGCCGCTGCTGTAGAATGCTTAACTCGGCGCTACCGGCTTCTTCTAGACGGAGGCTTTCCGAGGAAAGAGCCTCAGCCACCAATTGTTCGACAGACGCATTAGCCCAAAAGGCACTCGGCGCAAATTCCATCTCTTCACGACCACTGAGAATCGGCGAGACATCTCCAGTGGGCGTCATTTTAGTGCCCACCGAAAAACCATCGGTTAGGGCAAGTTCGACATTTTTGCTGGAATATCGATCGCAGAAAGAACTTCCTTCGTTCCTTCCAGCCTGTATCCGAATCGATATACCCGCTTGCCCGCTCCATTCCCTCCGGGCTCAGTTCGCTCGACAAAGGGTTCGATGGGCGGAATTCCTCGACCAGACATCTGCCGAAATCCATAGCATTGGGTGCAAAAGAGATGCCTCGTAATACCTAGTATACTAGGTGGAGTAAACGCAACTGATGATGCCGTCTTGCCGCATGAAATTGCGGCGGACGGTAGCTCGAAATCTCAGAAGGCTTCGGCAGCAGAGCGGCCTCACACAGGAGGAACTCGCGGATCGCGCCAATCTCAATCGAAATTATGTTGGGATGATAGAGCGCGAAGAAAACTCGCCGACGGTCGACGCTCTCGAACAGCTGTCAGTTGCTCTGAACGTCAGCCCCGTTTCGTTTTTTCAAGTCGATTAGCGTAGCAGTTTCGCTCCGAGAAGGGAGAAACCTTCGGGGGTACCAAGGTTCGTCAAACCCAGCTCGTCACACTGGGTCAAGGCCCAATAGGTAACTTGGCCGCTTTTGGTTCAACTCCACATTGAGCCGTAATCCCGCAGTTCGTCGGTGCGAGCTTCCTTAACTCCGCGGTGGATGTTTTGCCTGGGCAGATCCAATGCCCCGGGGTGATAGCGCTTTCCGGGTAGGGGCAGCAAAGTAATGAGGGCCGCCCTTTTCCTATCTCGGAGCCTCAAGACCGCCAAAAGACGCGGCCGGGACGCGGCTAGACAAAGTTGCGATTTTCATGGCTAGACGGCGGGGCACTTCGCTAAGTGGACGGTCCTATTGATCTTGTTCGGCGCTCTGGTCGCCGGGGCTTCGGCTACCTATCGCTTTTGTTGTGGAGCATGCGGCGGCGATTGGCGTATCTAGGGCGCTTGGCGGGGAGTGTGCCCTTAATGCTGGTTCGGCTGAGCAAGGACGCGCGCCGTGAACATTTGGTGCTTGAGTCTCGGCATGCCTGCGCCAAAATTGGAAGAATACAAGATTTCCTTCAAGCAGCTGAGCTGAGTACGGGTACCCCTATTTGGTGTCGATAAAGTTGACGACGGCAAGAGATTGTTGGGCCTCATCGCTGGCGATACCAAGGCCCATGCGGCCCTGGTCAGGTTGATACGGAATCATTTTGACGGACCGACTTTAGATTTCGGCCACTAAGCTCGTGCGCCACGTGATGAGGCGATATCGGCAACTTCGTCATGATCGGTTCAGGCCACTAAAGGCTTGCCGGTGGCTAACGTACTCGGTGCGAACCGATGGACGAAACATCGAATGTTTGCCTGCGATCCAACCGAGCGCAAAGTCTCGGATATTCCCGTCGACGTCCTGCCGATCCACTCGAAGCGGAGGACATGGCCGCTGAACGGCACCGCATGCTTGCTTCGCTTCGAGAGGTAGCAAGAATACAGCCAGTCGACGACGAATCCGACCGTATAACCTTTCCCGACGGCGATGTCGTCCGCCAGCGACTGATATACACCTTCGGCGATCGCGTCGTGGAAGGGCGTCGGTGATGCCACGATTCCGCCGACGACCGAAAACCATTCATCCTTCGCGTCCTTCTTGGATGCGACCGCATTCGTGAGAGCTTTCGTTAGGCGGACGACGGCTGCCTCGCTGGGTTGGATGTAGCCAATACTGGCCACGATGAATTGCAGTACATTCGGCGTCTCCGGGAACACGGTTGGCGCCTTGCCTTCCGCTTTGAGCCGCCGCCTTTCCCCGCCGTCCGCATTCTCCCATGCGGCATCAGACGCCCTGGTCTCTTCGATCAGGCGCAGCAACTCTGCTGTCAGAGATTCCGCGGAGCGCAGCTTTCCGGCACATTTTAGTTGGAAGGCCAGATGGATCGGCACTGTCCACTCGCCGGCCCGGATCCTGCGTGCGACGTAGTCGAACAGCGTCTTTATGCCGTCGTAACCGTCGTCGAGCCACCGTGCAAAATAGTACTCCATGAAAGTCCGATGGGTAAATTCGAAGACTCCACCGATCCGTTCCTGCAACACCCAGGAACGGCCGATGAGATGTCCCACGAAGCGTTCCGCCGCGGCACGCGCTCTGTTTTCGACGTCGCCGTCGTAGACCTTTCGGAAGAAATTCAGCGCGGTCTGCTTAAGCCACTCCGCGCCGGAATCTCCCTCGCTCTTCCGGTCGATAAGGTAAAGCCGATGGGCAATCTCTGTCACGAGTTGAAATAGCCAGTGCGAATCCGGAAGTTCCGGGTCGATTTCCTTCAAGCTATCCCAGCGTCGGAAGAGAAGTTCTGAACACTCGCGGTATAGTTCGATCCTGTTGTCGGGTATCCTCTGCGCAACGTTGTAGATCCACACGATCAGTGCCAGCAGCAACGGATTGACGACGAACTCTGGAGCGTATTGGTACGCCTGTCTGGAGAACTCCGGCGCCCGCTGGTCGATCTCGACATCGTCCATCTGAAAGACATGCTTGCTCGCAGAGCGGAAATAAGAATCGATTTCAGTAGGGATAAAAGGTTGCAGCTCGAAGAGGCGGACACCGCGTATCGGGGTGACCAAGAAATCGGTCCGGCAAGTAAATATGAAATGGACCTGGAGAAAACGGTTGGCGAGTTGTTGCGTGACGTCGATTAACTGCCGCCGCTTCGGTGACGAAATGATCTCGTCGATACCGTCGAACACGATAATGATGCGACCGAAATGGAGCAGATGCCGGACGAACATCTCCATCTCGTCGTCATTTTCGATCTCGGCTTGTCTGCAGATTTCCGACGTTATGAATTCGATTAGGCTTTGATTCGATGAGGCATTATCTCGGCGTACGAAACGGCGCACCTCGACGCGGACGGCCATCGGGGACTTGCCGTCGCGCTGGGCACTACGCAGCGTGTCGAGGCATATCCGCTGCGACAGTGTCGACTTGCCACCGCCGGGATCGCCGATGACCGCGCATTGGTTGGAGTTCGAAAGGAGTTCCTCGATCGATACCTCGGGCAGGCCGATTGCCTTGATGTCGTGGGTCTTGATCGAAAATTCGGCTTCTGAAAGCCGTGCGGGAATGTATAGCTTGTCGATTTCGCAATTGACGGTGCGCTCCGCCGGGCCGTCGATGCGGACATATTCGTACGCCCCCATTAGGCATCCCGAGACGTGCTTGATCTTGTGTTCAACAACTGCTGGAGCAAGATAGACCCAGTCGGGGAATTGCTTTCTTTCCAAGCCGGAGAGCGTGCCGCTCGCGTCTGATCGGGAATCAAGCAGAGTCTGCCCCGCCAAGGCGATCCGCTTGAGCGCGTCAGGCCGCATTTCCGAGGTTACGATCTTGATCTGTTCGGATGGGGTAGCTTCACGTCTCGTCCGCGTGTTCTTCATTTCGGTGTCGAAGACGAAGAGCAGGTCGGGGTTCACCTGCAGCCGAATGCTTTCCCTCAGCATGAACCGAATGGTCGCATACAATGTCTTGCACGCGGCTTCCTGCTTTGCCCGATCCAGTCCAGGAGAGTGCCTGGCAAACAGTGCCTCGAAGTATGTTCGTACCCCGGGGTCGTCGCTCTCGTAGAATGCGTCTCTCGCTATGAGCTCTAGTATTCCCGACGACTTGAGTTCGTCGATCACTCCAGCGACCGATTGCGTCAGCAATCCTTCGTTTCCGATCAGCACATCAAGGTCAGAGATCGCCTTCCGCATTACCGGCGATTGCTCGCTGGGATCCTTTGCAGAGAACTTCTTCTGAATCCGGTAACGGCGGTAAACATCGCCTGCGACAGCCGACACCGCCGGCCTGACTAACGCCATCAGGGGGCTCACCAACCAAGTTGCCGCCATTTGTTCCTTTCCACGCGCCAAACGCGCGTGTTCGTAAGCTGTATTCGTACACTCTCGCGGCCCGACGTCCTTAATCTGCTCTCATAATGCAAGTTGCGCACAACGCCACACAGCGGCGGCGGCAGTCAATTATAGAGTAGCTTGAAATCGTCGTGCTTGCGGAGTGCTTCTGGCCTGTACGGCCCTACAGTGCTGCATTGCGTTACGGCTACGAAATCTGCTCGGGTCTTAACGGTCGGATCAATGGGGGCGTCATGTGTTATATCGCGAACCTTGATCTCCCAATTCATGGTTGTGACATAACGCTGTAGCCAACCCCATTTGGGGAGTTTCTCGGCGAAGGCATCTAGCGTGTCGCGCATGCCGGCTACTTCGCAGTGCTGCACACCGTCCGCTGCTGGAAAGATGTGGAGGGCAGGGCCCGCATCTCCAGTGTTCGGCATCTTGGAGCCATTGACGAAGATCGGGCCGGCTTTCAGGCCGTCCGGTACGGAGGTTGCTTGCTTACACATCCAATGGAGTACGATGTCGGAGAGCCTTGATTCCGGTTCGGGGTACGATCCACCGATGTCGGAATGGTTGCCAGCAAACCAGCATTGAACAAGCCGAGCATGCCCAGGAAAGTGCGGAGCGCCCTTGTCGCTGCCGCCCCAGCTAACGCGATCGAAATCCTTTCGGGTCTCGTCGATCGCGTTGGCAGCCCGCGCAAACGAGACGTGCCTGCTCAACAGACGATCGAAGTTTGCACCCTTCCATATGGCCTTGTGGGATCGCGATTGACCGGGTTCGGGGTAATCCATGATGGTCTTGGTGGTGGCCTTGTTCTGCCAGTACCAAAACAGGGCATTTGCAGCGGCCACGATGAGGACTTGAAGCAAGAAGCCCGCGACCATGAATCCCGTTCCGAAAGCCCAGCTACTTAACGCAGCAAGGCCGACCGCGGGAATAAAGCCGCCGATGAACGCCGCAAGCGACACGCCGGCTGACAACCCTGCCTGGATGATAACATATCGCATTCCGCTGGCGCCGAGCGCGGCGACGGTGTCGAACACACCGATGAAATAGGGGGCGGCATTGGAGTCCGATCCATCACCCGAGCCGTACTTTACCTGAAAGCGGCGTGCCAATTCCAGGCGCTCGTCCTCGAATTCTGCGCGAGGGTGGCCGGCGCCGTGCTCGAGCACAGTGTCGACGGCTTCCAAGGCGATGTCGCGCGCGGCCTTTCGAAACCGCATTAGGGGACCGGCAGGTGTCTTCGTTGGGATGCCGCACAGCATCAGCAGGTTCGCGACGCTGCGGACGGTGTACGCGCCTCTACTAAAGCCGAACAGATAGACTCTGTCACCAGGCTGGTAGTGGTTGATGATGAATTCGTAGCAGTCGGCAATGTTTCGCTTGATCCCGGCGCCCGTCACCGATCCAAGAAGTTTCTGGACGAAACGGACAGGAGCGGTGAGGGCGGTCGTTCCGATGTCGGTCCCGAGCCCGGCGTCGTAAAAGACCACCTGCTGCGACGGGTCAATGGCGGTGTCGGCGTGGTCCCGGCAAATCCGATACATCTTGTAGATATTCGATATTCGTTGCTCCGGGCGCGCGCCACCGTCCTGGCCCGTACCGTCGGAGAAGATTACGATGTTCTTCGGCATTTCCCCTCCCTTCGGCCGCCCACGGATCCTGAATTTAGATATTTCGTCCCAATTTCATGATGTGATCGCGCAGTTCGTTGCATGCCGGCCCCATGCTGGCGGCTGCCTCGTTCGGATCGAAGCGGTAGCGTATCGTGCTAATGCCCGCCAGGTCGCTCGGCAGCTTCACTCGCGTTCCTCGCGGCTCCATCAGGATTGCACGGCTGCGTCCCAGGCGTCCCATGAAGAAACCGAGTTCGAACACGACGTTGTCGCGCGGGGTCGGCCAATCCTCGTCACGTACTTTGGTCTGGTCGTCCGGGTGGGCAATCGCGATCGCGAAGTCGCACCGGTCGAGTTCATTCTCGAGCGACTCCAGAGTGTAGTTCGTGACGCGAAACACGCCGTTGGCCCAAACGATAGTTGCGAAGGGATCATATGCGAAGGCGTTTTCGATGGCCCTTGCGACGGGCAATGCCTCTACCGAGGAGATCACGAACACGCGAATCTTTTCGTTCGGCGGCCGGATCAAGATATTCCGCTGCTCGAGCCGCCGTGCGACTTCCTGCGCGAGCCGGCGCCAAACCTCGGGAAAACGCGCGGCTAGGGCAGAAAATTCCTGTTCCGTGATCTTCAAAACGACGCCGTCGTCTTCGGAGACGATCGACGCCGAACGCCTCTGGATCGGGGAGATGGTAGCCATCTCGCCGACCGAATCTCCGGCAAACCGCCTTGCCACTTCCTTGCCGTTGACTATGACCCGATAAGTCCCGGCGATGAGCAGATAGGTATCGTTGTCCGAACCGTTTTGCTCGATCAGGGACTGGTCCTTGCATACGGCTTCGAGCTTTCCGGCGTCCGCGAACGCCTCGGGAAGATCGGGGATTCCGATCGCGATCTTGTGCTTTCTGAGTTCTTCGATCAGCAGTGCGCGTCCACGCTCTCCCTGAAATCTCGTGATCACGATGCCGTCCTCATGCTGCGAGCGGGCAGTCGTCGAGCGTTCCGCAGCATTTGACGCCCTGGACCCTGTACGCCTGGAAGAAGTCGCTTTCGGCCTTTCGCCATCGTTGCAACGCGATCGTAAGATCCTTCAATGCCTCCTCATGGTTACCACACGCACAAATCGGGAGACGAAGGTCATCGGCATGGTCGCATTTGCACCGCGAGCGCCTGGTCATCAGTCGAAGGCTTTGCTCCTTCACCGTCATCAGCCGCCGGCCGTCGAGGAGCAGTCTTAGACGCGGTTCGCCACCCGCCTTCCTGCGCACCGACGAGAGCCGTGCTTCATCCAGGAGGCACCGGAATTGGGGGCCGAGTTCCGAAGCGGCCTTTTCGGCCACCATCTGATTTCGCGCAGCTTCCGGACCGTGAGCACGGGCATCCGATCTGCCGGGCCATCGGCGCTGCGCGGAGGCTGTTTGTTGCCTTTTCAGAAAGACCAAAAGCTTCCTCCACCAGGCTTCCGCGCCGGCGGTTTCGAGCGTCGTTATCGGTTCCATCTCCGGCCAGTACAGGCAGAACGAGCCATCGTGGCTGATGTGCCGCTCCGGGCATACGGAAGGGAGCAGTGTGGGCCGCTCCTCCCGCACCCTGACGCTGTCGCCTGCGGGCTCAACGCGGACACGAAACGTAGTTGCCGGCCTTCCCGAAACCATGGGAGGCGTGACGTCGAACGTCGCAAAATCGGAGGCGACGTCGATCGGCTCCGCGTGGTGCGCATTCGCGTTGTCCCGCACAAATTTCAGCGGATTGTCCGCCATCTAGGCCGGTTCGCCGTAAGGGCGGAAGGGCTGCTCGACCGCCTTCGCCATCGCGGGCGCCGATACCGAGAAGGCTGCAACAGTCGCCGCCTTGGCGACCTTGTCGCCATCGGCTGCAAGGGCATCGACCGCCGAGTCGTAATCGAGGCCAGCGATCTTTCGGCTCTTTCCGAACAGCTTCTGAACGGCGCCACTGCCGGCGTCGTAGGCCTCCTGCCCGATGGCCGTTTCCGTGCCAGAACACCGGCACTGTTCGTCCTCGGACGCCAGCACGCCGCGGCTGACGGAACATCGTACCCGGTCGCCCTGCATGCCCAATCTCGTGACCGTCATTGCACCGAACTCGAAGCCGATGGCCAAACCCAGCCCGTCTATGTCGATCTTGTTTGCCTCCAGGCGCTCGAGCGCCAGATTGAAGCTGCTTCGCAGCCCCCCGGCGCAAATGGTTGCCGTTGAGATGGTTTCCTCATCATCGGTGGTGTGCGCTGTCCCTTCCATCAAAAGCCCGTGAATGCAGTCCCCAATGAACCGGATCCGGCGGCCGCCGAAATCGGACGAAAGGACGCGATCGAGTTCGGAACGGATTACATGGAAGCAGCGGACGACATCCTCGGCATTCTTGTCGATATGCTTGGCGACGTACTTGGTGAACCCGTCGAGGTCGGCATAGGTCGATACGGCTTCCATCCGTCGCGAGTTCGCCGGGGTCAGGACCGAGATATCCAAGTTACGCAAGGGTGGCGTCGGACGGGAGAATTCAAACGAACCGATGGGGTTTTCCTCGTTGTCTTTCCGCCATTCCTTGACGATCTCGTCCTTAGTGACGTCAAGCTTGGCTTCGTCCTGGCACTGTTTGATCTCGTCGGCGCTGAGGGGAGACGTCCCTTCGGTACCCGCATCGACTTCCGACAGTCCGGCGGCCTTGCGGGCAACGTTCGTCAGGAAGACTCCCTCGGCTTTCCAGTTCGATGCGAGCTTGGCGGCGAGATTCGCGGCAGACCCCAGAAACAGCGGCTCGCGGTTGCCGCTCCGGCCGTTGTTGACGGAGAGCGTCACACCTGTGTCGATGCCGATCCGCACCTTCGCATTCGGAATATCCTCATCGTCGTCGCCGGTCTCGGCGAGCACGTCGATAATCAGTTTCCCAATCGCGACCCCGCGACAGACTCGCTTTTTCTCCTCATCCGCGCCGTAAGGCTTGGTCACGAGCGAATGAAGGCGCTGGTTATGGAAGTCGACGCGCCGGACATCGCATCGGGCAAGAATCCGGCGAACCGCCCGCTGATGCAGGTTGAGGAAGCGAAGCGCCCGCTTGTGGCAGCGCTCGCCCTCGGCGGCGGTCGTGCCGAGAATGTCCGACAGGTTCAAAATGTCGGCGTACATGTGCACACCGTCGACGCGGTAGGCCTTGGTCGTCGGAATCGACTCCAGCGACATGTCGCGCTTGTAGTCGACGATTTCGACCGTCTTCACTTCTTCCAGACGCTTGTCGATCGCGTCTTTGGCGCGGTCGTACTTCCAGGAATTGCTCACGGGACGCTCCTTCGAGGGCAACGATATTCACCCTTTGTTCGACTAAGCACTTCGGCCCGACACCTTCCTATGCCGCCTTCGGTGCGACCGATGGTGGCGAATCAGCTAGGGTATCGGGACGGGCCATTTTTTGCACCTCTTAGCGAGAAAATGCAAGATGAAGACCCTGATCATCCACCGTGCCACAAAATGTTGATATCGTTGTCTTTTCGGTACTATTTTAAAGTGGCGGTTTCGTGTGGCCTTCTTCGAGATTGAACCGTGTTTCGAATCCCCGAATCGGCCCCCGCCCACGGGAAGAATACTATGGTGAGTGAGTCCGCAAACGCACGATCGGAGAAACAACTCGATCGCGTTCTGGGCTTTTTTCCGCGGGTCGAAGCCAAGGCTTCATTCCTCTTCGCCGTCAACACGGGCATGCTGGGATTCGTAGCCCTCAACATGCGCAAGGAGGACTTCGAACATTGGTATGTCATAGCCCTTGCCCTGGCATTTCTGGCGCTTGCCGTGGCGAGCATCGTCTACGTCTATCGCTGCGTTTTTCCCCATTTGGTCGGCGACGATAACTCAATGATCTATTTTCGGTCGATCGCAAAGCAGTCAGCTAAGGAGTTCGGCGAGCGCTTCACGTCGAGAACCGACATCGACCACGTTAACGACGTGACCGAGCAGATCTGGCGAAATTCGACGATTCTGAGAGAGAAGTTCGATTTCCTGAAGTGCGCCTTTATGCTCACGATGCTTTCAATTGTGCCATGGGTCGCAACAATGGCCGCTGCGGCGCAATTGCGCTCAACCTGGCCGCTGAAGTAGCCACATGGGAGTTCTTGACGATATCGGAGGTGACGTCGGCGGCGTCCTGAAGGATGCTTGGAATATTAGGGACGGCCAGGTAGTCCCGACAACGGACACAGTTGCGCTTGCTGGAGGAGGGGTAAAGCTCTCGGCGACCTTCCTTTATGCTGACCTCGCGGACTCGACCAAGCTGGCTATGTGGGACAGGAGAGTAACCGCAAGGGTATGCAAGGCGTTTCTGGCGGCATCGTCCCGCCTGATCAAGGTCTCTGGCGGGGAAGTCCGCAGCTTCGACGGTGATCGAGTTATGGGCGTCTTCGTCGGTGGATCGAAGAACACATCGGCGGTGAAGTGCGCCCTGAAGATCAACTATGTGTTCAAAAATATCCTAAAGCCTCGCTTTGAAGCAAAGTACGAGGCTTTGCGGGACGGCACCCATGTGCTGGGTCATGGTACTGGCGTCGACACCAGCGATGTGCTCGCGGTACGAGGCGGAGTTCGCAATAGTAACGATCTAATCTGGGTGGGACGCGCTCCCAATATCGCCGCGAAGCTCTGTAGCCTCCGGGAACCTCCGTTCAATACGTTCATCTCTGGCACGGCCTACGATGCCGCCGCCGCTGAGGCCAAGACTAGTTCTGACGGGCGTCCCATGTGGGAAGAGCGTCGGTGGACTAACGGTCCCGTAGAGAGGGTCTTCCGGTCGTCGTGGACTTGGAAGCTTTGAGGACGAATTGCTCAAGTTGTCGGCGCCGCCCGATCAAAAACAAGCATTCGCGCCGTGAACGGTGCGGGACCCAGTGCCAAAGCAGGCATTGTGGGACGTTCGGATTGACCTTGATATGTGCTGTGAAGGCGGTGTCGTCAACGGCGGTCATCGGTTCGATCGTTAGCGGTCGACGTCGTCGAGGCCCGGCATGCCGTGAACTTCGGTCTCGCCGGGTGGTTATCGTAGTCCGGCACTGGGCGCCAGAGGTCGACCACGCTCTTCATCATGGTGCGAGCGTGTGCGCCTCGCGCGCGATGTCCGTGAAATCTTCCAGCCGGGATCTATCGGAACGGTCGTCCAATGGAGGAACCACAGTGAGCCTGCAATTTGACGAGTCCTGGGCCACATAATTCATGGCGGCGATCTGCTAGGACGCGGCCAACGTCTCGATGAATTCTTCCATCGAAGGCTGCGCTGCTCTTTGCAGTTTGTGCAGATCCTCCGGCTTGAGATTGGTGTAGCGCTGCAATATTCGCCAATCCTTGTGGCCCGTCACAAGCGCGACCTTTTCGATCGTAAGTCCTGCCTCAAACAGCCGACTCGTGCCTTCGTGACGAAGATCATGGAAATGCAGGTCGTCGATCTTCAATTCATCACATGCGCGGGTAAATGCTGTGCTGATGGATTTATGATGGTGCGGAAAGATGCGGCCTTGGCCTCGTGTGATGATCCGTTGCTGTAGCAAAATCTCCCATGCATCATATCCCGTTAAGTTAAGTAGCGGGACCTTTTGATGATTGCCGATTTTGTGTCTCGGATCTTTGCGATCTCGAAGCAAGACAAGCCTCTTCCTGATATCGACGTCAGGCCACTCCGGCTGGCATATTTCTTCCTGACGCATAGTTGTCGCGATCGCATAGCGCACGATGCGGCCCATCGGGATCACTTGGCGTGGATTGGTCTCGAAATACTCGATGAGTTCGTCGATTTCGTCTTGTGTAGGCCGACGGTCGCGTTCGATCCCTCTGCCCACAAGATCGAGGTGCTTCAATGCAATGCGTGCTAAACGAACTTCCTCAGCCGAGACTTCGATTCCATGAACGGCTGCTGCGTGCGATACGATTGTTCTGATGAAAGACAAGTCAATCGCTAGCGTCGCGGGGCCGGCACCTTGTTTCGCGCGCTTCCTTCCGAATTCGATCAGGCGCTCGCGGTTCAATTGAGGTAGTTTCACGGTCCCAAGCGCGTCTTTGAGTGCTTCCATGACCGCGGCCTTCGAACGGCGAGGGGGCTTGCCGACCTCGTGCATATCCTGGTCATGGAGGTCTATCAGGTCGCCGAATGTTCGAACCGTTCGCAGCGCACGCGGCTTGGACGATCCGTTGCGGTCGATATTGCGCTCCATCTCGAGCGCCCATTCTTCGCCGTCCTTGCGTCGTCGGAACGTCTCGGCCACATAACGGGTCTTGCGGCGGACCTGGACGCGCCAGTTTCCAGATGCCAGCTGAGTGAAGGTCGCCACGCGTGTGCACTCCGGCTTTCGTGTGCACTATGTGTGCACTGAGAGGTCAAAACGGATACAAACGTGTGCAATTTCGTCTAGTTGGGAGTGCACACGTTCTTCTTTCATCCTCTTGAGAGTGTAGGGTAAATCATTGGAATTGCAAGACTATCGCTTTTCTGTGGCACCCATGATGGATTGGACCGACCGGCATTGCCGCGTCTTCCACCGTCTGATGAGCCGGCGTGCGCGGCTCTATACGGAGATGCTGACGACCGGCGCCATTATTCATGGCGACCGCAGGCGGCTGCTCGGGTTCGATGCCAGCGAGCATCCGGTGGCGCTACAGCTTGGCGGGTCGGTTCCGGATGATCTCGCCACTGCTGCGAAGATCGGCGAGGATTTCGGTTACGACGAAATCAATCTCAATGTCGGCTGTCCGTCCGACCGGGTGAAGGATGGCCGCTTCGGCGCCTGCCTGATGGCGGAGCCGGCGCTGGTTGCCGACGGCGTGGCTGCGATGAAGCGCGCGGTCAGGATTCCCGTCACGGTCAAATGCCGGATCGGCATCGACGACCAGGATCCGGAAGTGGCGCTCGACGTGCTGGCGCGCAGTGTGGTCGCGGCCGGCGCGGACACGCTGGTCGTGCATGCCCGAAAAGCCTGGCTCAACGGATTGTCTCCGAAGGAAAACCGCGACATCCCGCCGCTCGACTACGACAGGGTCTACCGGCTCAAGGCCGTGCTGCCGGATGTGCCCGTCATCATCAATGGCGGCATCGGCAGTATCGCGGAGGCGAAGCGGCATCTCGACCATGTCGACGGCGTGATGCTGGGGCGGGCGGCCTATCAGGAGCCGTGGCGCCTGCTCGACGTCGATCCGGAATTGTTTGGCGAGGCGGCGCCGCACGCGTCGATGAAGGACGTCTTCGAAGCGATGTTGCCCTACATCGAAGACCAGTTGTCGCAAGGCGCAAAGCTGCATTCGATGACGCGGCACTTCGTCGGCGCATTTCATGGCGTCCCCGGCGCGCGCGCCTTCCGCCGCCATCTCGCGGAGAAGGGCGTCAAGCCGGGCGCCGGTGTCAATGTGCTGCGCGATGCGGTCGCGCTGGTCGAAGATCGCGCATCGGAGCCGGTTGCGGCGTAAGCGTAGCGTTTTCGAGCGAAGTGGATACCGGTTCGCGTGAAGAAAACGCGTCAAAACTAAAACCCGGCTCCGCGACAATCGCCCCGGAGCCGGACGTTCCGCATCGACGCCTCATCTCAGGAAGCGGGTTGTGCGACCTTGCGCAAGCCGGCTGTCTCTTCAAGGCTGTTGGAAGCGATCGCCGCCGGCCGCTTCGCCAGCAGGATGATCGCGCCGGCGGCGATCGCCGAGATGCCGATCGACAGGAACATCGGCGTCGGGCTCTGGTAATATTGCTGGAGCGCACCGGCGACGAACGGGCCGAGAATGGCGCCGACCCGCGCGACCCCGAGCTCCATGCCGACCGCGGTGGCGCGCACGCCGGTCTCATAGGACGCCGCGGTAAAATTGTTCAGCACGAACTGCGCGCCGATGATGAAGAAGCCGGCGGCGGCGACTGAGGTGATGTTGACGATATGGTCGTTCATCGCCACCAGCGACAGCACGGCGAGGCCGCCGAACGCCCACCAGGTCGCGATCAGTCCGCGGCTATAGCCGGACCGGTCGACGAGGTGGCCAAGCACGAGGCCGCCGACGAACGACATGATCTGCATCAGCGCGCCGAAGCCGAAGCTGGCGGCAAAGGTCTCGCCACGCTGCATCATCACGGTCGGAATCCAGCCCGAGAGGCCGAAGATGCAGAACAGGCTGAGGAATGCCGACGCCCAGATCGCGAGCGTGGTCCGGCGATACTTGGCCTGAAGC